>NZ_DASSCY010000254.1:0-14898 GCF_035697385.1 Mycobacterium sp. | reverse complement strand
CTCGCCGAACACCATGCCGACCTTGTGTGATCCGTCTATGGCCACCAACCACGCCGCCTCTTCGGCGTCGACCCGGCTGACGGCGGCGCGAATCTCGTCGTCGAGATCGCCGGCGGGCGCACCCGAGCCGTCTCCTGCCGAACGCATGTCGTCTGTGCGCGCGGCGAAGATGTCGCGGTCCAGGTCGGCCGCGAATGGCCGCAGCACGAGGTTCCGCTCGGAACTCGCCTGCTCCCCCATGGTGAAGCTCAGCTGGTTGTTCAGATCCTCGAGTTCGGCCGCGATTCTGCGCCGCGACACTCGGGTGAGCCGGTCGAATGACAACCGGAGCACCGCTTCGCCTGCAGCGTGTGACGTGCCGAGCCGGCTTGCGATCGCTTCGATCGCGGCGTCGTAGTCCTCGGATTCCACGACCACATCCAGAAGCTCGTGCCGGCGTTCGAGTGCCCGTACCAGCGCGTCGGCGATTTCTCTGCGGGCAACTCTGCCGTCGTCCTCGGTCATGACGTGAAGCCTAACCAGCGGCCCGGGCCGTCAATCCAGCAGAACCGTCGCGAACGTTCCCACCTCGGTGAAGCCGATGCGTGCGTAGGTGGCCCTCGCGACGGTGTTGAAGCTATTGACGTACAGGCTGGCGATACGACCGCTGCGCACGACCGCGGCCGCCAACGCGGCGGTGCCGGCAGTGCCCATGCCGCGGCCGCGCCAATCGGGATGCACCCACACACCTTGGATTTGGCCGACCGCCGGCGACTGCGATCCGACCTCTGCCTTGAAGACCACCTGGCCCCGCTCGAAGCGGGCCCATGCACGGCCGGCAGCTATCAATCCGGCGAGCCGGCGCCGATAGCCACGTCCACCGTCGCCGACGCGCGGATCGATGCCGACCTCACCGATGAACATGTCGATGGCCGCGATGAGGTACGCGTCGAGTTCGTCGGCTCGGACTGGCCGCACGGCCGGGTCGATCGGGCAGTTCGGTGCGGTGCTCAACGCCATCAGCGGCTGGTGCTCGCGCACGTCGCGCGCCGGGCCCCAGGCGTGTTCGAGCCGCTGCCACGTCGGCATTACCAACTCGGCGCGGCCCACAAGCGATGAGCATCGCCGCGCCGTGCTCATCGCCTTGTCGGCGAACGCGTGTAGGTCATCGACTTCGCCGCGTAGCGGGATCAGATTGGCGCCCGCGTAGCAGAGCGATTCGCTCGCGCGCCGCCGTGTCCACAACTCACCACCGATGGCGGACGGTTCGATGCCGTGCTCTGCCACCCGCGAGGCCACCATGCAGGAGCCAACGGGATCGTCGTCGAGCACGTGGCGCACCGCCGTGGCGTCACGGACCACCGATACCCGTCGCTCATCGACGAAGCGAAAAAGCGGCGGAGCCGACATGGAGACTCTTTCTACCGGTCCAGGGCGGTGGTGACCCCGCTCACAGGGTCGTGCTTTAGCTTACGGTCACAATCGGCGAACCGCTTGCGTCTGTCCCGGGTGCCGCACCCATTTCACCCATTTCGGAGGCCAGTCTCATCGCCTCTTCGATCAGGGTCTCGACGATCTGCGCCTCGGGCACGGTCTTGATCACCTCACCCTTGACAAAAATCTGGCCCTTGCCGTTACCTGACGCAACCCCGAGGTCCGCCTCGCGTGCTTCACCGGGACCATTGACCACACAACCCATTACCGCGACACGCAACGGGACGTCGAGCCCGTCCAGCCCGGCGCTGACGGCGTTGGCCAGCGTGTAGACGTCGACCTGGGCGCGTCCGCACGACGGACACGACACGATCTCCAGGCCGCGCGGCCGCAGGTTCAGCGATTCCAGGATCTGGTTGCCGACCTTCACCTCTTCGGCGGGCGGCGCCGACAGCGATACGCGGATGGTGTCGCCAATTCCCTTAGACAGCAAGGCCCCGAACGCGACGGCGGACTTGATCGTGCCCTGGAACGCCGGGCCTGCCTCGGTGACGCCGAGATGCAGCGGGTAGTCGCACCGGGCCGCCAGCAGTTCGTAGGCGGCGACCATGATCACCGGATCGTTGTGTTTCACGCTGATCTTGATGTCACCGAAGCCGTGCTCCTCGAACAGCGACGCCTCCCACAGCGCACTTTCGACGAGGGCCTCCGGGGTGGCCTTGCCATATTTGGTCATGAAGCGCTTGTCCAGCGAGCCGGCGTTGACGCCGATGCGAATCGGGATACCTGCCGCGCCTGCTGCCTTGGCGACCTCGCCGACCCGGCCGTCAAACTCCTTGATATTTCCGGGATTAACTCGCACGGCGGCACAACCGGCGTCGATCGCGGCGAAGATGTACTTGGGCTGGAAGTGGATGTCGGCGATGACCGGGATCTGGCTGTGCCGGGCGATCTCGGCCAGCGCGTCGGCGTCTTCCTGCCGGGGGCAGGCCACTCGGACGATGTCGCATCCGGTCGCCGTGAGTTCGGCGATCTGCTGCAACGTCGCGTTGACGTCGTGGGTCCTGGTGGTCGTCATCGATTGCACGGCCACGGGATAGTCGCTGCCGACGCCGACGTCCCCCACCATCAGTTGACGGGTCTTGCGTCGCGGGGCCAGGGTGGGCGCGGGCGGTGCCGGCATACCTAAACCAATGGAGCCGGTGGACATTATTAAGTCTCCTACTGGAACAACCTGATCGGGTTGACCAGGTCAGCGGTCACGGTCAGCAGCATGTAGCCGACCACCACTACCAAGATTACGTAGGTAGCGGGCATGAGCTTGAGATAGTTCACCGGCGCCGCGGCCACCATGCCGCGTGCCGAACGAATCATATTGCGAATCTTCTCGAACACCGCAATCGCGATGTGGCCGCCGTCGAACGGCAGCAGCGGAATGAGGTTGATCGCGCCGAGCACGAAGTTCAGCTGGGCCAGGAAGAACCAGAACGCCACCCACAGCCCGTGGTCGACGGTGTCGCCGCCGATGATGCTGGCACCGACGACGCTGATCGGTGTCTCGGGGTCGCGTTCACCACCGCCGATGGCGTCAACCAGCGCGCCGATCTTGGTGGGGATCTTCGCCAGCGACTTGCCCAGTTCGACGGCCAGGTCGCCGGTGAACGCGAACGTCGCAGGCACCGCCGACAGCGGGTTGTACTGCGTCGGCCCGAACTGCGCGGCGCTGATGCCGATGGCGCCCACCGTCGAGACCTCGTCGCCCTCGCCGGTGAACCGCTGGGTCTGGGCGACGTTGACGACCGTGCTGATCTGTTCGCCGTCGCGCTCGATGACGACGGGGGTTGGACCGGACGCCTTCTGAAGCGTGGACCGGGCTTCGTCGAAGGTGGCGACAGGGGTGTCGCCGATCTTGACGATCACATCGCCTGCCCGGATGCCTGCGTCGGCCGCCGGGCCGGCGCCGCTGCACTCCGCCATCTTGTCTTTGCTGATTTGCGCTGCGACACAACCGGTTTCGCCAACAATGGCGGTGGTTGGCGCGTTCAGGTTCGGCAGTCCCCAGATGACCGCGATGGCGTAGATCAGGACCAGACCGATGACGAAGTTCATGCCGGGGCCTGCGACCAGGACCGCAGCGCGCTTCCATGTCTTCTGCCTGTACATGGCGCGCTCGTGTTCGTCGGGCGCCAGTTCCTCGATGGACGTCATGCCCGCGATGTCGCAGAACCCTCCCAGCGGGATGGCCTTGACGCCGTACTCGGTCGAGCCCAGTGCGTTGGGCCGGCGCGTCGACCACAGCGTAGGACCGAAGCCGACGAAGTAGCGGCGCACCTTCATGCCGGTCGCGCGCGCCACCCACATATGGCCGCATTCGTGCAGTGCCACTGATACCAAAATGGCCAGCGCGAACGCCACGATGCCAAGCACAAACATCATTTGGTGGCTATTCCTTCTTCCGCAAACTCACGCTCAATCGCGCTCTTGGCCCGGTCACGGGCCCAGCGTTGCGCGTCAAGTACGTCATCCACGGTAGCTGGTTCGGCCGCCCACTGGTCCCCGGCGCGCACGACCTCGGCGATTGTCCGCACGATGGCCGGGAAGCGGATGCGGCCCCTGAGGAAGGCGTCTGCTGCCTCCTCGTTGGCCGCGTTGTAGACAGCGGTCAGGCAGCCGCCTTTCGTACCGGCCTCGCGAGCCAGCTCGACGGCCGGAAAAACCTCGGCGTCCAGCGGCTCGAACTCCCAGGTCGCGGCCTGGGAGAAGTCGCAGGCCAGGGTCGCTGCCGGCACTCGCGCCGGCCAGCCAAGGGCAAGCGCGATGGGCAGCTTCATATCGGGCGGGCTGGCTTGAGCCAGGGTGGAGCCATCGGTGAATGTCACCATCGAGTGCACGATCGACTGCGGGTGCACGACGACCTCGATGCGGTCGTAGCCGATGCCGAACAGCAGGTGCGTTTCGATGAGCTCCAGGCCCTTGTTCACCAGCGACGCCGAGTTGAGCGTGTTCATCGGGCCCATCGACCAGGTGGGATGCGCGCCGGCCTGCTCGGGCGTGACGTGGTCGAGCCGATCGGCGGTCCAGCCGCGGAACGGGCCGCCCGACGCGGTGAGCACGATCTTGGCCACTTCGTCGGCGGTGCCACCCCTGAGGCACTGGGCCATCGCCGAATGCTCGGAGTCGACGGGCACGATCTGCCCTGGCTTGGCGGCCTTCAGGACCAGCGGGCCGCCGGCGACCAGCGATTCCTTGTTGGCCAGTGCCAGGCGCGCGCCGCTGGCCAGGGCGGCCAGGGTGGGTTTGAGGCCGAGCGCGCCCACCAGGGCATTGAGCACGACGTCGGCTTCGGTGTTCTCCACCAGCTGGGTGGCGGCATCTGGCCCGGCGTAGGTGACATCGCCGACCTGCGTGGCCGCGGCATCGTCGGCGACCGCGATGTTGGTGACGCCGGTCTGGGCGCGCTGCTGCGACAGCAGCGCTGGATTGCCACCGCCTGCGGCCAGCCCGACGACCTCGAAGCGGTCCGGGTTGTCGGCGATGACCTCGAGCGCTTGGGTACCGATCGAGCCGGTGCTGCCCAGTATCAGCACGCGCTGACGTCTGCTCACCGATCCATTGTGCCGCGTCGCGGCCGGCTTACCCGCGCGCGCCTAGGTGTGACGCAAATGTGACGCGCTCGAAATCGCATCCATCCGTGATGGTCGTCACTCCGAATACCCGGTGTCAGTGCAGAGGGCGGGCAGAGCGTCCGCCCATGACCAGGGAGCAAGACCCAATGAAGATCAAGTACCGCAAGGCATTTACCGCAGCAAGCCTGACCGCTGCCGCCATCCTGACCGTGTCCGCATGTTCGGACGACGCCTCCACCTCCGCGTCAGCGGAGACCAGTTCGAGTGTGGCCGCCACCACCGCCGCACCGGCGCCGATGGAACAGCCGATGGATCCCGCCGCCAACCTCGTCGGCCCCGGCTGCGCAGACTATGCCGCGCAGAATCCCACCGGTCCGGGCTCGGTGACGGGCATGGCACAGGATCCGGTGGCCGTCGCGGCGTCGAACAACCCGATGCTGACCACGCTGACCTCGGCGGTGTCGGGCAAGCTGAACCCGAACGTGAACCTCGTCGACACGCTCAACGGCAGCGAGTTCACGGTCTTCGCCCCCACCGACGCCGCGTTCGCGAAGATCGACCCGGCCACCATCGAGAAGCTCAAGACCGATTCGGATCTGTTGAGCAGCATCCTGACCTATCACGTGGTGCCCGGGCAGGCCAGCCCCGCGCAGGTGATCGGTACGCACAAGACCGTGCAGGGCGCTGACGTGACTGTCACCGGCGGCGGGAACGCAATCAAGGTCAACGACGCCGGCGTGGTGTGCGGCGGAGTGCGCACCGCCAACGCCACCGTGTACCTCATCGACACGGTCCTGATGCCCCCGGCCAACTAGGTCACCTTCTACCGCGAGAAGACGCAGAATCGCACTCCCCGAGTAACTTTCGTGCGATTCTGCGTCTGCTCGCGCAACGAAAGCGAGCACTTCGTCCATGTTCACTCTCGTACTCATCGGCTTTCTCGGTGGCTTGATCACCGGCATCTCGCCGTGCATCCTTCCCGTTCTGCCGGTGATCTTCTTCTCCGGCACACAAAGCGCCCGCGCAGGTGCTGTCGCCACGAAAACGTCGCTGTCTGAAACCTTGCGGCCGTACCGGGTGATCGCCGGCCTGGTGCTGAGCTTTTCCGTTGTCACCCTTGTGGGTTCGGCGCTGCTGTCACTGCTGAAACTGCCGCAGGACGCCATTCGGTGGGTCGCGCTCGGAGCACTGGTGGCAATCGGACTCGGCCTGATCTTCCCGAAGATCGAGGCGCTGCTGGAGAAGCCGTTCGCGCGACTTCCCCAGAAGCAGTTCGGCGCTGGCAGCAGCGGTTTCGGCCTTGGCCTCGCACTGGGTGTGCTGTACGTACCGTGTGCGGGCCCAGTGCTGGCGGCCATCGTCATCGCGGGTGCGACGGGAACGATCGGACTGCCCACCATCGTGTTGACGCTGTCGTTCGCGGTCGGCGCCGCATTGCCGCTGCTGTTCTTCGCGCTTGCCGGCCGTCGCGTCGCAGAGCGCGTCGCGTCGTTTCGCCGCCGACAACGCGAGATCCGCATCGCGGCAGGCATTGTCACCATCTTGTTGGCCGTCGCGCTGGTGTTCAACCTGCCCGCCGCACTGCAGCGCGCCATTCCCGACTACACAAGCACACTGCAGGAATCCGTTGGTGGTGACGAGCAGATCCGCGAGAAGCTCAACCTCGGCGGCATCGTCAACGACCAGAACCGTGAACTGTCGAACTGCACCAACGGCGCTTCGGAGCCACAGAGCTGCGGCACCGCACCGGACATCACCGGCATCACCGGTTGGTTGAACACCCCCAACGGCTCCGCCGTAGATCTGAAGTCGTTGCGCGGCAAGGTCGTTCTGGTGGATTTCTGGGCGTACTCGTGCATCAACTGCCAGCGCGCGATTCCCCACATCGTCGATTGGTACAACGCCTACAAAAGCGCCGGCTTCGAGGTGATCGGCGTGCACACGCCTGAGTACGCGTTCGAGCGCGTGCCCGACAACGTCGCGAGCGGGGCCGCGGATCTCGGCATCACCTATCCCGTAGCGCTGGACCCCAACTACTCGACGTGGACGAACTACCGCAACAGATATTGGCCTGCCAAGTATCTGATCGATGCCAACGGCACCGTCCGCCACATCAAGTTCGGCGAAGGTGACTACGCGGCCACCGAATCGCTGATCCGGCAACTGCTCTCCGACGCCAACCCGGGCACCACGCTGCCGGCGCCGACCGAAGCCGTCGACACCACTCCCCCGCCCGACCTGACCGCCGAGACCTATTTGGGTGTCGGCAAAGTGGTGAACTACGGCGGCACAGGCATGTACGACGAGGGCACCGCAACGTTCGACTACCCCGCCGCGCTACCTGACGACAGCTTCGCCTATCGAGGCCGGTGGACACTCGACTACCAGGGCGCCACCGCCGACGGCGCAGACTCGAGCATCCAGCTGAACTACCGAGCGCGCAACGTCTATGTGGTGGTCGGCGGCACAGGCACCGTAACGGTCACACGCGACGGCGAGTCCAAGGAAATGCCCGTCAGCGGTCCGCCGACGCTTCGTCAGATTGTTGCCGACGATGCAATCAGCCGCGGTTTGGTCGAGGTGCGGTTAAGCACAGGGCTGCAAGCGTTTTCGTTCACCTACGGATAGTGGTCGGCGGGTCCACCGTCGCCTCGATCTTCGCGACGAGCCCGTTGCGCACGGTCAGCACAAGCACCACCGCGAGCCTGCGGTCGGCGAAGCCGAGTACTTCGCCGCCGGGCCCCGCGACCAGGGTCGCCCCGTGGCCGAGGAACCGCAGAAGATTGGGCGCCACCGCGTCCCGCCCGTGGTTGACCTGGTCGGGTCCGCCGCCGACAAAGGTTGCCACCCCCCACACCGTCGGATCCAGCACTGCGGTCAGGGACTCCAAGTCGCCATTCGCGCATGCGGTGATGAACTTCTCGGTGACGATCTGGTGCTCGACATCTGTCACCTCCGATACCCGAGGCGGCGCATCGGAGAACTTCGACCGCGCCCGCCGTGCCAGTTGCCGACAGGTGCCGACCGGCCTACCCACCGCCTCGGCGATCTGCTCGAAGGGCATCTGGAAGACGTCGTGAAGCACGAACGCGACCCGCTCACCCGGACTCAGCCGTCGCAGGACTTCGTACAGCGCTGTGCGAACCTCGTCGTCGAGGGTGACGCGGTCGGCCGGATCGAGCTCCGTTGACGCGCTCGCGTCGAGGGCTCCCGACTCGTCGGGTTGTTCGTGCCTTGCGCGCGCCGACCGCAGCTGGTCCAGGCACAGGCGGCCGGCAACGACGGTCAGCCAGGCGCGGACGTCGTCGATCTGGTCGGGCTCCGTCCGCGAAAGCCGCAGGAACGCCTCCTGTGCGACGTCTTCGGCCTCCCCCACGTCGCCGAGCATCTGGTAGGCGAGATTCACCAGGTACGGGCGATGACTACGCCACGCCGTCTCCACCGCCGGTGAATCGCTCATGCATTAAGGACGAATCAGCGTCGCAAAAAGTTACTCACACCGGCGTGTAACTTTTCCCGTCGCGGCGCCGTCCTTGGTGTCATGAACGCAATTCTTGTCACGGGCGCCACCGGCAATGTCGGCCGTCCGCTGGTAGCACAGCTGGTCAGTGCGGGCGCCGAGGTGCGTGCCGTCACCCGCAATCCCGGCACAGCGAAGTTCCCCGACGGCGTGCAGGTCGTTACCTCAGCGGCCGACGGTCTGGCTGGCGCGTCGGCGGTGTTTCTCAATTCGCGCGCCCTAGGCGACGAGCTCGCCGATGTGGTGAAACTGGCGCAGCGGGCAGGGGTCACCCGGTTGGTCGCGCTATCGGCGATCAATGCCGACGACGACTTTTCTCGTCAGCCGTCGCGGTTCCGTGGCGACCGCAACAAGGAGGTCGAGCAGCTCGCCGTCGACTCGGGTCTGGAGTGGGTGAGCCTGCGGCCAACGGTCTTCGCGACCAACTTCGCCGGGATGTGGTCGCCGCAGATCAAGGGTGGCGACGTGGTCAGCGGTCCTTACGCGTCGGCGTCGACCGCGCCCATCGTCGAATCCGATATCGCGGCGGTCGCGGCTCAGGCGCTGCTCACCGATGACTTTGTGGGTCAACGGATTCCGCTGACCGGGCCGGCGGCGTTCACCAACGCCGAGCTGGTGGAGATCATCGGTTCGGCGCTCGATCGCCAACTGAGGTATCAGGAAGTTGCGCCGGAGTTCGTCCGAGAGCGATTCATTTCGGTGGGCTTTGCCGCGGAGTTCGCCGACGCCTACATCGCCTTCCTGGCCGCGACCGCCGACAAGCCGGCGCTGGTCACCCACGAGGTGGAGAAGATCCTCTGCCGGCCAGCCCAGACATTTGCAGACTGGGTTTCCGAGCATTGCCACCTGTTCGCCAATTGACAAGGGAGACAAGCCATGTCCGATCCCCGTCCGCCTCGGTACCTCAAGCCGATGAACCGAATCGTGAAGGGATTGCAGAAGCTCGGAATACGTACGGGGCCCGCGATGGTGTTGACCGTCCCCGGCCGCAAATCCGGGCGCCCGCGCAGCACGCCGATGACCCCGTTCGAATTCCAGGGCGGCCTCTACACCGTTGCCGGATTTCCCCGAGCAGATTGGGCACTCAACGCCCGCGCCGCGGGCGCAGGCACGCTGTCACGTGGCCGCAAGACACGGAAAGTCAAGATCGTTGAGTTGAGCCCTGACGAGGCACGTCCTGTGCTGCGGGCCTTCCCTGTCGAGGTGCCGATCGGTGTGGGGTTTGGCAAACGGTCCGGACTTGTCAGCGACGGAACTCCCGAAGAGTTCGAGGCGCTGGCCGGCAGGTGTCCGGTTTTTCGCTTCGACCCCGCCTAGGCCGCCGCGGGATCCGACGCCCGGCGCACCATGATGTCGCCGGAACCGGTCCTGGCCTGCACGACGAGGGTTTCGTCGTCCTCGGCCGGGCCATCGGCCTGTGCCAGGGCGTTGGTCACCACCCCGGATGACGTCCGCAGATCCAGCCGCGCGGCAGTGCCCTCGGGTATTCCGACCTCCACCTCACCGCTGGCGGTGTGTGCCGTGAACGCACCGGTGACGGCCCGAGCGACCGCGACCGAGCCAGATGCCGTTTGTGCCTTGGCGTTGCCGCGCAGCCGCCCGATCGTCAGACCGCCGCTTGCCGCCTGGAACTTCACGTCACCCTCGAGGTGATCGATCGTCACGTTGCCCGAGGCCGTCGAAACTGCCACGTTTCCCTTGACACTTTGCGTATCCAAATCGCCGGACACGCTGTCCGCCTTGATGTTTCCGTCGACTGTATCGAGCTCCAAGGCTCCGCTGACGGTCGAATACCGGCACTCGCCAAGGGCGCCGTCGGCGTGCACATCCGCGGAGACCGAGGATGCCTCCAACCTGGACCTCGACGGCAGGGCGATTTCGATATCGACCGCTCCGCCGCGGCCGATGGACAGGTACTTCCTGCCTGCCGTGATGGCGAGCTTGCCGTTGCGATACGAGATCCGCGCCTGCTCAGCCGCTTTGACGTCGGAGGACCGAGAAGGATCGCGGGGCCGGACCTCGACGACGGTGTTGTCGCGGTCGGTGGCGCTCAGCCGGACGGAGCCGGTGACCACCTCGATGTAGGCCAGGATCGGTTCGGGTGTCGCGAATGTGGGCATCGTTTTTCTCCTGTCGTTGAGGTTTAGCGGACCCAGCCGCTGAAGGACTTGCCTGACGGCCCGTCGTAGCGCCGTCCGGCTTGACCCGCGCCGAGCGCGCCTGCGATCGCGCGGACCATCCACGCGTTCACCGAAAGGCCTGCGCCACGAGCCGCAGAATCCACTGCGGTCCGCAAGCGTTCCGGAAGTCGCAGCGTCACGCGCCAGGTGCCGCCGTCGTCGTCGAACTCCGGTGTCGAGGGTGGCGGCGCGTCTTGTTGCTCGGCCGGGGCCGGCGTCAACGTGAACTCTGGATCCCGGCCGCGCAGCCGCACCTCCACCGAACCCGGCGCGAGCTCGCGCGTGATCAGCTCGGCGCCCTCGGAGAGGGCTTCCAGCAGAGCGAGTCGGATGGCCGACTCCAACGGCGCGGTGAGCCGCTCGGCGAGCTCGGCCGCTTCCGGCCCTCCGGCCGCGGCGGCGACGGTCAGCTCGTGCCGGACCGCTTCGACGTACGGCTGCAAATCCATGACGTCATGGTGACATCATTATGACGTCATCACAAGTGTCACTTTGACGCAGAAGGTCCACCTACGGCCCCGAGCTGCTGCAACAGCCCGTACATGTCGATCTGGCCGCGGTGCGCGACGAGCATGTCGCCCTGGAACCGGTCGATGTGGATCACGCCAGCCGAGACCTTGGTTCCGGTTGGCGCCAGGCCGTGAAACTCGCCGGTATGAGTGCCGGTGAAGCGGGATCGCGATATGCCATGGGAACCGTCGACGAGGAGTTCCTCGATGACGTGGCGGCCGTCGGGAAAGCCGCTGTACAAGACGTCCAGGTTGGCGCGCCACACGTCCCAACCGATCGGCGCCGAACTGCCGACCTCGATAACCACTCGCGACGAGACCATCACCTCGACCCGCGACCAGTCCCGCCGGTCTATCGCCGCATACAGGCACTCCACCATGTCCCGGACCGCATCGTCCGACGAATCAGCCACAGAGCCAACGATATCCGCGGCCGGGGCTAGCCCGGTGGAAAGTGCTCGATCCAGTGCCGTGCGATGTCGACGCGACGTGCGATCCACACCTTGTCGTGTGACTGCACATGGTCGAGGAAGCGCTCGAGCGCTGCCGTGCGCGCAGGCCGGCCGACCAGTCGGCAGTGCAGGCCGATCGACAGCATCTTCGGTGAGCCCGCCGCGCCTTCGGCGTACAGCACGTCGAATGCGTCGCGCAGGTGGGTGAAGAACTCGTCGCCGCTGGGAAAGCCGCCTGCGATGGCGAAGCGCATGTCGTTGGTGTCCAGCGTGTAGGGCACCACCAGATGGTCGGCACCGTCGACAACGGTCCAGTACGGCAGGTCGTCGGCGTACGAGTCCGAGTCGTACAGGAAGCCGCCGTGTTCGACGACCAGCCGCCGGGTCTGCGGCGAATCGCGGCCGGTGTACCAGCCCAACGGCGCCTCACCGGTCAGCTCCGTCATCAGCCGTACCGCCTCGTTCAGATGCTGGCGCTCTTCCTCGGGCTCCACGAGTTGATAGCTCACCCAACGGAGGCCGTGGCAGGCAATCTCGTCGCCGCGGGCCTGAAAAGCCGCAATTGCCTGCGGATTACGCGCGAGCGCCATCGCCACGCCGAAGATCGTCAACGGCAGCCCGCGGCGGTCGAACACCCGCAGCACCCGCCACAGGCCCGCGCGCGACCCGTATTCGTAGAGCGACTCCATACTCATATGCCGGTTCGGAAACTGCTGCGCGCCAATGATTTCGGAGAGAAACGCCTCCGAGGACGAATCACCGTGCAGCACATTGTTTTCCGCGCCCTCTTCGTAATTGAGGACGAACTGGATCGCGATGTTCGCCCCGCCCGGCCACTGCGGGTTCGGCGGATTCGGCCCATAGCCGACCATGTCCCGCGGATAGGCGTCGGCTGAACCCAGACTCATGCAGGCATTGTGTCAGCCGGCAAGGCGGTTGGCCGGGCTGCGCATTCCGCAGCGTGAGCGGGGCGAGACAACGAATTGCGCAGCGAATACTGTCGCACGGCAAAGACGCGGTATTTTTCTGCGCAAAGACAGCCAAACGCGGGACACCAGCAATCTCGCCAGGCACACTCGGCACCACGGCGGATGATCGAGGGGCGGCACCGCCGAGCACCATCGGGGGGTGGGTTGGCGATCGAACGACGCGGAAGTCAACGTGCGGACGCATATCCAGCTGCCCGCGTCACGTCCGACGCCATTGCGG
The DNA here is from genome assembly GCF_035697385.1 of Mycobacterium sp. Taxonomy (GTDB): domain Bacteria; phylum Actinomycetota; class Actinomycetes; order Mycobacteriales; family Mycobacteriaceae; genus Mycobacterium. The sequence continues at coordinate 1,989 of NZ_DASSCY010000254.1, read as the reverse complement.
ATGGGGCAACCGAGGGCACGGGTCAGGCAGTTTCCCAAAATGTCGACCACCCAGCTAACCCGTCACCGGACGCGACAGAGGCCCGCGACTCCTATTGTGGTGAACCAGCCAAGTCATTTGCAGCGAAGCGATCCGCCCGCCTTTGCTCACTTGCTGGCCGGGGCATGGAGTTGGCGAGGATTTGGTGGGCCTCGGGTCGGGCGGCTCGTTCATGGGATCGCAGGCCGACCGGCCGGCATCGACTGGTGCAGATCGTCTCGCTCGCCGTCATCCTTGCCTTTCTGATCACCGCGGTGCCCGGCGTGCGTGCACATCAGGGCTACTCGTGGTGGATGGACGGGATCCTGCAGAACCTGGCCTGCTGGGCGGTCGTCGCGCTGTGTCTGGCACGGATGCCGAGGTCATCGCCCGACCGTCAAGCCTGGCGTTTCGTGCTGGTCGGCCTGATCTCCTTCGCGCTGGCGAAGTCGATCTACCTGTGGTTCGTCCGCCCTCTGGACCCGCCGCCCGCGCCCTCGATCGCCGACGTGCTGTGGTGGAACTTTTATGTGTGCCTCTACGTCGCGTTGCTGCTGCTGGTGCGGTCGCGGGTGGACCGGTTGCCGCTGGGTCTCGGACTGGATGGCATCGTCGCCGGACTGGGCGCCGCGACGGTGGCGGCGGCCGTGGTTCTGCCTACCGTGTTGACCCATCTGGGCGGCAGTTTCGCGCAGACAGCCACCAACCTCGGGTATCCCCTGGGGGACCTGCTGTTGCTTGCCCTGGTCGTCGCCGCGATGTCGTTGTTCCGGTGGCGCCCGCCGACGGCGTTGTGGTGGCTGGCCGGCGGGCTGATCGTCTTGGTGATCGTCGATTCCACGTTCCTGCTCCGGTCGCCAGTGGGCGGTTACGAAATCGGCGGATACATCGATGGGTTATGGGTCATCGCAGTCGCGTTGGTGGGTGCTGCGCCCGGCTGGTATCAACGGCCTGCGACCGCGCATGTCCCGCCTATCTGGCTGCCGCTGGCCGCGCCGCTGGTCGCCGCCGCGACGGCGATAACGGTTCTGGTCGCCGCCCGGTACACGCCCGTGACCCCGGCGGCAGGCTATCTCGCCGCGGCGACGCTGCTCGCCGCACTCGGTCGGCTCGCGGTGGCTTTCTTCGAAGCACGCCACGCGGGAGAACATGCCCATCTGGCGCAGACCGATGATCTGACCTCACTGCTGAATCGCCGCGGTTTCTACCATCAGGCGGCCACACTGCTGTCGCCGGAGCGTCATGGCGCAGACCCGCAATCAGCCTTCGCGCTACTGCTGTTGGACCTCGATCATTTCAAGGACGTCAACGACTCGCTCGGACACGCAGCAGGTGACGATCTGTTGTGCGTGGTCGCCGACCGGCTCGCAATTCCCTTGCGCCAAGACGATATCCTGGCGCGCCTCGGCGGAGACGAATTCGCGCTGCTGCTTCCGCATGTCGGCGCGGACCGCGCGGTCGAGGCCGCCGCCGCACTCATCAGAGCTCTGGACGAGACGGTCGAGCTGGAAGGGTTGCACGTGCAGACCGGTGCCAGCATCGGCATTGCGCTCAGCCCGCAACACGGGCGCGATATCGCAACCCTGCTGCGCCACGCCGACATCGCGATGTATCGGGCAAAGAGGGCCCAGGCCCGCTACCTCGTTTACAGCCCCGAGGCCGGCGGTCCGGTCACCACCCGAGCGGCGATGGAGCTGCTCGCCCAGCTTCGCCACGCCATCGAGCACGGCGACCTTGCCGTGCACTATCAACCCAAGCTGAGCCTGTGCAGCGGCGAGATCATCGGGGTGGAGGCATTGGTGCGGTGGCTGCATCCCGAGCGGGGAATTCTCTATCCGGACGATTTCTTGCCACTGGCACGGCAGAACGCGCTCATGCATGACCTGACCGAGCTCGTCGTGGAGCGCGCCCTCGGCGACACCAGGCTTTGGCATGCGCGCGGCCACTCACTTCCGGTGGCGATCAACCTCT
>NZ_DASSCY010000253.1:0-4148 GCF_035697385.1 Mycobacterium sp. | reverse complement strand
CGCGAACCCGCTCGGTGGTCGTCGCCGGTGCGTCGAGGTCGGCTAGGCGGCGCCGTAGCTCGGGTTCGAACGCGGCCCACAACGGCTCATTCGACGTCAAAAACGGCAGGGTCGCGTCCGCGGTGGCGAATGCGACCCGATGAGTCTGGCCACGTTGCAAGCGGGCACCGAGGAAGTCTTCGTACGGCGCCACCACGTCCGGCAGCACCGTGGTCGTGACTTCGACCGGACGCACCCGCTCACGGGTACCCAAGCGCACGAGCGTCACGCAGAAGAGCAGCTCCATCATCACCAGCGACAAAGGAGGTGGCGGCGGAGCGTCCAGCCACGACAACTCCACCGCGACAGCGTGATTCGTGTCGAGGACGTCGAAGCGAAACGGCGCTACCAGCTTCTTGTACTGCGACATGCGCTGCGCGGCCACCACGAAGTTCGGGCTGCACAGTGCCGCGAACAGGGGCGGAGAGAAGGACTCGGCGCGGACCGCCTGGCACAGGCGGACGGGGAACACCGGATCCTTGGTCTCGAATTCGATGCTGTTCCAAAGCCGGTAATACTCCTCGGGCGCAAGCCTGGCCGACGGCTGCTGAAACAGATCCTCCGCAAGCCCCGCGCGACGCAGCACGTCGGCTGGTATCACGTCGAGATCCCTCAGCAAGGTGCGCCAGGTCGTGTCGAGCGCATAGCTGTGCTTGTCCATGATCTAGCTATCGCAGCACAAGATCACGCGCCGAGCCCGAATTGCGATCTGATCCCGTCGAAGAATGTGACGTCGTCGGCTGCGCGACGTGTCTCGAGCAGTGCCACCGCATCTGCGCCGGCCACGTACCGCAGCGTGTCGGTGCCGTCGGTCGTCGCACCGAAAATCACGTCAGCGACGAATTCGGGCTCCGAGCCTCGCTCTGTCACCGGACCAAGCCCGGCCATGACCGCGTCGACGAGCGGTTGGTACTCGGTGAGCGCCAGGTCGTTGGTGAAATCGAACGAGCGCCCGCCGAAATCGGTCTTGATGCCGCCCGGCTCGACGACCTTCACGCGTACGCCCAGCGGGGCGAGCTCGTACTGGAGTGCCTCGGAAAGTCCTTCCACCGCGAACTTCGTACCGTGGTACAGCGTGCCGAGCGGGAAGGTGATTCGTCCGCCCATCGACGAGATGTTGACGATGGTGCCGCTGCGATTAGCGCGAAAATGCGGCAACAGCGCCTTCGTCGTCTCCAATAGTCCGATGACGTTGACGTCGAACTGGCGGCGGACTTTGTCGATGGACGTCGCTTCGAGCGGACCGTAGGCGCCGTAGCCGGCGTTGTTCACGAGCGCATCGATGTGCCCGAATCTCGCGAGCCCGGCTTCGACGGCCGCCTCGATGGATGCGGTGTCCTGGACGTCGAGGCGCGCGACGAGCACATTGTCGAGTTTGGTCAGCTCCGTTTCGTTTTCGGGGTTGCGCATCGTCGCGACGACGTTCCAGCCTCGCGAGTGGAAGAGTTTGGCGGTGGCTCGTCCGAGGCCGCTCGAGGTGCCTGTGATGAGGATTGTCTGAGTCATGGTGGTGCTCCTTTCACGCACCACGCTATGAACGCGCGTCGGCCGCGTCAGTGGCCGATGACGCCAGACTTCAATCCGATTGCGCCACGGTGGCGGCGCCGGAACTCGCTGGGGTTGGCGCCTCGGACCCGTTTGAACGCTGCGCTGAATCCGAACGGGTCGGAGTACCCCACGCTGCGGGCGATGTCGGCGATGGTTGCCGACCTCTGCTCGACCAGCAGATCCGCCGCAAGGGTCATGCGCCAACGGGTGAGGTAGGTCAGCGGTGGTTCGCCGACAAGGTCAGCGAACCGCTTGGCCAGCGTCGACCGCGACACCCCGATGCGGTCGGCCAGCGAGGAGACCGTCCACGTCGCCGCAGGGTCGGCGTGCATCAGCCGCAGCGCTTCGCCTGCCACAGGGTCCCGCTGCGCGGCCCACCACGCCGGTGGTGTGCCGCCGGGTCGGTCGAACCACTCCCGCAGCGTGCACACCAGCATCCAGTCCAGGAGGCGGTCGAGCACCACCTGCTGGCCTGGAACGTCGACGGCGACCTCGGCGGCGAGGTGGTCCAGCACGGCGTCGCCCGTGCCTCCGGCGTCCACGCGCAGCACGACGGGTAGCGCGTCCAGCAGGCGGCGACTGATCTCGCCGTGCACCGGGTAGGCGCCGACGATCAGGGTAGTTGCGCCAACTCTGTTGTCGCCGTTGTCATTCCAGCCCAGACGGTACCGAGTGCCGCCCTGCTCAGGCGTTGCGCAGAATTCACCGCACGCGACTGGTTCCGCTGGCGTGTCGAGCTCGTCGACGAAGGTGAATGTCCCGGGTCCCCGCACGACGACCGTCTCGTAAGCGCGTAACAGCTCGGGCGGACCCTGCTCCGGCACGATCCAGCCCGACCCGCCGAGGACAGTGCACAAAGTCAGCGGCGCGCCGTCCACGAAGTGCAGGGCCCAGGGCGCGGTCAGGGTCGAACTGCCGAACAACGAGCCATGGGCGCGCACTCCGCGGAAGAGGTCACCGAACACATCCACGGTGGAGAGATTAGACGAATGCACATGAAATCTGGCCTATCACCTATGGAACTGTCCGATGCGGTCCCGTTGAATCGGTGTCATGAGCAACGACACCACTCTCGTCCTCGGCGCATCCGGCAAGACGGGCCGGCGGATAGTCGCGCGACTTCGGCTGCACGGGATGCCCGTGCGTGCTGCCTCCCGGTCCAGCGCGACCCGCTTCGACTGGTCCGACCCGGGCAGCTGGGACGCGGTCCTGCGGGGAATCGCTGTCGCCTACGTGGTGGCCCCGTCCACGCCCGGCCCAGTGCACGAGTTCGTGACCCGCGCCGAGGCCGCCGGAGTTCAACGACTGGTCCTGCTCTCCGGACGCGGCGCCGACACCTGGGGCGCGTCAACGTTCGGACTCGACATGCGCGACGCTGAAGACGCCGTGCGCGGCTCGGCGCTGGAGTGGACCATCCTGCGGCCCAACAACTTCGACCAGAATTTCGACGAAGACCTCTTTCACGCGCCGCTTGTGGCCGGCGGGTTGGCGTTGCCGGCCGGCGACGTCCCCGAACCATTTATCGACCTCGAGGACGTCGCCGACGTCGCGGCCACGGTGTTGACCGAACCGGGCCGGCACGCCGGACAGACCTACGAGCTGACCGGACCGCGTGCGATCACCTTCGATGAGGCCGTCGAGCTGATCTCGCGCGCAACCGGGCGGCCCATCACCTACAAGCAGATCTCACCCGCGGAGTACATCGCGTCGCTGATCGAGGAAGGCTGGGGCGAGGACGATGCCCACCACGTCGCCGAGATGTTCGTAATGATGGAACGCGGGCTGCTCGCCACGACGACGGACGGTGTCGCCACCGTGCTGGGCCGGGCGGCACGGACATTCGAGGACTACGTCGTGCGGGCCGCAGCGGCCGGAGCCTGGTCGCAATGAGCACGGACGCCAATTCCCTTACCGCCGAGGATCTCGAGTTCCTCCGACGTCCCCTGCATGGCTTCCTGTCCGTGGCAGGCGGCCCGATCCCGCCACAGCCGCGACCGGTGTGGTTCGAGGCCACAGCGCAGGGAACCATCCAATTGTTCACGGGCCCAGACACACTGAAAGTACGGCGCTTGCGCAGCGACCCTCGCGCTTCGCTCGTTGTCGCCGCCCCAGTGGGTGAACGGGAGCGCTGGGTGTCGATCGCCGGTCGCACCACGGTAGAACCGGATGGAGCACACGACCTGTGCGCCCGCCTCGCCGCTCGCTACTGGGACCTCAACGACCCGGACCGGGCCAACGACCTCACCGAAATCCTGGCCGCGGACCAGGTTCGCCTCGTCATCCATCCGGAAACCGTGAGCCGCTACGTGTATTGAGTTCTGCGGCAACGTATTCCGGGACACTGCTGCCCTTCCGCAGTGGGGGTGCCCGCGGCCCTCTGTAAGGTCTCAAGCTTCGTATCATTTCAGGGCGCGGATAGCGCGTTCTCGGGCTTCTCTCACATTTGGGCCCAATCTCCCATGGTTGTGAGGTCTATTCCGCATGATTAGATTCTGCGAAACCATGGGGTCATATCCATCGACTCGATCAGCACGCTGCGGCGCTGGTCGATGCTTGTCATC
>NZ_DASSCY010000252.1:0-4083 GCF_035697385.1 Mycobacterium sp. | reverse complement strand
GACCGAGCCGGTGACGATCACCGCGCGCCTGCGCGACTCCGAAGGGGTCGCGCAGGGCAAGGAGCCGTTCCGTCAGGACGGCACGCAGCAGGTGTATTCGATCAGCACCACCCAGATCTCGGCGGTCACCGGCGTCCCACTTGCGGGCTCGTATCTGCAATTGACCGAGGATCAGCCCGGAGGCCTAGGGGTCATCGGTCTGCCGCACCTCGACGCCGGACCGTTTTTGTCGTACGGCATTCAGTGGATAGCGTTCGGCATCATCGCCCCGATCGGGGTCGGCTACTTCGTGTATTCCGAGATCCAGGCGCGCCGGCGGGAGAAGGCGGCGAAGGAGGCGGTCGACGCCGCACCGTCTGCCCCGCTCACCGCCGAAGAAAAGCTCGCCGACCGCTACGGCCGGCGGCACTGAGCGACACCGCGAGCACTGCGGCCGCCAACTGCACCGCACGCGACAGCCGCACCGCTCGCGCCAGATCCGATACCCGTGGTGGCGGACCATCGCCCAGGGTCGGCCGGATCTCCAGCTCATGGGCGTATTGCGTCGGTCCCCCCAGCTGCACATCGAGCGCACCGGCGAAGGCGGCCTCCACCACGCCCGCGTTGGGACTGGGATGGCGCGACGCGTCACGCCGCCAGGCGCGTAGTGCACCGGCGGGTGATCCCCCGACGATCGGTGCGCACGCCGCCACCAGCAGCGCCGTTGCGCGCGCGGCAACAAAGTTGGCGGCGTCGTCGAAACGGGCTGCGGCCCAGCCGAATTGGATATACCGCGGCGAGCGGTTACCGATCATCGCGTCGAGCGTGTTGGCTCCGCGATACACCAGCACCGCCGGAACCCCGCCAACCGCCGCCCAGATCAGCGGTGCCACCTGGGCGTCGGAGGTGTTCTCCGCGACGGACTCCAGTGCGGCGCGGGTCAGGCCCGCTTCGTCCAGCGCCGCCGGGTCGCGTCCGCATAGCGACGGCAACAGCTCCCGCGCGCCGCTCACGTCCCCGGCCTCCAGCAGGGCGGTCATCTGCGCCCCGGTTTGCGCCAGTGATGTCCCCCCGAACGCGACGAAACTCGCCGCTGCCGTGGTCGCGTCCGCCAGTACCGAGCAGCGCCGGCAGGCCATCTGGTCGAGCGCCACGCCAAGCAATCCGAGCGCACCCAGCAGCGCGCCTGTGTGCAGCACACCCGCGCTACGGGAATCGGCATAACTGCGCCGCTCCAAAGCCGCTGCGCCGCGGCCGAACAGCGCCACCGGATGACCGCGCCGGGGGTCTGAAAACAGCAGATCGAAAACGTAACCTGCCGCGATCCCCGCGGGTCGACCCCGACATGCTGCAAACACCACGGCAGCGTCTCACAAGGTGGTCTACTCGACACCATGAGGCTGGGCCCACCCCGGCGGCCGAGCCGGGTCGTCGACCTGATCAATCCAGCGGCAGTGCTGCTACCTGCGGCGAACGTGATCATGCAGCTGTCGTCGCCGGGCGTCGGATACGGGGTACTGGAGAGCCCGGTAGACAGCGGCAACGTCTACAAACACCCGTTCAAGCGGGCCCGCACCACGGGCACCTACCTCGCAGCGGCCACCTTCGGCACCGACGCCGACCGCGACCTCATCCGCGCGGCTGTCGACAAGGTCCACGCGCTAGTGCGATCAGACACATCAAGCCCGGTGTCCTACAACGCGTTTGACCCCCGGCTGCAGCTGTGGGTGGCCGCCTGCCTTTACCGCTATTACATCGACCAGCACGAGTTCCTCTATGGACCGCTCGACGACGATGCGGCCGAAGCGGTCTACCAGGACGCCAAGAAGCTGGGCACCACATTGCAAGTCCGCGACACCATGTGGCCTGCCGATCGTGTCGCGTTCGACGAGTTCTGGAAGCGGTCGCTGGACGAACTTCGCATCGACCCGCCGGTGCGTGAGCATCTCCGTGGCGTGGCCACGATGGCGTTTCTGCCGCTGCCGTTGCGGCTGTTGGCCGGTCGCTTCAATCTGTTCGCGACGACGGGGTTTCTGCCCGCAGAATTCCGTGCGCACATGCAGCTGCCGTGGACGGCAAGCCAGCAACGCAAATTCGAATGGTTGTTGTCCGCGTTGCGGATTGCCGACCGTGTCATCCCACGTGACGTCTGGATCCTTGGCTATCGAATGTACCTGTGGGACATGCGGTCGCGCGCGCACCGCGGCAGGCGAATCGTATGACTCGCCTGCCGCGGCTCCCCCTCGATTAGCGGGTCTTTTTTGTGCTGCCGTTGGAACGGGCCGAATCGGTCGAATCGGTCGTTCCAGCCGGCTCTGCTGACGCATCAGTCGGTTCCGGCGCGGTGGCAGTCGGTTCCGGCGCAGTTGTGGTGGCCGCAGGCTCAGTCGTCAGAGCACTGGACGGCACAGCGGTGGCCTCCATCGAAGCGACCTCCGCCGTCGTGGTTGGAGTGGTAGACGTCGGAGCCGTCACAGCGACCAAGTCGACAGGGTCCGGCGCCTGCGGATAGGTAGTGGTCCACTGCTCGATGACTTCGGCTGCAGGCTTGCGACTCCAGTCGTCGCGCAACACACCGAACGTGTCGTCCACGACCGTGCTCTCCGTGTCGCGATCACGCGTGGTGTAGATGAATGACGGCCCGGTGTAAGAGAATTCGCTCCAGGTGCTCAGATAGTCCTGGATGAAGGCGGCTTGAGTGGCTTCATCGACCACCGAGGTCGGTTCACCGTACTCGGTCGCCCAGATGAGCTTGTCGCCGTCACCGTTGGCGACCATCAGTTCACGCATCAGCTCCAGCTGGCCGATCGGAGAGATGTCGCCGTACAGCTCGCCCTGCGAGAACGGCAGCGTGTAGTGGTACGGGTGGTAGGACAGCGCATCGAAGTACCCCTGCGCGCCCGCTTCATACATGCCCGCGACATAGTTCGCGGGGCTGATCGCCAGATTCTCGGTGTCGGTCACCCAGCCCACGACACCACCGATCACAGTCGCGTCCGGGTCAGCCGCCTTGATCGCCGGGTACGCCGCCTGAAGGAGCTCGGTGTAGGCGGCAGGGTCCGGCGCGGGCGACCAGAAGAAGTATGCGTTGGGCTCATTCCACACTTCGTAGGCCGAGATTTTGCCCGCGTATCGCTCGGCAACGGCGCCGACGAATTCGGCGTACTCCTCGGTCGATGCAGGAGGGCTGACGACGGGCGCCTGGCCCGGTTCGACGGCCCAGGCCGGCGTCGAGTTCAGCACGCCGAGCACGCCCATATCGCGTTCGTAGGCCGCATTGACGAGGTAGTCGACCGTGTCCCAGTAGTAGAAGTCGTCGACCACCTCGATGCCTGACCACGGGATCAAGATGCGCACGTTCTGCACACCCATGGCCTGCATCTCGTCCAGAGTTCGATCCACATCGGCAGAGGTCATGCCATAAAGATCCGAGTCGGCGAACCCGACGGTGGTGTTCGACGTGTCGATCGCCGCGGTCGTGACGAACGGCATCGTCGCAACGGGTGACGCGGAGGTGAAAAGGCTGACGGCTCCCGCGGACATCACCGCCGAAGCCGTCACTGCAATGCCGATCTTGATGATGGGCCGCTTGATTCGCCCCTTATTCTCTTGTCGCACGAGTATCCCCATTTCGTGTCCATTTCCCTACCGGCCCCCGCACCGGCCTCATCGATACATTCCTGCTATTCCCCCAGCAACGACTGCGGCAAACCGTCCGGGACGCCAGCTCGTTTGCTGGCAAATGATCAAGATCGTTAAATTCCGTGGGCTATCTGCCCGTCAAAGGTTGGACGATTGCATCTGCTGGACATCGATTCGCACGGCCTGGCAATTTTCGAGCAAACGGCAAACCGCCCTCGCCGCCGAACAGTTGAGCGGATCATGACGTGCATGGCATTCCCGGCACTCACCCACGTCGCGGTCACGGTGCGCGACCTCGACGTCAGCGGACCCTGGTATCGGGCCCTGTTCGAAGCCGAACCCGTCCTCGACGAACACACCGACGCCGGGTTTCACCACCTGGTGTGGCAACTCGACAACGGCACTTTGTTCGGCATCCACCAGCACGATCGGCCCGCCAAGGGCGATCGCTTCAGCGAGTTC
>NZ_DASSCY010000251.1:0-7852 GCF_035697385.1 Mycobacterium sp. | reverse complement strand
TGGGCAACAGCGCCCAGGAGGTGCTGGTCACCCGCGACCCCGAGAAGGCCGCTCGCATCCAAGAAGAAGACGATGCGATGGACGACCTGCACCGGCACCTGTTCACGGTGCTGATGGATCGCGAGTGGAAGCACGGAGTGGCCGCCGCGGTCGACGTGACGTTGCTGGGCCGGTTCTACGAGCGGTTCGCCGACCATGCGGTCGAGGTCGCCCGCAGGGTGATCTTCCAGGTCACCGGGAAGCATGCCGACGACGAATCGATCCCCGCACCGCGCTAACCGGCCGCTCCTGCGCAGATCGACGGCGCCAATCGGTAGCCGGCTCCGCGGATGGTACGGATGAAGTCGCCATATTCGACGTCGTGGCCGAGCTTTTCGCGCAGTCGCCGAACGTGTACGGCCACGGTGTTCGTGTCGGCAGGATGCCCCCACACTTCACGACTGATCTCATCGCTGCTGGCAACTCTGCCGCGCTTTTCGATGAGGTAGACGAGCAACTCGAGTTCGCGCTGCGTAAGCCTTACGTCGCGGCCGCGCACGCGTGCTTCGTAGCCATAGCGATCCACGTAGATCGGTCCTGCAACGTAGACGGCCGGATCAGTTCCCGGTTGGTGATCACCGTTGAGCGCGAACGGCGCGATCGCCGTGATGTCGTATGGGCGGGCGATCAGCGCCGAAGCCCCTGCGGCCAATGCCTCTCGCGCCATCTCGTCGTCCGCAGACAACGATCCGACCAGAATAGGCAAGGTCCACCGACTCCGGATAGCGGCTGTAATGCGAGGCGCATCAACGGAATCCGTTCGAGCGGCGAGAACGAGGACGTCGGGGGGATCGGCCCCGACGGCAAGCAGTGCCTCCGCGCCGTCGGTACACCACGTGGTGCCGATGCCGATTGCCGCGGCATCGTCCATCAGCCGTGAAGCGACTGCCGCTTCGGTCTCGACGAGTACCAAGGTGCCGCGCACCGGCGTCATAACGTCGCGGCGCACGTCTGGCCCATGTCGAGGGTCGGAGCGCCGCACCTCGACAGTCATGCCTGGGCGCTCCGTCCCGTCACGCTGCCCGTCTCCCCTCCGTCCGACGCGCATGGCGAGATCGGTCAGCCAAAGCGGCCCGAGATGTAGTCCTCGGTTGCCTTCTGCGTCGGATTGGAGAAGATCTTCTCGGTATCGTCGATCTCGATCAGCCGGCCCGGTTTCCCGGTGGCCTCGAGGTTGAAGAAGGCGGTCTGATCGCTTACGCGAGCCGCCTGCTGCATGTTGTGCGTGACGATGACGATCGTGAAGTCCTGCTTGAGTTCAGCGATGAGGTCCTCGATCGCCAGAGTCGAGATCGGATCAAGCGCCGAGCACGGCTCGTCCATCAGCAGCACGTCGGGCTGAACGGCGATCGCGCGGGCGATGCACAGCCGCTGCTGCTGACCGCCCGAAAGGCTCCCACCGGGCTTGTCCAGCCGGTCTTTCACCTCGTTCCACAGGTTGGCGCCTTTCAGCGAACGCTCCGCCACCTCGTCGAGGGTCTTGTTACCGCGCACACCCTGCAGCTTCAATCCGGCGACCACGTTGTCACGAATCGACATGGTGGGGAACGGGTTTGGCCGCTGAAACACCATGCCGATGGTCTTGCGCACGCCGACCGGGTCGATGCCGGCACCGTAGATGTCTTCGCCGTCAAGCAGAACCGATCCCTCGACGCGAGCGCCGGGGATGACTTCGTGCATGCGATTGAGCGTCCGAAGCACCGTCGACTTACCGCAACCGGAAGGGCCGATGAAGGCCGTCACGCTGCGGGGCTGAACGGACAACGCGACATCGGCGACGGCATGGAATGAGCCGTAGAAGATATTGAGGTCCTTGAGGTCTAGCCGCTTGGCCATGTCGAGCTCCTAAACTCTGTTCCGCGTCAGGAATCGGTTGACCACCGCAGCGCCGAGGTAGAGCGCCGCGACGATCAATATGAGGCTTAACGCTGCTCCCCAGACCCGCAGCACGCCAGCCTCTTCGGGGTTGATCAGCTCCGTGTAGATGAGCAGTGGCAGCGATGCCATGTTGCCGTCGAAAGCGTCGAAGTTGATGGACCGGCTGTAGCCGACCAGGACCAGCACCGGGGCGGTCTCGCCCATGACCCTGGCAAGTGCCAGAAGCACGCCGCTGATCATTCCGGGCAGAGCGGTGGGCACGACGATCTTGAGAATCGTCTTCCACTTCGGGATGCCCAGCGCGTACGAGGCTTCGCGCAACTCATCGGGAACCAGCTTCAGCATCTCCTCGGTGTTACGTACGACCACCGGAAGCATGAGCAGCACGAGCGCCAGCGATACCGCGAACGCACTCTGCGGTAGGCCGAATGTGCTGATCCACAGCGCGAAAATGAAGAGCGATGCGACGATCGAGGGAACTCCGGCAAGGATGTCGACCATGAAGGTGGTCACCTTGGCGAACGTGCCCCGCCCGTACTCCACCAGGTAGATGGCCGCCATCACACCGAGGGGAACCGACAGCACTGCCGCGATGAGTGCCTGCACCAGTGTGCCGTAAATAGCGTGGTAGACGCCGCCTGCGAATTCCTCGGGCAGCACCCCTGCGAGCGAATGCGTCCACCACGTCGACGAGATGACGGCCCTGAAGCCCTTGGCCAACACGGTGTAGAGCACCCACACCAGCGGGACCATCGCAATGGCGAACGATGCGCCGAACAGTGTCGTCGCGACGTTGTTCTTGATCTTGCGACTGACGCTTACCGGATGAAAAGTCGTACTCTTCACCGGCCTGTCGAGTGTTGCTTGCGTCATCCTCCGCTAACCCTTCCGCCCGATGCCACCCGAGCCAGCGCGTTGACGACGAAGGTCAACGCGAACAGCACGAAGCCGGCTGCGATATAGGCGCCCGTTGGCAGTGGAGCGCTGAATTCTGCTGCTGCCGAGGCGATTTTGGACGCGAACGTGTAGCCGCCGTCGAAGAGGGTCCAGTGGCCGGCCTGCGCGGCGGTGCGCAGGATGATCAGGATCGCGATGGTCTCGCCCAGCGCGCGACCCAGCCCGAGCATCGAAGCCGCGATCATTCCACTGCGCCCGTACGGGAATACGGTCATCCTGACCACTTCCCACTTCGTAGCGCCCAGCGCCTGCGCCGCTTCGATGTGCGCCCGCGGGGTCAGCGCGAAGACCTCGCGGGTTACGGAGGTGATGATCGGCAAGATCATTACTGAGAGCACGATGCCGGCCGTGAAGATCGTGCCGCCACCGGCCAACGACACGTTGCCCTCGGAGAACAAGAAGAACCAGCCGAGTTTGTCGTTGAGGAAGGTCGCGACCGGGGACAGGACGGGAGCCAGCACGAAGATGCCCCACAGACCGAACACGATCGAGGGGACCGCTGCGAGCAGATCCACCAGCATGGCGAAGGGCCGAGCCAACCGTTTAGGTGCGTAATGAGTGAGGAATGCCGCGATTCCTATCGCGAGCGGCACAGCAATGATCAAGGCAAACAGCGAGCTCAACACCGTCACCTGGAAGAGATCGCGGATGCCGAACCGCAGATTGTCCGCGTCGTTGGTCACGAACTCCGTGCTGGTTATGAAGTTCGCGTTGTTCGCTTCCAGCGACGGAACAGCCTTGATGAGAAGGAACAGCGCCATCAGTGCGATCGCGCCGATAATCGTCGCTCCGGCGGCGATGGCGATCGACTTGAAAACCGTGTCGCCCCAGCGTGAGCTGCGTCGATGCGGCACCGCGTCTCGGCCGGACTTGGTTGGCATTTTGGGAGTATCTCCGATCTGACGTGGACCCGCCGCCGTAAGCGGGCCCACGTCAGTGGATTCAGGTGTCACTGCCATTACCGAGATGCGGTCAGGACGTTGCGTTGATGGCGTCGACGGCTTCAGTCAGTCGAGTCTTGAACGCCTCGGGGACCGGAATGTAGCCATTCTCCTCAAGCCCGGTCTGCCCATTGCCGAGCGCCGAGTGCATGAACGCCTTGACCGCCTTGGCGACATCGGCGTCGGGGTACTGCGAGCACACGATCTCGTACGCCGCCAGGACGATTGGGTAGGACCCGGGCTCAGTCGGCAAGTAGAACGACGTCGTGTCGAGCACGAGATCGTTGCCCTCGCCCTTGAACTTCACCCCGTCGATGGCCTTGCCCGCCGTCTCCACACTCAACTCGACCGGTTCCGGCCCCGCCGAGGTGATGATGTCGGCGATCGACAGTCCTTGTGCTTTCGCGAACGACCACTCGTTGTAGGTGATGGCCCCGGGAGTGTTCTTGATTGCCGCCGAGGTGCCCTCGTTGCCCTTGGCACCTTCGCCGACACCGCCTGCAAACGACTTGCCCGCACCCTTGCCCCACGCACCGTCGGATGCCGCGTCCAGATACTTCTGGAAGTTGTCCGTAGTGCCTGACTCGTCGCTGCGGAAGATGACGTTGATCGGCTCAGCGGGGAGAGGGGCGCCTTCGTTCAGCGCCTTGATCTCCGGCGCGTCCCAAGTCTTGACGGTGCCGTTGAAGATCTTGGCGAGCGTGGGTCCGTCCAGCACGAGGTTGTCCACACCGGCCACGTTGTACGTGACGGCGATCGGTCCGAACACGGCGGGCAGATTCCACGCGTCGCTGCCACCGCAGCGCGCCTTGGCCTTCTCGACCTCGCCCTTCTCCGCGTTCAGCGGCGAGTCAGAGCCGCCGAAGTCGGTCTGCCCGCCGAGGAACTCAGACACGCCCGCGCCTGACCCGCTGGAGGTGTAGTTCAGTGTGAAGCCGGGGCAGTCCTTCTCATAGGCGTTGACGAACCGCGTCATCGCGTTGGCCTGAGCGGACGAGCCGCTGGCCTTGAGTGCTTCCTTGCCGCCGCAATCGCTCGCGGACGTTCCGGAGTCACCACCTGATCCCGAAGAGGTGTTGTTGTCACTCCCGCATGCCGACAGCAGCAGGGCGCTGACAGCCAGCAGGCTCAGCGCAGCACCAGATCGTATGGCCTTCACGAAGCTCCTTTGTGAAACAGGTAGACGCTTGGCGTCAGGTAGTGGACCCCGTTGCCGTGACAGACGTCGCGTCAAGCAGTCACATCGCTGCTCGGCTGAGAACTTAAGCGCACGTCATGAATGAATTACCTACGGATAGTGAACGGCAGATGAACCAGCAACGGGCTGGGAACGACATCTGCACTGGGGTCAATTCACGCCGAACGTCACCGGTTAATCGGGTGCGCCAGACGCGTAGGCCGCATCGACGGCAAAGACGTCGAATCCCAGTCGCTGGTAGGTCTTTACGGCCGCCGAGTTATCCCCCTCGACGTAGAGAGTCACCGTCGGCTGCGAACTCGCAGACAGCCGCTCAGCGAGATGATGCAGACCAATCAGGGTCAGCGTGGCACCGACTCCGCGGCCTTGCGCGGCGGGATCGACGCCGACGACGTACACCTCGCCAAGGTCGGCGTTGTGCACCTTGGTCCAGTGAAAGCCGAGCAGCTTGCCGCTGCGTTCGTCGACGGCCATGAATACGCCGGCCGGGTCGAACCACAGCTCGCCGCGGCGCTCGGCGATGTCCGCGTCGGTCCAGCCGCCCTGCTCCGGATGCCAGGCGAAAGCGGCGTTGTTGACCCGCAACAGTTCGGCATCGTCGCCGGGTCCGGCGTAGGTGGCGATGCGAACACCGTCGGGGATGCTCACCGGCGGCAGCCCGGTCAGCGGACGGCGCATCTGAAGCAGCTCGCGCACGACGACAAGATCGAGTCCGGCCGCAGTGGCGCGGGCTGGCTCGAGGTTGCCGTGCGCCCAGATGCGGGCGCCGTCGCCGCCTTCGGACAACCCCGTTCGCGCCATCCGCGAGCCGATGCCCTGCCGTCGCGCCCGCGGGTGCACCACCAACTCGGCCATGGCCGGCGCCGGTGTGAGGTTCAGATATCCGGCGATGTCCTCGCCGTCGACGGCCACCAGGTGTCTGGTTCGGTCGTGCGGCAATTCCCGCAGAACCTGGTCACCCACGGGCGCGACGCCGTCGACCGTCGTCGCGGCGGCCACGAGTCCGCGGATCGCGCGCTGGTCGTCATCGGAGAGGCGCTCGCGCCAGCCGACTGAAATCACTGACTACGCAACGGGTCTACAAGACCTTCCGGCAGCGTGTCTGGCGCGCTTTCGTAGGCCGCGTCGTCAGCCATGTCGTCGGACAGATCTGTGCCGGGAGCCGGTGGACGGCCCCGTGCTGGACGCACGGCCTTGTAGCCGACGTTGCGCACCGTGCCGATGAGCGACTCGTATTCGGTGCCCAGCTTGGCGCGCAGCCGACGCACGTGCACGTCGACCGTGCGGGTGCCGCCGAAGAAGTCGTAGCCCCAAACCTCCTGCAGCAGCTGCGCGCGGGTGAACACCCGCCCGGCGTGCTGGGCCAGATACTTCAGTAGCTCGAATTCCTTATACGTAAGGTCAAGCGGCCGTCCACGCAGCCGTGCGGTGTACGTGCCCTCGTCAATGACGAGCTCACCGAGGCTGATCTTGCCGAGGTTCTCCTGATTGGCCACGCCGCCGCGGCGCCCGACCAGTAGCCGCAGCCGCGCGTCGATCTCGGCAGGCCCGGTACTCGGCAGCAGAATCTCGTCGAGCCCCCACTCGACGTTGACGGCGACCAGGCCGCCCTCGTTGACGACAGCCACCACGGGGACCGAGGTGCCGGTCGTTCCGAGAAGGCGACAGAGGCCGCGCGCGGCGGCCAGATCAGTGCGCGCGTCGACAATGGCCACATCCGCGGTGCCAGCCTCCAACAAGGAGGAGACCTCGGTCGGAGCCGTCCGCACGTTGTGAGCGAGGAGCGACAACGAGGGCAGCACCGATTCCGGATGTGGGTCGACGGTAAGAAGCAAGAGATCCAACAGGCCCTCCGGCGCGGCCCGGGGGGAGGTTCACCGGACCTCTGTGTCCGGGTCATCTCCCAGATTCATGGCTGACATGTGGCCGTTACCGGCCGATAGTCACATAACGATAGCGCGCCACCTGCTGATTAGCCGCGCCGAGCCGGTTGACTGATACCCGTGAGCCAGAATGTCCGGGTGCGCAAGCTGCTGATCGCCCTCGTCACGGCGGTGACCGTGGTGGTCGTGGGCGCCGTCGGGACGGACTTCGGGGCGGCCATCTACGGCGAATACCGGCTGGCCAGGAGTGTGCGCAGCGCGGCGAACCTGAGCTGGGACCCGTCGGTGGCCATCCTCGGTTTCCCGTTCATCCCGCAAGCGATGGGCCGTCACTATGACGAGGTGGAGATCAAGGCCAGTGGCGTTGATCACCCGGTCGTTGGCAAGGCGTCGCTGGAGGCCACCCTGCATTCGATCGACCTCACCGACGCGTCCTGGTTGATCCCCCCTGACGCCAAGCTGCCGGTGGGCAAGGTCGAGAGCCGCATCATCATCGACTCCACCCACGTCGGCCGCTTCATGGACATACCGGACCTGCTGGTCGAGGCGCCCACCCGGGAAAGCAACGACGCCACCGGCGGCACCACCGAATCGGGCATCTCCAGCAACCGCGGGCTGGTGTTCACCGGCACGCCGAAGAAGGCGGACTACGACGAGAAGGTCAGCATCGCCGTCGACCTGTCTGTCGCCGGACCGGACCAGACCACCCTGGTGTTCACCGCCACTGGCGTACTCACCGGGGCGGGCACCGCCGACCAACCGGTCCCCGAGGACAAGACAGCCGCGGTTCTCGCCGCGTTTTCCACCAGCCTGCCCGGCCAGAAGCTGCCGTTCGGTATCGCGCCGACCAGTGAGGGGGCGCGCGGCTCCGACATCATCATCGAGGGGATTGCCGAGGGAGTAACCATCGCCCTCGACAAGTTCAATACGTCATGAGCACCTCGCTGGCCGCGGCC
>NZ_DASSCY010000250.1:0-23076 GCF_035697385.1 Mycobacterium sp. | reverse complement strand
GTTCAGGCCCGCGGTTCGCGCATCGGTATAGGGATGCACACCGGGTGAGCCCAAACCCTGGTAATCGGGCAACGCCACGGCGTACCCGTTCTTGACGAATCCCGCGACGGGGGTCGACAGACCCAACAAGGTTTCCGACAGCGACGGCGCGCAGGCCTCGTCGATGCCGGTTGTGCCGTGACCGAGGGCCACTACCGGCCAGCCACCTTCGGGGGGCTCGCCCAGCGGCGTGAACACCGCTCCCGATACGACGGTCTCGCGCCCGGTGTCGCCGGATGTGGACCGGTAGACCACGCGGGCGGCTTGGAGAACCTTGCCTTCCTCGCTACGGACGAGGGCCGGCATCGTCATCGCGCTGACCAGCGACCCGGGCCCCGATCCGGTCAGATCGGCGGTCTGGATCGGCACCGGGTCGCCGCCAGCACCTTGTTTGGTGTGCTCGAGCAGCCGCACACCGAACTTCCACACCAGCGGGACGGAGGCGATCACCAGCAGGACTGCTGCAACGGAGCTGACCCACAGCACCGCTCTACGCATTACGCCCACCTGGCGCGATAGCGCTTCGCCCAGTTCATTGCGGGTTGTTCGACGAGATAGTAGGTAACCGTTGACACCAGGAGCGTGACGATGAGAACCACGACGACGTTGCGCAGCATCCCGGGAACCGAGTCGCCGGCCATCAGCCCCCAGCGGCCCAGCAGGAGCATCAACGGGAAGTGCCAAAGGTACGCCGACAGCGAGACCTTGCCGACAAACCGCAGCGGCGCACTGTCGAGATGGCGCGCGATGGCTGAATCCTGCCCACGCGCCAGCGGCGCGACGATGACGAGGAGCGACAAGGCACACAGGACCGCAATGGCAGTGGTGGCGAAGTGGCTGGCGAATTTCAGCAGCAGCGCAGTCGCGACGAGACTCGGGAACAGACCGAGCGTGCTGTACAGCCGTACTCGTCGGCTCAGTCGCTCACGCACAGCGTCCTGTTCCATCGCGACGATCAGCACGGCGGCCAACATTCCCACCGCGAAGGTGTCGGCATTGGTCAGCAGGCTCTTGGTGAAGACGGCGACCCAGTTGGGTCCCCACTCGATCAGCAGACGATCGGTAAGGCCGGCGCGCTCAACCATCAGCGGCACGAAAGACCGTCCGATGAAACTGATCACGATCAGGATGAGCGGTGCGACCAGGGCCAGCAGCAGGGGCCGCATCGACGTCCTCTTGCGCAGCGCGAACAACATCCACCCGAGCAGCGGCACACACACGTAGAAGGCGTATTCGAGCGTCAACGACCACGACGGGTTGAGTCCGGTCTGGAAATACTGCGGAATGTAGGAGTGCACCAGCGTCAGGTTCGCGAGCAGCTGCCATGGATCGGTGATCATCCCGGTTCCGTCGTCAGTCGCAGCCGGTTGCAGTGAGGCGTTCTGCACGTACACGACCTGAAAGACGTAATTGCAGATCAAGAAGATGGCCAGGTACCCAGGCAAGATGCGTGCGATGCGATGTACTGCGAAATTCGCGGCGCTCGGCATGCTAAGCGACGACCGCTGTTCGGTCAGCTTCCGGACATACGGCAGAAACAGCAGAAAGCCGCTGAGCACGTAGAAGAAGATCAGCGACAGGCCGACGAGGTTTGTCTTCCATGTCGCGGCGGTGTGCGGCGAGAAATGTGCGGTCACATGCATGACGGCGACGCCGAGGCAGGACAGCCCTCGCGCTCCGTCGAGCCCGATGATGCGGCTGCGGGTGCGCACGATGCCCGACGGTGTCGGTGGCACAGGCGGTGTGGGGGTAGGCATCGGCGGAGCCGATTCGGCGGTCATTCGCCCTCCTGGAATTCGTCGGCGCCACTTTCGATTTGGTCCGACTCGCCGAAAGTCGTCACGGGTTCTTCGACCGGCTGCTGGGCAGCGATGAAGGATTCACAGCTGTTGGCCGCGGGCAGTCCCGCGAAACGCTCGTTGATCCAGCCGAAGGCCATGGACACGTCGATGTCGCTGTGTCCCTTGTCGGGCTGGAACTGGATGTCGATGATGTCGCCCATCGTGCAGGCCGCGGTGAGTGCGCGGTCGGTCCACGAGCCGGGGATGAATGAGTCGGTGCCGCCGTAGACAACCAGCATCGGAGCGGCGGCCGGCGCTTGCGGCAGGCTTCGCTTCCGCAGGTATTCCGAAAGCGCAGCCGTTGCCTCGGGTCCGTTGGGACGCAGGTCGTCAGGACCGATCTGCTCAATAGCCTCGGCGCGCTCGTTCACTCGGGAACCTTCGCAGGACGACAGCACGTCCCATCTCTGCGCAACCACACCGCGCCGGTAGTCGTCGAGGTTGAGGCCGGCGTTTTCCTTCGCAAGCGCGGCGAGAATCAGCTGCAACGACGCCTGTTGATCCTTGGACAACGTCCCGGACGCCGCCATCTCCGCGAACCCGGTGATATCTGTGGGCGGCGCCAGGCTGACCGTACCGACCAAGAACAGCCCGCCTCCGTAGCCGGCCGCGAGTTCGTTTGCGGCCCATGCCGCTTGGCCGCCCTGGGACACTCCGACCGCCAACCACCGGTCCGAGGCGTCGGCAACCAGGCGGCGCGCCGCCCGGACCGAGTCAATGACGTTGTAGCCGACCGTGGTGGCGTCGAGGTAGGGGTGGTAGGACTCGTCGAGGCCCAGCCCTTGATAATCCGGCACCGTCACCAGGTAGCCCGCTTTGACGAGGGTGGCAATGACGGTCGACGAGCCAAGCAATGTCGGCGACAGCGAAGGCGCACACTCGGACTGGATGCCGGTCGTCGCATGCCCGTACACGATGATCGGCCAACCACCCTCTGGAGCGGTGCCGCGAGGCACGAAAACCGTTGCGGTTACCTGGGTATGGTCAGCGGTGATGCCGGACGTCGAGGTGTACTCGATGCGCGCGGCCAGCGAAGTCGCCGATTGCAGCCGGCGGTCGACGGTCGGCAAGGTGGTGGCCGAGGCGAGCGCCCCTGGGACCTCCTTGGCGCCGGTGGTGTCTGGCTTCAAATCGATGCCCGATGACCCCGGTATCGAAGCCGCGGGCGACTGGTGGGGTTTGTCCTGGCTGCAACCAGCGGTTGTCAGGCCGATAGCGAGGAGTGGGCACATCAGCGCCACCACCAGGGGCGGTCGGATCATCTCTCCCTTTCCGCGACTACCTCGCCGACGACCCGGCCGACTTCTCCCCGCGCGAGCAGTCTATCGGCGACCAGCCCCCGCGCGCACACCGCCACCACGCTGAGGGCAAAGCCGAGTGCGGTCGCCATGATGACGGACCGCCATGCCGATCCCTGGCGCGTGGCCAGGCCCGCCTCGTCCACCATCACCAATTCCGTATCCGCGGTGTCGACAGCGGCCAGCTGGCGCGACAGCTCGACCATGTTTGCGCCTACGGCGTTGGCAATCTCCCGGGTTCGTTCAGCATCTGTGCCCGTCACCACGACGTCGAGCAGCGCCGAGGTCGTCGGTGCCACCGAAATCTGCGCGGCCAGCTCCTCGGTCGTCTCGGCCAGCCCCAACTGGTCGATCGTTCGCGAGGTGACCTGGCTGCTCTGAGCGAGCTGCTGGTAGGTCTGCACCCGTGACACAGCGGTGAGTTGTCCGTAGTACGCGTCCAACGGTGTGGCGCTGCCAGGCGTGATCACGAACAGCGTGGTGCTCGCCTGGTAGACCGGCTTGGCGGTCTGCCAGCCAAGCCAGCCGATGCCAGCCGACAGCGCCGTTGCGCACAGGATGACGATCCAGCCGTTCCGAACAATCCGCGCGTAGTCACGTAGGCGCGGAGCACCCGAGGGCGACTTCATGTGGCACCCACGCAGACGTTTCCAAGACGTTGACCATCGAAGCGGGCCCGCATCCAGGCGATCGCGGCCTGCATGTTCTGGTCGTTCGTCGCTTGGACGTCTCCGACGCCCTTCATCACTTCGATGCGATCGCCTCTGGCACAGGCCGCGGCGAGCGCCCGCTGGATACCTGCGGCCGGTACCACCGGGTCCTCGGTGCCGAACAACACCAGTACGGGCGCGGACCCGGGGGTGGGGTACCTGGCGGGCAGAGCCACACCGGACAGTCGTTGTCGTAGATCCGTTGCGGCTGCGGCGTCTTGGGGACGCAGATTCTCCGGGTCCAACTCCGACACCACTCGCTGAGCCCGTACCGGGTCCTTGGGGGCGCAGTCGGTCAACATCTCCCACTGCTGACGCGCCATACCGGAGCGATGGGCGTCGAGATCAAACGCCGGGTCCATATTGGCCAAACTTTGCAACACCTGAACCAGCAACTGCATCTGCCGCGGGCCCGACAGGCTGCCGTTCTCGGCCGCATCTGCCAGCGGCGACAGGTCTGCGTACGGAGAGATCGATACCGAGCCGACGAGATCCATTCCGCCACCGTAGATTCCGGCGCGTTCGGCCGCGGCCCACGCCGCAAGGCCACCCTCCCCGACCCCGAATGCCGCCCAGCGGGTGCTCGCCGAAGGGACCACGCGACGTGCGGCACGGGCCGCGTCGATGAGGTTGTTGCCAAGCGTCGCTGCATCAACGACGGAATGGACGGGCTCTGCGATGCCGAGGCCCTGGTAATCCGGGAGCGCGACGACAAACCCACGGGACAGCAGTGTGGACATCGCCTGCCCATAACCCCAGAAGTCAGGGGCCAACGAAGGTGCGCACTTGTTAAGCACGCCCGTCATCTCGTGACCGAATGCGACGATCGGCCAGCCGTCCCTTGGCGGCTCGCCGGGCGGTACGGCTACGAGACCGGACACCTCGGTGACCGCGCCGTCGACCCCAGACGTCGACCGGTAGACGACGTTGACCGCCGTCGCGTTGACGTCCTCGAGACTCGCGTTGGCTGCCGCCGGCTTCACCTCGACAAGCGAGCCAGGACCGTCGTCTGTCAGATTGGGTGGCGGCAGCGCTGGTGCGCCGGGGAACTCGGGCGACAGATCCTGTGGCGGGCGGTCATAGGTGAGCGGAGCCGGTGGCGCACCCTGACTGCAGCCCACCAGCACAGCCAGCGCGCCAGATAGTGCCACGACGGCACGCCACCGCACGATCAACTGACCCCGTGCCGAGACTGCGGGGACCCGCTTGCCGACCGCGCCGGCTTGCCACGCCCGTTGACCACGGTGTCAGTCAAAGCATCACTGGCAGGCCGTCCTGCGCGCTTGTTCGCAGGGGTGCCGTTGTTTTGGGAGTCCTTGCCTGCCTCAGAGCGCCCGCTCGAGCCACCCCGGCGCTGTCCGCGTTCGAACGTCACGACGGTGCCGAGCAGGGCCACGTTCGCGGTCTTCAGCGTCTGTACCGCGCGGCGCACCGCGGCACCGGTCGTCTTGCGGATGCGGGCCAACAGCACGGCGCCGTCGGCCAACGCCGCGACAATCGCGCCATCGGTGTATGAGTCCAGCGGCGGTGTGTCGACGACGACGTAGTCGAAAGTGTTCGCCAGTTCCTCGAACAACCTGCCTGCGCGGTCATTCGCCCACAGTTCACCCGGTCGCGGAGCGGCAGGCCCGGCAGGCAGGACGGCAATGGAGTGATGGCCGACGGCGACCTCGGGCAGGACAGACTCGACCATCGTGTGCTCCCCGACCAGCACGGTGCTCAGTCCGCGCGTTGACGCACCTTCGCGCATCGGCCCGTTGATCGGCAGCCGGTCGGCGACGGCGGGGTTGCGCAGATCGCCGTCAACCAGGACTACGGACCGGCCCGTTTCTGCCAGCGCCACCGCCAGGTCGATCGCGACGGTTGTTCGCCCGTCAGCCTGCGACGGGCTGGTTACAGCTATCAGGTTTGGCGGCTTGTCGCCGTTTGCCGGGACGACGAACCGCAAATTCGTCCGCAGCTCGCGAAGCCGCTCGGCATACAGGCTGTCGGCACTGAGGTCGACGATGTCGACCTTGGGCCGTGACGGGTCCACCGGAAGCCCGCCGATCACCAGGGATCCACTGGCCGCTTCCGCCGTTTCACGTCCACGCAACCGCTTGTCGAGGTCACCGATCAATATCGCCGCCACGATTCCAATCAGCAGGCCGGCGCCCGCACCTAAACCGACCCGCAACAACATCCCCATACCAAGCGGCGTGGTCGGGTAATCAGCCTCGTCGACGAGGACCACACCGGCAGCGGGGCTGCCGCCGCGGCGGGACGTTTCGAGCTCGCTCACCAGGCCGATCAGCTGGTCGGCCACGGCGTTGGCATATGTTTGCGCTTGGGCAGGATCAGTATCGGTCACACCGACGTTGAGGAGCACCGTCTTCGGCATGGGCAGCGCAGAGATCTTTGCTCGCAGCTCCTGAGGGGAGATCGGCGCCTTGAGCTGGTCGACTGCGCGGGCCGCGACTTGCTCGCTGGTCGCCAGCCCCGCGTAGGACACCACGCGCTCTTGGGAGAAGAGGTTGTTCTGGTAGGCCTCGGTGACCGTGCTTCCGCTCTGGGTCGCCACAAACAGCGTCGCGGTCGACTGATATTCGCGGGTCGTGAATTGCCAAGTGGCCCAACCGATTGCGGCGCCTAACACTGTGAGGACCACGATCACCCACCAGTACCTGGCGAAAATGCGCAGGTATTCTTTGATCTCCAATGTCGTTCCCCTCGAGTATCTGCGTTGCAACGGTTGACAGATTAGCGGTCGAGAACCAATCCGAGCCCATCGACGCGCTTCCGACCAACCGGCTTGAGCTTAGCTGGTCGAGCTGAGAACATAGTCCTCGTGAACGCTCGCTGGGATCATCTCCGCAATCATATGGTATCCCTGTTGATCGTTGCTGCGATTCCGGCCGTAGTGTGGCTGGCAATCTCGTTCGGCAAGCTGTCCATGCTGGGTGTGGTCGCGCTGATCGCAGTGATCTTGGCCGTCTATATCGGCTTGCGACACCCACTTTGGCTGTACTGGGGCCTGGCGTTCGTGCTGGCGGCACTCCCATTCGGATATTTCCCCGGCGTCCACGTACCTCTTTACCTGCCGTTCGTATTCGGCTGTGTCGTGGCTGCCATCGTTCATCCGAGGCTTGCTCGATCGATGCATCCGCTCGAGTGGGCTATCATTGCCTTGATTATTACGTCCGCTCTTTCCGTAATTGCGACGGGCGTTAATATCCTTGCTATCGCGGTTTTCATCAAGTGGTTGCTCGCAACTTTAGCGGTGCTGGCGCTCTTGCAGTTGTCACCGGAGAATATGGCTCGTTTCGGCCGAATATTTGTCGTTGGTGCGGCGCTGAACGCCATTTTCGGCATGTATCTCGTCGTCTTCGACCCGAACTCGACGTCATTCCGCTATTTGAGGGTTTTCGGGTACGCGGCGGAATATACGTCGACCCGGTTCGCATTCACGGATGAAGGCGCCTCCCGCACTGTCCGGCTGGGCGGCACATGGGTGGATCCGAACGGCGCAGGAATCTGCATGCTGGTCGCCCTCTGTCTTTGCGTAGTCCTCTTCACGGGCTGGCGGCGGGTGGTGCTCGCGTCGATCATCACCGCGGCGCTGCTACTAACCCTGAGCCGCGCGGGAATTTTCAGTGTGGTTGCTGGCGTGTTGCTGGTGCTGGTGTTCCACGGCATGCGATCCCGAGACCGGGTGCTGCTCCTCAGCGGGTTCGGCCTCGCGGCCGTGGCCGCCTTGATGGCACCGCCCATCAGGCGTCGCATTTTCACCTCCTTCAGGACCGACGACGCGGGTTCCACATCACGCTTGGAGGCCTTGCGGGACTTCCCTCATCAAATGTCGGGCAACTGGCTTTTCGGGCTGGGCTGGGGACGACAGGAATTCAGAGACGGTGAGTTTGCCTTCACTTTGAATCACGTGTCCAATACTCCCCTGCTGACGATTTACCGCGGCGGTATTATCACGGGCCTTTGTTTCATCGCGGTCATGGTCATCGGCGGCATCATGTCGTATCGCGCGCTGCGCTCGCACTCGTTGCCGTGGGCAATATACGGCGGTGTGTTCATCGGCTTCTGCGTTGTCGCCCTGAATCTGGATCACCCGGTCGTGGGGATTCCGCAGGCCACGCTGAAGTTCTCGATTTTGCTAGCGTTTCTGGTCTACATTGATCGCGCGCGGACCGAAGAATTACGGCGACACGCTTATCCACAGAGCGAAGAAAAGTCGCCGGTTTTGGCACACTGAGTGCGCACTGACGCGCCGAGAATGCGTCAGCTCCAATAACGCTGGAGGTTACTCGTGCGCGCTCGCAATAGGCGGCGTCGCCGCATCAGCACAATTGCTGTTGCAGTCTTTTGCGGAGTGGTTTGCGCGGTTGCGATCGCGATCGTGCTTCCGCCGGAAGCACCCCGGCGGGTTACGGTCGCCGAAAGCGCAAGCATCAATCCATTGCCGACCACAATCGGCTTTGCCGACTCCGATATTTACGGCCTGTCCCCCGCCGATGTGGAGCGAACCCTCGGGCTGATCGGCAGCAGCAATGCGCGGACCATCAGATTGATGATTCCGTGGGCCGGGGTCGAGCCGTTTCAGGGCCAGCTCGACTGGTCGATGGTGGACAAGTCCATCAACGCCGCGGCGGCCCGCGGCATATCGGTCGTCGGGTTCATCAACTCGACACCGGGGTGGGCGGTGGCGCCCGGCGGGTGGGCCATCAGTGGCAGGCCTGCCTCGCCGGCGGTATACGGCGATTTCGCCGCCAAAGTCGCGACCCGTTACAAGGGCAAGGTCTCGGCGTACGAAATCTGGAACGAGCCGAATTCGGCCTACTTCTACTCGCCGCAGCCGGACCCGGCCGGCTACACGGACCTGCTCAAGGCCGCATACCCGAAGATCAAGGCGGTCGACTCGTCCGTCACCGTCATCGGAGCCGTCGTCGGCGCGGTGATCGACTGGGGAAACTTCGCCATGGACCCGGTGAGGTTTGTCAACGGGATGTACGCCGCCGGCGCGAAGAACTTCTTCGACGCCCTGTCGTTTCACCCCTATCACTACTACTTGAAGTTCTCCGAGGGCGTCCCGCACGCGAATTCGCCGGTAAACCAGCTGATGGCGATGCGTCAGTCGATGATCGCCAATGGCGACTCGGCCAAGTTGATCTGGAACACCGAGTACGGCCAGCCGACCTCCGTCAGTGACGAGGCCAGCCAGACGGCGTTCCTCAAGGACATGTACACCAAATGGCAGGAGATGCCCTACGCCGGGCCGCTGTATTTCTACACCACGCGCGACCGCGATACCGCCAGCACCAACCCGGACGACACCTTCGGGGTCTTCAAGTCCGACTGGACCCCCAAACAAGCGCAGCAGGATCTTCAGGCCGCGCTAGCCGCTGGTCCGCCGAAATCGCCTGAGTTCCAACGCTTTTCCAAGATCACCGATCCGGCTCACGGCAGCGTGCTGAGCCCGGTGTTTCGCGCGACGCCGACGATGTGGGCGCAGATCCGGACGGTCAACACGCTGTTCGAGGCGCCGGGCGGGATCTTCTCCTCACCCAAACCGGTGGCGGACTTCGCGGTAAGCAGGAACGCCACGCCCAACGCCTCGTTCGCCAACGGTTGGCAGGATTTCAACGGCGCCAACGGTTTCCGGGTCTGGTGGTCACAAGCCACGGGCGTGCACTGGGCCAGCTACGGCTTCGCGCAAGCGTGGGTGCCACAGTTGGGCCTTGCGACAAGTGACGAGATATACGTCGACGGCGGCACCAGGGTGAACTTCCAGCACGGCTACATGACGTGGATGCCGTGGACGGGCTTCAAGGTCACCCTTACGTAGCGTCTGCCGCGAGGTCCTCGGCCCGCAGCAGTGCCTCCACCGCGCGGTGCGGCAGGCGCTGCTCCCAGCGGTTTCGGTTGATCTCGAACAATCGATCGCCTGCGCGCACCGCCGCGTCGCGGTCGGTCAGGAAGCGCCGGCATTCGGCGATGAACGCGTCGTCGTCGTCAAGCGCGGTGAGGTCGAATATCGGCCCCAGCGAGCCGATCGCTTCTGTGGTTGGCACCACTGGCAGACCCATCCGGATGGCGTCGAGAAGCTTCACCCGCACTCCCCCACCGGTTTTGATCGGCGCGATCATCGCCCGGCACGTGCCGAGGAAGGCCTGCAGGTCGTCGACGAATCCAAGGTCGCGCACACCGTCGGGATACTCGGGGTCCGCCGCCCCCGGTTTCTTCGCGCCGACCACACAGAGTTCGGCGTCCGCAATGCCGGCAGCGATCCGCGGCCACAGCTTCAGTGCACGAAGGAAGGCCTCCTGGTTGGGCGGCCAGTCGCGGGTGCCCATGAACACCAGCCGTGGCGGGCTCGCCGAGATGTCGACCTGCTCGCCCGGTGGCATGGTGATGTCGAGAAAGCGCACGCCCTTCACTCCACGCGTGCGATAAAACTCCGCTTCCTCCGCGTCATAGGTTCCTACCGCGTCCGCCGCAAGCGCGACCCGCAGTTCGTCACGCAACAGCCGTGGTTCCTCGAAGCGCCCGAGGACGCCGCGAGTGGCCCGCCACACAAGCGACTCGGTGACGTTGGTGTTGACCACCAGTTTCTTGGTACCGAAATGCTTACTGCGCAAAAATGATTCGGCCATGTAGCTGTGTTCGGCGACGAATACGTCGGCGTCGCAACCTTCGATGCTCTCAGCCAGTTCATCGGTGTCGAACCTGACGTGCACCAGGCTGCGCCTGCTTCGCAGTGACCTGGTGAGCAGGCTGCGAGGCTGAATCTGCGACTTGCGGACCCGGATGAGGGGCATACCCGTTCCGGCCAGATCAGCGGTGACAGTGCCTGATTCCGGCGATAAGCATATTGCCGAAACGTCGAAAGAGTCAGCGGCCAGCCGCATCAGAAGCCGGGCCAGCGCGATGTCACCTGTGTGCTCCAGGACCGGGTCCTTGGACAGCACGAAGCTCACCTTCGTCATGTCTTGTTCGTCTTCGTTCTCGTCTTCGTCCAATACAACCCACAGGCGAATATGACCAGCAGCACCGCGTCAGTGATCGTGGTGGAGATCGCGGCGCCGACGGCACCCGCGAACGACAGCGCGGCGACCAGCCCCAGCTTGAACGGGACCAGCCCGATGGCGGCCGTCAACCGCAGCACGTCCCGGCGCTGGGTGTAGAGGATCACCTGGAACACCGACACCACGATGCGCAGTGCGGCGAATCCCGACATGATCATCATCGCAACAGCCAACTCGGTCGGCGCGGGTGAGACGAGCAGCCCTACACCGATGAGGAATATCAGCGTTCCGCCGATCACGGCTATTATCAGCGTATTTCGCAGCGGCGGGCCGGCCGACAAGTCTCCATCGGCCTTGCGCAGCGCCTCGTGATAGGTCATTCCGAAGGACTGGCCCGCTGCGGCGACCGCCGCGGCAGCTACCCAAGTCAGTGTGTAGTAGCCGACGGTCGTGCTGTTGGTCAGTGCCCCGAGCAGCAACACGTCGCCTTGCAGGTAGGCGGCTGTGCCCAGCATCTCCCCGGTCAGCGCTGCCATCAGTCGCGGTGGGCCCGGCAGCCCCGGCCGATGCCTGCCCGCTGAGACGGCGGCAAGCACGATGATCACCGCGTACGGCGTGCAATAGGCCAGGCTCGCACCCAGCAGTGTCGGTGCCGGCGCCAGGTACAGGTATGCGGTCCCCACGCCGATACCGGTGAACTGCCTTGCGGTGTCCATCCGGTATACGCGATCGGGATGGCCGTCGCGCGCCCAGCGGCTCTTGACGACGTTGAGTGCGATCTCGCCGCCGGCGACGGTCAGGCCGAACCCGACGACGTACACCTTGCCCATCAGCGTCAGTCCCACGGCGATGAGGGCGAACGCCACGATGAACCGCGTGACCCGCTCGGCCAGGAACCGCTCCTCGGATTCCCGGATGGCACGCACGGAGAACGAATTGTCAAGCGACGGACCGACTATCGCGTTGAGCGCGACTGCCATGCCGTACATGCCGTAGTCGTCGATACCGAGTTGGTGGATCAACACCAATGTCCACAGCAGGCCAAGGCCGCGGCCGCCGTAGATCCAGACAAGCGCCAGCAGCGTCTTGGCGAGGTTGCGCGGTGCCGCCACCGGCGCGGAGGATTCAGACACCTTGGCGCGCCAGCAATTCCGACCAGACAGCGGCAAACGCCTCCGCCGTTCGGGCACCTGAACGAGCCTGACGCGTCTTCTCGGCGAACTCGCCGATCTCGGTCAATCGCGCATTGTCGTTGACGAGCGACGTGATGGCCCCGGCGAGATCCCGCGCCATCACTTCGGGGTCCGCGCTACCTGTGCGGACCACGACCGCTCCGGTCTTCTCATTCAGTTCAGCGAGCGAGCCGTAATCCGTGCAGACAACCGGGGTGCGATAAGCGGTGGCGTGAGCGACCACACCGGAGGCCGGGTAGGTGTCGTCGTACCAGTGCCGTTTTCCATACGGCACCACGATCGCCCGGACCGACTCGAAAAACCTGTCCTCAGCAGGCCCCTCGACCGTCCCGACGATGTCAATGCCGTCCGCGGCGGCGAGCGATTCGGTGCCCCTACCGGCCACGCGGATCACGATGTCATCCGGCAAAGCGGCTCGGATACCGGCGATCTGATCGAAGCCCTTGCCGCGGTACACATGTCCGAAGAATCCGACCGCTTTCGGCCGGTCTTGGACGGGCCGGACGGCGGGCCGCTCGCGGACGATGTGCGGCACGTAGACGGAGTTCGTCTTGGGGTATCTGACCTCGATCGACCGCCGTCCGGTCTCGGTGAGCGCGAACAAGGTCCTGCGGCCGTTCACCGCTCCCTCGACGGCGGTGGACAACGGTCGCAACGGATAGTGGATGGCGTGGAACAGCAATCGGTGCTTTGCGATGAACTTGGTACCGGCCGGCCACCAGCGCCCTTGCGGCGGGTCGTGAATCGTCGCGGTGACCGGAACGTCACCCAACCCGGCGATGGACCAGAACGCACCGATCCCGCCTGCGGCCAGTTCGGCGTGCACGAGAACGCGGCAAAGCCTGGCATTGGCGATCGCCTGGTGGATCTCGCGCCGATACTGCCGGATTTCTCGAACCCCGTCGGCCAGCGGTCCGGCGGTACGGACCTCGACGACTTCACCGAAGTACGGACGAACAGCATCGACGAAGTCTTCCGAGTAATCCCCCACCGCTGTCTGCCCTGGCGCCGGTCCAACGAAGACCAGGCTGTATTCGGTTAGCGCTGGGCCCATTAGTAGAACAGCGGCCGGTATTTGGCGCTGTAGCCCAAGGCGTCCGGATTGCGTTTGGAGATGACCTTGGCGGGGTTGCCGCCGACCACCTCGAGTTCCCCCACATCCTTGATCACCAATGCCTGCGCCGCGACGACGGCGCCGCGACGGATGAGCGACGGCAACACCATCGCCCTGCTGGCGATCCACACGTAGTCCTCGATCACCGTCGGGATCGGCACCGGAAGGAAGTCGGGATGGTTGATGTCGTGACCTCCGCCGATGATGTGCACATCACTGGCGATCGTGACGTTGTCGCCGATGTAAAGCCCCGCACGGGAATCCAGGAGGCAACGCAGCCCGACAGTGGTGCCGTTTCCGATGGTGAGGAACTCGATATCCAGAATGGTCGTGCCGCGCATGATCGACGAATGCTTGCCGATCGTCGCGCCCATCAGCCGCAGATAGCCCTGCCGGATCGTGTGCGACGGGATGTGGGTGATGAACATGTTGTAGATCAGCTCACCGAGGCGGTTACGCGCCTTACGCCAAACACCCATGCCCTGCATCTTGAAATCAACGACACGGCCTTGCTCGTTCAGCACCCACTGCGGCTCCGGCGGCATCTTCAACCCCGGAGCGGCCGCACGCTTGCGGGCAACGTCCTCGGGATCCGCAGTGGCGGGTTCGACACTCACCTGCATTGCTCCTGTCCTGTCCGAAACATCCTTGGCGTCAACGAAGTTGGCGTCATCCACGTTCGCCGCGGCCGGCCAGCATCTGCGACCAGCCGGCGACATATGCCTCCGCTATCCGCGGCGCCGAGCGCTCCTGCCTGGTGCGGTCGGCGTTCTTGCCGAGCTCGGTGAGCCGCGACTCGTCGTTGACCAACGAGGCGATGGCCGCCGAGAACCCAGGGGGCACTTGATGGACGTCGGTACCGTTCATCGGAACGACAACGGCCCCGCTCTGTTCATCGAATTCGGCCAAGGATCCGTAACCGGTGCACACGATCGGGGTGCGGTAAGCCAGGGCGTGAGCGGCGACCGAGGAGGCCGGATAGGTCTCAGCGTAGAAGTGACGCTTTCCGTAAGGAATCACGATCGCCCGGACCGAGTCAAAGAACGCGTCCTCATCAGGTCCCTCGACAGCGCCGACAACCTCGACGCCGTCCGCGCCGGACAGCGCTTCGGTCCCGCGCCCTGCAACACGGATAAGGATGTCGTCAGGAAGCTCTCGCCGGATGCGTTCGATCTGGTCGAAGCCTTTGCCGCGGTACACGTGCCCGAAGAAACCGATGGCTTTCGGCCGATCCTGCGCGGGCCGGATGGTCGTGCGTTCACAGACCAGGTACGGCACATACACCGTGCTGGTCTTCGGATAGGTCCGCTCGACCGATTCTCGCCCCACTTGACTGAGAACGAAGATGGTGCGGTCCGAGTTCACTGCACCCTCCAGCGCGCGCGACAGCGGGCGCAGCGGATAGTGCAAGCCGTGCATGACGAGCCGGTGCCGGGCCACGAACCGGGTCCGCGCCGGCCACCAGATGCCCTGCGGGGGGTCGTGCACGGTGGCGGTTACCGGAACGTCACGCAGGCCGGCGGTCGACCAGAACGGCACCAGCCCGCCGCCAGCCAGTTCGGCATGGACCAGGACTCGACCGGGCGGTCCCGCAGCGACGAGATCGGCAACCGCTTTTCTGTGCCGCCAGATGTCGCGCGCGCCGTCAGCGCCCGGACTGAGGGTTCGGTGTTCGACCAATTCACCGAAGTACGGCCGCAGCACGGGTATCAGGTTCTCGGCGTAATCACCGACGGCGGTTTCACCTTCAGCCGGTCCGACGTAGACGAGCCGGTACTCGGAAAGCGATGGCGTCATCACCAGAACAGGGGGCGGAACTTGCCGGTGTATTTCAGGGCTTCCGGATCGCGCTTCGAGATGACCTTGGCCGGGTTGCCGCCGACCACCTCGCATTCGCCGACATCCTTGATCACCAGCGCCTGTGCGCCGACGACGGCGCCGCGACGGATGAGCGACGGCAACACCATCGCCCTGCTGGCGATCCACACGTAGTCCTCGATCACCGTCGGGATCGGCACCGGAAGGAAGTCGGGATGGTTGATGTCGTGACCTCCGCCGAGGATGTGCACATCGGCGGCGATGATGACGTTGTCGCCGATGTAAAGCCCCGCACGGGAATCCAGCAAGCAGCGCGAGCCAACCGTGGTGCCGTCACCGATGGTGAGGAACTCGATATCCAAAATGGTCGTCCCGCGCATGATCGCCGACCGCTTGCCGATCGTCGCGCCCATCAGCCGCAGATAGCCCTGCCGGATCGTGTGCGACGGGATGTGGGTGATGAACATGTTGTAGATCAGCTCACCAAGCCGGTTACGAGCCTTACGCCCGATCCCCATGCCCTGCATCTTGAAATCCACCACCCGGCCGTCGGGGCCAAGCACCCACTCCGGCTCCGGCGGCATCTTCAGCCCTGGAGCGGCCGCACGCTTGCGGGCAACGTCCTCGGGATCCGCGGTGGCGGGTTCGACACTCACCTGCATTGCTCCTGTCCTAGATCGGAAATAACCATAGCCTCGACAATGTCGTGACAGCTCTGTGTGGCAACGCCACCGGGCTGGTCAGGAGGCATCGACGGCCGCCAGTTTGTCGACAGCGGTGTGCAGCTTTTCGGTGAAGACTTCTTCGGTGAACTGTTCGACGTGACGGCGGATCTTGTCGGGGTCGAACTCGGCGGCCTCGAACCGGTCCAGCGCGTCCGCAATAGCACGGGGCGCCGGCTCGTCGAAGTACATGCCGGTGACGCCTTCGTCGATCGTGTCGAGGAAGCCGCCGAACCGCAGCGCGACGCTGGGCCGGCCCCACACGCCGGCCTCGATCGGCGTCAGCCCGTAATCCTCGTAGCTCGCCGCGAGCAAGGCGCGGCAGTTCTTGTACAGCCACGCCATCTGGCCGTCGGTCAGATCCGACAGCATCTGCACGTTCGGTGTCTTCATCGCGCGCAGCCGCTCGGCGTCAGGGCCCTTGCCGACGACAACCAGCCGGCGGTCGCTGCCCGCGAAGGCCCGGACGATGACGTCGACGTTCTTGTACGGCAGCAGCCGCGACACCACCAGGTAGAAATCGCCGCCGGAACTGTCCAGCCCGGGAATCGGTTCCGTGGTGAACGAGCGCGACATCGCGACCGGCGCGAACATCACCTCCGCATCTATCCCGTAGGTGTCGGCGATGCGGCCCTTGATCAACGTGGAGATCGCGTAGTACTTGTCGGCTGCCAATGCCTGGCGGCGGTCCCACGCCTTGAGGAAGGGCTTCGTCAGCGCAAGGCCTGCGCGCTTGATGACGCCACTGTCCTCGCCGAGATACTTGTCGGACAGATACAGCCAGCGCGCGGGCGAGTAGCAATAGATCAACTTGCGGCCGTTGGTGCGGAATCCGTGCGCCCAGCCGCTCGTGCTCGTCAGCACGACGTCGGCGTCGACGAAAACCGACCGCGCGAGAAGGGGAAAGAACGGCAGCCCGGCGCGGTGGTGCTTGCGCAGCGGAGCGAACTTGTTGGCCGGCGACACCCGAATGTCGCGCTCGGCAAACTCCGGATAGGTGGTGTCGGGGTCGTAGAGCATGGTGTAGATCGGCGCTTCGGGAAACGCCCTGCTCATCGAGAGGACGATCTTTTCCGCACCGCCCAGCTGGGTGAGGTAGTCGTGCGCGATCGCGACTCGCGGCCCGTCAACACCGTCGTATTTCCGCACTGCTTGCACGCTGATAATCCCCTCGAAAGGCTTCGCTGGCCGATTTGCGGACATATGGCTGGATGACTATTTGCACCTGCAGCCCTATATAGAACCGCAAACTCGTCTCGGTCACAAGCTACCGGAAGTGTTCACCCGCCCGTACATCGGTTTGCTGGTGGTTACGGCCGCCATGGCGGCGCAGCGGCGGCACAGGTACGGCCAGGGACCAGGCCGTGGCATCGACATGAACATTGCGCTTTTAACTACTTAGCTGGCTTGGGCCGAATTGCCCAGACAATGGCGGTAGGTGGGGTAGCAAATGCCCTTGATCTGTGAAGTTGGCCGCGTGGGGCTTTTCCGGCGAATTTTCGATCTGCCCAAAGGCCCCCGACCGCAGGCCGTACCCGTGGCCGTCGACCAGCGTTGGGCACCGCTGCCGATGTATAGTGTGGCGTCCCGGCAAACTACACAATCGAAAGTGGGCACATGGGGAGCGACGCCGTCGGTTCGGTGATGACAGCCAGGGGCCAAGTCAACTACCAAGATATGGCCTCGCTCTGGGAAGGGTATGAGGACCGAGTCCTGGAGTTGGCGCGCAGCAACGGCGTGAAGACAGTGGCCGAGCTCGGTGGTGGCGCGAATCCATTCGTCGGCGACGGCGAGAAGTGGGGCTTCGCCGAGCACCGCATCGTCGTGGACATCTCCGCAGGCGAGCTGTCGAAGGCGCAGGGCGATGTCGAGACGCGGGTGGCAGACCTGTGCCAGCCGATCCAGGGCGAACTGGGCTCCTATGACCTCGTGTTCTCAAAGATGCTGTGCGAGCACCTGCCCAATCCCCGTGTGTTTCACGAGAATTGCTTCAAGCTGCTGCGACCGGGCGGACTGTCGGTGCACTACTTCCCGACGCTGTTCACGTTCCCGTTCATGGTGAACAAGATCATCCCGGAGGAGCTCGCCCGCAAGCTGCTCGACAAGGTGCAGCCGGGGCGGATCAACTCCGAGAACCTGGAGAAGTTCCCCGCCTACTACCGCTGGACCAACGGCCCTACCCGGCGCGCCTATCGACGCTTCGAGAGCATCGGGTTCCGGGTCGAGCAGTACCACGCGACCTTCGGGCACCACTACTACCACTACGTCAAGCCGCTGGACGCCGTGGAGCGCGCGAAGTCGAACTTCCTCCTCAAGCACCCGCGGCCGTCGCTGACGAGCTTCGCCGTGGTGGTGCTGCGCAAGCCTGCCTGAGTGGGCAATCTAAGGAGTCGATAAGATCGACGACCATGACTAGCGTTACCGAACCGGCCTCCGAGCACGAGATCGATATCCACACGACCGCGGGCAAGCTGGCCGATCTGCGCAGGCGCCAAGAAGAGACGCTGCACCCCGTCGGTGAGGCCGCGGTCGAGAAAACCCACGCCAAGGGCAAGCTGACCGCCCGTGAGCGCATTCTCGCGCTGCTGGACGAGGACTCGTTCGTCGAACTGGACGCGCTTGCCCGCCACCGCAGCACCAACTTCGGCCTGGCCGACAAGCGGCCGCTCGGTGACGGCGTGGTGACCGGTTACGGCACCATCGACGGCCGCGAGGTGTGCATCTTCTCCCAGGACGCGACGGTCTTCGGCGGCAGCCTCGGCGAGGTGTACGGCGAAAAGATCGTCAAGGTACAGGAACTCGCGCTCAAGACCGGACGCCCGTTGATCGGCATCAACGACGGCGCGGGCGCGCGCATCCAAGAGGGCGTCGTCTCCCTCGGTCTCTACAGCCGGATCTTCCGCAACAACATCCTGGCCTCAGGTGTGATCCCGCAGATCTCGCTGATCATGGGCGCCGCCGCGGGTGGGCATGTGTACTCCCCCGCACTGACCGACTTCGTCGTTATGGTCGACCAGACCAGCCAGATGTTCATCACCGGGCCCGACGTGATCAAGACGGTCACCGGTGAGGACGTCACGATGGAGGAACTCGGCGGGGCGCACACCCACATGGCGAAGTCGGGCACGGCACACTACGTCGCCTCGGGCGAGCAGGACGCCTTCGACTACGTTCGCGAGCTGCTGTCCTATCTGCCGCCGAACAACTACTCCGACCCGCCGCGCTACCCCGCGCCGGACCCGGCAGGCGGGATCGAGGACAACCTCACCGACGAGGACCTCGAGCTGGACACGCTGATCCCGGATTCGCCAAACCAGCCTTACGACATGCACGAGGTCGTCACCCGCATCCTCGACGACGACGAGTTCCTCGAGGTACAGGCCGGCTACGCGACGAACATCATCGTCGGGTTCGGCCGTATCGAGGGACGTCCGGTGGGCATCGTCGCCAACCAGCCGACTCAGTTCGCCGGCTGCCTGGACATCAACGCCTCGGAGAAGGCGGCCCGGTTCATCCGGACCTGCGATTGCTTCAACATCCCGATCGTCATGCTGGTCGACGTTCCGGGCTTCCTGCCGGGTACCGACCAGGAGTACAACGGCATCATCCGGCGCGGCGCCAAACTGCTCTACGCCTACGGCGAGGCCACCGTCGCCAAGATCACGGTGATCACCCGCAAGGCCTACGGCGGCGCGTACTGCGTGATGGGTTCCAAGGACATGGGCGCCGACGTCAACGTCGCGTGGCCGTCGGCCCAGATCGCCGTCATGGGTGCCTCCGGTGCTGTCGGCTTCGTCTACCGCCAGGAGCTGGGCGAGGCGGCCAAGAAGGGCGAGGACGTGGACGCGTTGCGGCTGCAGCTGCAGCAGGACTACGAGGACACGCTCGTCAACCCGTACATCGCGGCGGAGCGCGGCTACGTCGACGCGGTGATCCCGCCGTCGCACACGCGCGGCTACGTCGCCACGGCCTTGCGGCTGCTGGAGCGCAAGGTCGTCCAGATTCCGCCGAAGAAGCACGGGAACATTCCATTGTGAGTAACGAAAACGAGGTTGCGGCCGTAGATCCGCACGCGCACGACCCGCACATCAAGGTGGTCAAGGGCCAGCCCAGCCAGGAGGAGCTTGGCGCGCTGATCGCGGTGGTCGCGGCCGCCTCAAGTGCGCCGTCTGAGCCGCGGGAGGCAGAGCTGAACCTATGGGGTCACCCGGTCGATCGGCTGCGCTACCCGACCTTCAGCTGGCAGCGCGTCACGCTGCTGGAACGGACGCACATGCGGAAATGACCAGGGTGGTGCTCGCGTCGGCCTCGTCAGGTCGTCGTAAAGTGTTGCGCCAGGCTGGAATTGATCCGCTCGTAATTGTTTCCGGTGTCGACGAGGACGCAGTCGTCGCACGCGTGGATCCGGACGCCACGCCGGGTGAGGTCACGTGCGTGTTGGCCGCCGCCAAGGCCGACGCCGTCGCACAGGTTCTCGACCCCGAGGTCGGCGCCGATTGTGTTGTGATCGGCTGTGACTCGATGCTGTACCGCGACGGCGAGCTAAGGGGAAAACCGGCCTCGGAGGCCGCGGCGCGCGAGGGCTGGCAGCAGATGGCAGGCACGTCCGGCACGCTCTACACCGGGCACTGCGTAATTCGGTTGCAGGACAACATGATTACCTACCGTGCCGCCGACGCCACCGCGACCGTGGTCAACTTCGGCAGCCCGTCGCCTGCGGATCTGGACGCATACGTCGCCAGTGGCGAGCCGATGGCGGTGGCCGGCGGCTTCACGC
Organism: Mycobacterium sp.; assembly: GCF_035697385.1. GTDB lineage: Bacteria > Actinomycetota > Actinomycetes > Mycobacteriales > Mycobacteriaceae > Mycobacterium. The sequence goes on along the minus strand of NZ_DASSCY010000250.1, from coordinate 2,551 downwards.
TCGACGGTCTCGGCGGCTGGTTCATCGACGGTGTCGAGGGCGACCCGTCGTCGGTGATCGGTATCGGTCTGCCGTTGATTCGACGGCTGCTCGCGCACGGCGGCTTGTCGGTCGCCCAGCTGTGGAAGTCCAGTCCGGCCTAGCTCCCGCTGTCGTCCGAACCTCCGCTGTCGTCCGAACCGCCGTCATTGCCGTTGGTGCCGCCTTCACTTCCGGTTCCGGTGCCACCGGTGCCGGGTGCGCCGTTGGGCCCGCCAAGCTGGCCGACGCCTCCGCGACCGCCGTCGCCGCCGTTGCCGGTGCCGACGGTGGCAGTTCCGTCTCCGCCGTTGCCGCCGTTACCACCCGGTGCATTGAGGCTCAGGGGCAGCGAGTCGCCGCCGTTGCCGCCGTGGCCGCCGTTCGCGGTGCCATTGCCGGTGGCGGCGGCGCCGCCATGACCGCCCGATCCGCTGATTGCGCTCCAGCCGCCGGGGCCGCCGTCACCACCGTCACCGCCGGTGGCCGTCCCTGCGCCGGTGTTCGCGGTGCCGCCGTTGCCGCCGTGGCCGCCGAAGCCGTCCCAGCCGTTCCTGCCGCCGTCGCCCCCTGCGCCGCCGGTGGCGTCGCCCGTGCCCGTTGTGGCGTTGCCGCCCTCGCCGCCGGTGCCTGCGTATCCGTCGAAGAGCGTGTTTCCGCCGTCGCCGCCGGCACCACCGACCGCATCACCCGAGACGGATTGAGCGTCGCCGCCCGCGCCGCCCTGGGCGAGGTTGCCCTCGATTCCGATGTCTCCGGCTCTTCCGCCGTCGCCGCCGGTGGCAGTGCCGGTCGTGCTCGTCGCCGAACCGCCTTCCCCGCCGGTTCCCGCGTCGCCGATGAGCCTTCCACCACCGCCGCCTTGACCACCGGCACCGCCTGTGGCGTCGCCGGTGGCAGTGGCTTGACCGCCCGCGCCGCCTGCCCCGCCGTTACCGATCCACAGGCTGGCACCGCCGTTACCACCGGCACCGCCGACGGCCGCGCCCTCGGTGTTGACCGCATCGCCGCCCGCGCCGCCTGCGCCGCCGTTGCCCCACAGGCCGGCGTTGCCGCCGTGGCCGCCGGCCTGACCCGGAAGGCCGTCACCGCCCTGGCCGCCACTGCCGAAGAACAGACCGCCGTTACCGCCGTTTTGGCCAGGCCCGCCCGCAGCGCCGTTCCCCCAGAGAAGCCCGCCGTTTTCGCCGGGTTCATCGCCGTCGCTGACGAAAATCCGGAACATGTCGGTGGCCATCTGGAAAAAGTCGGGCCCCGCAACGGGTGCCGCGAGCGCCGGGGTCGCAGCCGTTGCCGGAAGGACCGCGCTGCTTTGGCCGGAGCCGATCATTTCGCGGACCTTGTTGGATTCGGGGATCGCACCAATGGGTGCCGACGGGTCTGCGCTGCGCGAGACGGCTACCGCGCCGGACTCGGAACCCGCGGAACCGACGAGAGACGCTGACCTGACGAGAGTCGGTGAGGGCGAAGAGCTTTGGCTGATCGCCACCGGTCCGCCGCTGGGAGCGCTCGCGCCGCTGGGCGCAATCAGGGCTGGCACCGGCGAGTCAACGGGCACCGGCAGATCGCTCTGCGCGGCGACCAGGGCGTTGGGCGTCGCATAGGCGCCCAGCAGCGACGTTGCGACCTGATTCGCTGGTCTCGGCGCCGCCTGCCCCGGTTGCAGCACGCAGATGGCGGCGCTCGCAGCGGCCAGCGCACTGGCGGCCGCGGCGGCCTTGATCATCACGCTCTGGTTGTTCGACTTGGCATGCTTGCTCGTCATAGCAAAATCCACTTCCCCCCGGCAAAACTGTTTCACCGGCCCGCTAGTCAAATGTCTCTGACTGGACAGCAACATATTTGCATCATCGCTGGCAACTTCGCAATGCAACCGTCAATATTTTTTCGGCCAATATCGGACATTGCTCTCCAACTCTGTCCCGAATGCGAAGACTTCACTGACCGGCGAACACATCTGTCAGCTCATACGCGCCGCCGACTCGCCGCATGTACTGGCCGGCGCACCCGTGACGGTCAGCACTGCAATGTCCAGATAACGAACTGTGCCAGTCGGGATTTCACGCGATCACGATCAGGACGCGTAGCGCTGCGCAGTGGTGACGAATCAGCGCGTAGATCGCCGAAGTGTGGTGCCTCCAGCCGGCCACAGATGACCCAGCGTTCGACCATGGGGCGCGCCGGCGAGCGCGCACGCGGATTGCCCAACCCACGCCGGCGAACGATTGAAGTGCCATTATCGAAGTCCTTCGCAAAAGGCACTAGCTATCCGCAGCAACGCGGTGTCCGCCTTAAGAGATTATTGGTCGACGAATCCCATTGCCCTGCTGCGAGCAACAATGCTGCTGGATCTCAGATGTTGATGACCACGTGATGGGCCCAGTGGCCGGAGGTCATCGCCAACGATTCCTCAACCGCCTCGCGGCGTTTATCGCGGGCCGCTCGACGCAATAGAAGGACACCGTCGACACCACCAATGCGATCGCAAACACCAATACGATGTTTTCGAGGGTCGCCGACACCGACCCTATTC
>NZ_DASSCY010000249.1:0-8083 GCF_035697385.1 Mycobacterium sp. | reverse complement strand
CCAACGAGCCGATCATGTCGCCACTTCCCATGAGCGTGTTGACCGCTCCCGGGTGCACGCTGTTGACGCGGATGGAGTGCCTGCCCAGTTCGGCGGCGAACGCGCGCGCCATGCCGGTGACGGCGTGCTTGCTGGCGGTGTAGTGCACCATGAACGGCTGCATCTTGAGCCCGGCCGCGGAGCTGATCAGGATGATCGAGCCGCCGCGTCCGCCGTCGATGATTTTCTGCGCTCCTGCCATCACGGTGTTCCAGGTGCCGGTCACGTTGATGTCCATGACGTCGCGGAAATCCTCGGGCGTGATTTCGCTCCACACCTGCGGAGCCGACACACCGGCATTGGCGACGATGATGTCGAGCCGACCGAACTCCGCGACGCCCTTGGTCACGGCCTCCTGAAGTCCGTCGACGTCGCGGATGTCGACGACCGAGTCCAGGATGCGGCGACCGGTGGCCTCGACGAGCCGCACGGTTTCAGCGAGGTCATCGGGAGTCGCGGGATCGTACGGAACGCACTGCGGCAACTTGCCTGCGATGTCCACGGCGATGATGTCGGCGCCCTCGTTGGCCATCCGCACCGCATGCGCACGACCCTGCCCGCGCGCCGCACCGGTGATGAAGGCGACCTTGCCGGTGAGCCGTCCACTCATTTCTGTGCCGCCTTCACGAGATTCGATCCGATGATGAGTCGCTGTATTTCGCTGGTTCCCTCGTATAACCGCAGTAGCCGGACGTCGCGGTAGATCCGCTCGACGGGTACCTCGCGCATGTAGCCGCTGCCGCCGTGAATCTGCACCGCGAGATCGGCTACCTGGCCCACCATTTCGGTGCAGAACAGTTTGGCTGCCGATGGGGCAACCCTGCGGTCCTCGCCGCTGACCCACATCCGTGCGGTGTCGCGGACCAGGGCGCGCCCGGCCAGCACGCCGGTCTGCTGGTCGGCGATCATCGCCTGCACCAACTGGAAGTTCCCGATCGCTGTGCCGCCTTGGGTTGCGGTGGCGGCGTATGCGACGGATTCGTCGAGCGCCCGTTGAGCCGTTCCGACGGCTATGGCGGCGATGTGGACGCGGCCCCGCGCCAACGAGATCATCGCGGCCCGATATCCGATGTCTTCGCTCCCGCCGACGAGTGCACCGACCGGCACGCGGACGTCGTCGAAGCTGACATCGGCTGTCCACGCGCCCTCTTGGCCCATCTTGGCGTCCTTGGCGCCGACCGCCACACCTGCCGCGTCGGCGGGCACCAGGAACACCGCGATGCCCGCGCCCTCGTCGTCGGCGGGGCGGGTGCGCGCGAAGACGATGAACAGGTCGGCAGTCGGCGCGTTGGTGATGAAGCGCTTCTGACCGGTGATGATCCAGTCGTCGCCATCTCCCGAGCTGTCGCGAACGGCTTTGGTGCGCAGTCCCGAAGGATTGGAGCCCGCGCCGGGCTCGGTCAGCGCGAAGGATGCGACGACGTCGCCCGTTGCCATCGGCTCGAGCCACCGCGCCTTCTGCTCATCGGTACCGAAGCCGACGAGCACCTGGCCGGCGATGCCGTTGTTGGTGCCGAACATCGACCGCAATGCCAGCGATGTGTAGCCGAGTTCCATTGCCAATTCGACGTCTTGAGCCAAGTTCAGGCCCAACCCACCCCACTCCTGCGGAATCGCATAGCCGAACAGGCCCATCTTCTTGGCCTGCTCGCGCAGGTCGTCAGGAACCTTGTCGTCGGCCAGAATCTCCTGCTCGCGCGGTACGACCGCGGTGCGGACGAAGTGACGGGTCTGGGCCAGGATCTCCTGGAAGTCCTCATCACTGACTTCGGCGGTGGTCATCGGCAGATGCTCCTCTTGGCGAGTCGGTGCCCGTGGCCGCGGAAATGCGGTCCTTGACGTCTGCTCACGTGGGCCTAGCTCGCAAGCCCGCGGATCCGAGAAATCATATATGAAATATGATGTTCGATTGATGGGCCCCCTGTGTGGGCCTGACCAGTGAAGAGGGGTGATCAGGTGTCATTGCTGACCGGTCAGACGGCGGTCGTAACCGGCGGAGCCCAGGGTCTGGGGTTGGCCATTGCGGAGCGGTTCATCGCGGAGGGCGCGCGCGTGGTGCTCGGCGATCTGGACCTCGCGGCCACCGAGGCGGCGGCCAAACAACTTGGCGGTCAGGATGTCGCGCTGGCCATGCGCTGCGACGTGACGTCCGCAGACGAGGTCGATGCGCTGGTTGGCGCCGCCGTCGAACGGTTCGGCGGCCTGGACATCATGGTCAACAACGCCGGGATCACCCGCGACGCCACGATGCGCAAGATGACCGAAGAGCAATTCGATCAGGTCATCGCGGTGCACCTGAAGGGAACCTGGAACGGCACGAAGGCGGCCGCCGCCATCATGCGCGAGAACAAGCGCGGCGCCATCGTGAACATGTCGTCGATCTCGGGCAAGGTCGGCTTGATCGGGCAGACGAACTACTCGGCGGCCAAGGCGGGCATCGTCGGCCTGACCAAGGCCGCCGCCAAGGAACTCGCCCATCTCGGTGTGCGGGTGAACGCGATCCAACCGGGACTGATCAGGTCCGCGATGACCGAGGCCATGCCACAACACATTTGGGATCAGAAGCTGGCCGAGGTGCCGATGGGCCGAGCCGGTGAACCGGAGGAGGTGGCCAAAGTGGCCTTGTTCCTCGCCAGCGATCTGTCGTCGTACATGACCGGCACCGTCCTCGAGGTCACCGGCGGGAGGCACACCTGATGCGCGACGCGGTGATCTGCGAACCTGTCCGGACACCCATCGGTCGCTACGGCGGCATGTTCAAATCGCTGACCGCTGTCGACCTCGGCGTGGCCGCGCTCAAGGGGCTGTTGGTGCGCACCGGAATCGACCCTGGCGCAGTGCAAGACGTCATCCTCGGACACTGCTATCCCAACAGCGAGGCGCCCGCGATCGGGCGCGTGGTCGCGTTGGATGCTGGACTACCGGTCACCGTTCCCGGTATGCAGGTCGACCGCCGATGCGGGTCGGGGCTGCAAGCCGTCATTCAGGCCTGCCTGCAAGTTGCGAACGGCGACAACGACGTTGTGATCGCCGGCGGCGCCGAGAGCATGAGCAATGTGGCCTTCTACTCCACCGACATGCGCTGGGGAGGTGCCCGCGGCGGCGTCAAGGTGCATGACGGGCTCGCCAGGGGCCGTACCACCGCGGGCGGGCAGCACTATCCGGTGCCGGGCGGAATGCTTGAGACAGCGGAGAACCTTCGCAGGCAATACACGATCTCGCGCCAGGAGCAGGACGAACTCGCGGTGACGTCCCATCAAAGGGCGGTGGCGGCCGGCAAGGACGGGATTCTCGCCGAGGAGATCATCGGTGTCACGGTGCGAACGCGCCAAGGCGAGGAGCTGATCGACACCGACGAACACCCGCGTGCCGACACCACCGTTGAGTCGTTGAGCAAGCTGAAACCCGTTCTGCTGGCGGATGATCCGGAGTCGACGGTCACCGCGGGTAATTCCAGCGGCCAGAACGACGCCGCCTCCATGTGCGTCGTCACGACATCGGAGAAGGCCGAGGAACTCGGCCTGACGCCGCTGGTCCGCATGGTCTCGTGGGCGTCGGCCGGTGTCGCGCCCAACATCATGGGGATCGGTCCGGTGCCCGCGACCGAGGCCGCGCTCGGCAAAGCAGGACTTGCGCTGAGCGATATCGACCTGATCGAGCTGAATGAGGCGTTCGCTGCCCAGGCGCTCGCGGTGATGCGGGAGTGGAAGTTCACCGCGGCCGACCTCGACCGCACGAACGTGCACGGTTCGGGCATCTCGCTCGGCCACCCGGTCGGTGCGACCGGCGGGCGGATGCTCGCCACGTTGGCACGTGAGCTGAACCGCCGGGGCGTCCGCTACGGCCTGGAAACGATGTGCATCGGTGGCGGGCAGGGCCTGGCCGCGGTGTTCGAAAGAGTGGGCGCATGACCAAGCGAGAAGCGGAGCGGGATCGCGCATGACAAAGCTTGCCCAAACGCTGGGCCTGACGGAGTTTCAGACCGAAATCGTCGCCACGGTACGCCAATTCGTCGACAAAGAGGTTATCCCGACCGCGCAGGAACTCGAGCACAGCGACACCTACCCGCAGGCCATCGTCGATGCGATGAAGGACATGGGCCTGTTCGGGCTGATGATTCCGGAGGAGTACGGCGGGCTAGGGGAGTCCCTGCTCACCTATGCGTTGTGCGTCGAGGAGCTCGCGCGCGGGTGGATGAGCGTCTCCGGCGTGATCAACACGCATTTCATCGTCGCCTACATGATCCGTCAGCACGGCACCGACGCGCAGAAGCAGAAGTACCTGACACGGATGGCGACCGGCGAGACGCGCGGCGCGTTTTCGATGTCGGAGCCCGAACTCGGCTCTGATGTCGCCGCGATCCGCACCCGGGCCAAACGAAACGGCGACGGCACCTACACCATCGACGGTCAGAAGATGTGGCTGACCAACGGCGGAAGCTCGACGTTGGTGGCCGCATTGGTGCGCACCGACGAGGGCGCCGACAAGCCGCACCGCAACTTGACGGCGTTCCTCGTCGAAAAGCCCGTTGGCTTTGGTGAAGTCGTGCCGGGGCTGACCATCCCCGGCAAGATCGACAAGCTCGGCTACAAGGGTATCGACACCACCGAGCTGATCTTCGACGGTTACGTCGCCGACGCCGACGACGTCCTCGGCGAGGCGCCCGGGCAGGGCTTCTTCCAGATGATGGACGGAGTCGAAGTGGGCCGCGTCAACGTATCCGCACGGGCGTGCGGGGTCGGCATCCGAGCGTTCGAGTTGGCGGCGCGCTACGCACAACAGCGCCACACTTTTGGCAAGCCGATCGCCGAGCACCAGGCGATCGCATTCCAGTTGGCTGAGATGGCAACCAAAGTCGAGGCGGCCCATCTCATGATGGTGAACGCAGCGCGGTTGAAGGACTCCGGCGAGCGCAACGACGTCGCGGCGGGGATGGCCAAGTATCTGGCAAGCGAATTCTGCTCCGAGGTGACACAGCAGAGCTTCCGGATCCACGGCGGATACGGCTACTCCAAGGAGTACGAGATCGAGCGACTGATGCGCGATGCACCCTTCCTGCTCATCGGCGAGGGCACCAGTGAGATCCAGAAGAACATCATCAGCAAGCGACTGCTCGCCGACTACCGGATCTGATGATGATCGCAGCCGATTTCGCTCCGCGCCCGCAGCTGGCCGAGGATGTCGCAGGCTTTGTCCGCAGACGCATCTTCGACGGCACTTATGCGGCCGGGCAGTACATCAGGCTGGACCAGTTGGCGGCCGAACTCGGTGTCAGTGTCACGCCGGTGCGTGAGGCGCTGTTCGTGCTGAGCGCAGAAGGTCTTCTCTCTCAGCAACCCCGGCGCGGATTTGTGGTGGTTCCTGTGACGTCCCGTGACCTCACCGACGTGTCCAACGTGCAGGCTTATATCGGTGGTGAGCTTGCCGCGCGGGCCGCGGCCAACATCACCGACGATCAGTTGCGGGAACTCGAGAAGATTCAGACCGAGCTCGAAGACGCGTACGCGGCCGATGACGGTGAACAGGCTGTCCGCCTCAACCACGAGTTTCACAAGGCGATCAATGTCGCCGCGGACTCGCCCAAACTGGCCCAGCTGATGTCGCAGATCACCCGCTACGCCCCCGAATCGGTGTTTCCGACAATAGCGGGTTGGTCCGATCTTTCGACCGGACACCATCGAAAGGTGTTGGCCGCACTCGAGGCACGCGACGAAAACCTTGCTCGCACAGCGATGTCCGAGCACCTCGCCGATGGTGCTGCGCCGCTGATCGACCATCTCACGCAGCGCGGTGTGGTCAGCTAATCTGCTCGGCGAGTAATGCGCGCAGCCTGCGGACGTCGACCTTGCCCGTGGTCCCGCGCGGAATGTCGTCGTCGGAGTTGACCACCCGCCACACCGTCGGAACCTTGAAGGAGCTCAGTCGCTTCCGCGCCTCGGCGTGTAGGTGTTCAACTGTGCTGTCGGATACCACGACGGCACCCACCGCGCCGGAGACCTCGGTGACGAACGCGTTCTCGACACCGTCGATGGTCCGCAGCGCCTGCTCCACTTCACTTGGGTAGACGGTGGCGCCGCTGACCTTGAACATGTCGTCGGATCGGCCGTGGTAGAACATGAACCCGTCGCCGTCGAGGTGTCCGAGATCGCCGGTGGGGTAGTAGCCGTCGGGCGTGAACAGATCTTCGCGGCTGCGCCGGCACATACCGCGCAACGTGTGCGGTCCGCGGATCTGGATCATGCCGATTGTTCCTGTGGGAACCGGCTGACCGGTGTCGGGGTCGACGATCCGGACTTCCATGCCGTCGAACGGCTTGCCGCAACTTCCCCACGCCGATCGCGGCATGTCGGTATCTGCGGGATAGCCGCAGTAGGGGCCGAACGACTCGGTCATCCCGAACAACTTCGCCCGCGCTCCCGGTGCCGCGCGCTGCTCGGCTGGCAGCAGCGCGTCGAGGCTGCCCGGCCGAAGCGCGGACAAATCGGCTCCGACAGAGCGGGATTGGCGGGCCAAGGCCTCGGCCTGGTCGGGCCAGCCGCGAAACAGCGTCACCCGCTCGCGTTCCAGCAGTGGCAGCGTCGTTTCCGGCCGCGGGATCTGCTCGGTGACGAGCGTGGCGCCCGCCAGCAGGGCAGACAGCACGCCGCTGCCGAACCCGCCGACCCAGAAGAACGGCATAGGCAGGTACAGCCGCGTATCGGAGTCGATGCAACGTGCCGCGAGGCCCGATCGCACGGCGGCCAGCGCGTTGGAGTGCGAGTGGATTACGCCCTTCGGTGGCCCACTGCTACCCGACGTGAACATGATCACCAGCGTGTCGCTCGGCGTGACCGCCGCGGCCACCGCGTCGACCACAGGATCGTTGTGCGCGGCGACCAACTGGTCGGGGGTCCAGACCTCCCGCAGCGCAGGCAGTTCCGGGCTATTCACCGCGTCCGCCAGGCCGTCGAGGTAGCGATGGCCGCGGAACTCATCGACCGCGATCAGAACCTGAACGGAGGCAGCCCGAAGCTGAGACGCGAGCTCCGGCGGCTTCAGCAAGGTGCTCAGCGGAACCAGGACGGCGCCGATGCGGGTGAGCGCCAACGCGATCTGCACCCACTGCACACAGTTCGGCATGATCAGGCCGACCCGGGTGCCCTTGCCGACACGGGCCTCGATGAACGCGGCGGCCATGGCCCTGGTGCTTTCGTCAAGGTCGGCGTAGCTGATCCGCGACGCCGGATCAATGACCATCGGCTTGTCACCGTGCCGTTCCGCGCGCATTCTGACCAGCTGGTCGATGGTGTCAGGCATTGAACACCTTCGCGAGCGCAGCGAGGTCGACCTTGCCGCTGGAGAGCAACGGAATATCGGAAGACGCAACGGCCGCAAACCGTTTCGGGATCTTGTAGGCCGACAGTTCGTCTTTGAGCCGCTCACGCAGCCCGAGCTCGTCGAACTCGGCATGTTTGTCGCGGACGACGACCGCGGCGACCACCTGTCCACGCTGGGGATCCGGGAGCCCGAGCACGTGCGCGACGGTTCCGCCGGTCACCTTGGCGATCGCACGCTCCACCTCGGCGGGTGCCACGTTGGCGCCGGCGGTCTTGATCATTGCGCCTTTGCGGCCGATGAAGTACACGAAACCGTCGGCATCGGTGCGGACGAGATCACCGGTGTGAAACCACGCGTCGGCATCGAAGCACTCCTCGCGGCTGCGTTTGTAGTAGCGCTGCATCACGAACGGGCCTCGGATGCACAGCTCGCCGTCGACGATCTTGGTTTCGAAGCCCGGTGCCGGCTTGCCGAACGATCCGCGCCGATGCTCCGGTTGGTCGGATTCGTCCTCGCTGATCGTGATCACACTGCCGGCTTCGGTCATGCCGAGCATGGTGTGCCGCAACTCGGGGTCGGCCGGCCGCACGTCGGGCGCCATGATCGGGTACAGGTTTCCGCGCCGCATGGATGACAGGTCGCGGCCAGGCAAACTCGGGTGAGTAGCTAGGTGGGCGATGCCAGCCACGAAACCATTGGTCATCGTGGGCTTTTCGGCCTCCAGCAG
>NZ_DASSCY010000248.1:0-31881 GCF_035697385.1 Mycobacterium sp. | reverse complement strand
CCCGAGTACTCGAACCTGCCGCGCAAGTTCAAGACCGCGATCTCGGGGCTGCAGGACGTCTGCCACGAGGTCAACGACGTCGCGTTCATCGGGGTCAACCATCCCGAGCACGGCCCCGGTTTGGACGTGTGGGTGGGCGGCGGCCTGTCCACCAACCCGATGCTGGGCCAGCGCCTTGGCGCCTGGGTGCCGCTGGACGAGGTCGCCGACGTGTGGGAAGCCGTGGTCTCGGCGTTCCGCGACTACGGCTACCGGCGGCTGCGCTCCAAGGCGCGGCTGAAGTTCCTGATCAAGGACTGGGGCGTTGAAAAATTCCGTCAGGTGCTCGAGGACGAATACCTGGGCCGGAAGCTGATCGACGGTCCCGCGCCCGAACCGGTGGTCCACATCGTCGACCACGTCGGCGTGCAGAAGCTGAAGAACGGGCTGAACGCTGTCGGCGTCGCTCCGATCGCGGGTCGGGTGTCGGGCACCATCCTTTCCAAGGTGGCCGACCTCGCCGATGCGGTCGGGTCCGACCGCATCCGGTTCACGCCGTACCAGAAGCTGATCATCCTCGACGTGCCCGACGACGGGGTCGACGAGCTGGTCGCCGGCCTCGACGCGCTCGGTCTGCCGTCGCGCCCGTCGCACTGGCGAAAGAACCTGATGGCCTGCACGGGTATCGAGTTCTGCAAGCTGTCGTTCGCCGAGACCCGCAAGCGGTCGCAGGTGCTGGTGCCCGAGCTGGAGAAGCGGCTCGAGGACATCAACGCTCAGCTCGACGTGCCGGTCACGATCAACATCAACGGATGCCCGAACTCGTGCGCGCGAATCCAGGTCGCCGACATCGGGTTCAAGGGCCAAATGGTCGACGACGGCGATGGGCCGGTTGAGGGTTTCCAGGTGCATCTGGGCGGCAGCCTGGGCCTGGACAGCGGTTTCGGCCGCAAGTTGCGCCAGCACAAGGTGCTGTCCAGCGAGCTGGGCGACTACATCGACAGGGTTGTTCGGAACTTCGTGAAACAACGCGAGCAGGGTGAGCGTTTCGCTACGTGGGCACTACGAGCAGACGAGGCGGATTTGCGATGACGGAACTGATGACCGAGACGGACCTGCAAGCGCTGGCCGAGCGCGGCGCGGCCGAACTCGACGGTGCCAGCGCTGACGATCTGCTGCGCTGGACCGACGAGAACTTCGGCGGCAATTACATCGTCGCGTCCAACATGCAGGATGGGGTGCTGGTCGACCTGGCTTCCAAGGTGCGCCCCGGCGTGGACGTGCTCTTCCTCGACACCGGATACCACTTCGTCGAGACGATCGGCACCCGCGACGCCGTCGAGGCCGTCTACGACATCAACGTCGTCAACGTCACACCCGAGAACACCGTCGCAAAGCAGGACGAACTGTTCGGCAAGGACCTGTTCGCCCGTGAACCGAACGAGTGCTGCCGGATGCGCAAGGTCGAGCCGCTGAGCAAGGCATTGCGCAGCTACTCCGCGTGGGTCACCGGCATTCGTCGGGTGGAGGCACCAACGCGCGCCAACGCCCCACTGATCAGCTGGGACAAGGCGTTCGGATTGGTGAAGATCAACCCATTGGCGGCGTGGACCGATGAGGACATGCAGACCTACATCGACGCCAACGATGTGCTCGTCAATCCCCTTGTCTACGAAGGCTATCCGTCGATCGGTTGCGCGCCGTGCACGGCCAAGCCCGTTGAGGGCGCCGATCCGCGCAGCGGCCGCTGGGCCGGTTTGTCGAAGACGGAATGCGGGTTGCACGCGTCGTGACCCTGGTCTTGGCCGCACACGGCAGCGCCGACCCGCGTTCGGCGGCGGTGACGCATGCGGTCGCGGGCCGGATCCGGCGGCTGCGGCCCTGGCTCGATGTGCGGCCCGCGTTTCTCGAGCAGACCACGCCGGACCTTCGCGACGTGTTGGCCGCTGCGCCCGGCGACGGAGTCGTGGTGCCGTTTCTTCTGGCCGACGCCTACCACGCCCGCACCGACATCCCGGCGATGATCGCGGAGTCCGGGGCTGCGTTCGATCAGGCGGGGGTTCTCGGTGAGGATCCCGCGTTGTTGTCTGTGTTGAGGCAGCGACTGGCCGAGGCCGGAGTGTCCCCGGACGACGAGGGTCTTGGCGTGCTCGTAGTCGCGGTGGGCTCGTCGAGTGAGGCCGCGAATGCGCGGACGTCGACCGTGGCACCCGCGTTGCGCGCCGGAACCCGCTGGGCCGGTGTGGAAGTGGCGTTCGCCACCGGACCGCAGCCCGGTGTCGCTGACGCGGCAGCCGCGCTGGCCGCCAACGGCGCCGACCGTCTGGTGATCGCGCCGTGGTTCCTGGCGCATGGACGGATCACCGATCGGGTCGCGAACTTCGCTGCGGCGCAAGGTATTTCGATGGCGGAGCCGCTGGGCTCTCACAATCTGGTCGCCGCGACGGTTTTGGACCGTTTCGACGCTGTCGCCGCCGTTGATCGCGCCGCCGCCTAACTGCGCGAGCTGGGCCCACGCGAAGCTGGGGAACGCGAGTGTGCGTTCGAATACGCTCGACTCGGCGTTTCGCGTACGAAACCGCACAATCGCGGTTGACCTCGCGGCGGCGTAGCCCCCGCGCCTAACACTCAGGCCTTCGTCAGCGTCTCATCCTCGTCGGCATTGTCGCTGTGCGGAATCCCGGTGCCACCAGGCAGCGGAGGCACGCGGGTGGCCCGGACATAGACCGTATCGCCTTCCTTGAGCCCAAGTGCCTCTGCGTCGCCGCGGGTGATCTGCGCGGTGAATGGTGTCTGGTCGGTGGCGCTGGTCAGTTCGACACGAACTTCGAAGCCCAGCATGACAATTCGATCAATGGTTGCCCTCAACACCCCGGTGGCCTGGACGGAGTCGTCGCTTGTCGCGATCGCCATATCGGGATTGCGTCCTACACGAATGTCGTGCGGCCGCACCAGGCTTCCGTTGAGCGCCGACACCGCACCCAAGAACGACATAACGAAAGCGTTGGCCGGCGCGTCGTAAACCTCCGTCGGCGAACCGACCTGCTCGATGCGGCCCTTGTTCAGCACCGCGATCCGGTCGGCGACATCAAGGGCCTCCGACTGGTCGTGAGTCACCAGCACAGTGGTGACGTGCACCTCGTCGTGCAGACGCCGCAGCCATGCCCGTAGGTCTTCGCGGACCTTGGCATCGAGCGCACCGAACGGCTCATCGAGCAACAGCACTTGCGGGTCGACCGCGAGCGCGCGGGCCAATGCCATGCGCTGGCGCTGGCCGCCCGACAACTGGTTGGGGTAGCGGGTCTGAAAACCGCTGAGCCCCACGACTTCCAGCAGGTTGTCGACCTTGTCCTTGATCTCAGACTTCGGTCGCTTGCGGATCTTGAGGCCGAACGCGACGTTGTCACGCACAGTCAGGTGCTTGAACGCCGCGTAGTGCTGGAACACGAAGCCGATGCCGCGCCGCTGTGGCGGCACATGCGTGACGTCGACTCCGTTGATCGTGACGGTGCCGGTGTCGGGCTGGTCCAAACCGGCAATCGCGCGCAGCAGCGTCGACTTGCCCGAACCGCTGGGTCCAAGCAACGCGGTCAGCGAGCCCGACGGCACGTCGAAGTCGACGTTGTCCAGTGCGGCGAAGTCGCCATAGTGTTTGTTAGCGCCCCGCACGGTGATCGCAGTGGTCATGTCAAGCGTCTCCTAGTTGCTGGTCTTCTCGCGGCGAGCGTCGAGGATCACCTGGGCGATCAGCACGATCACCGCCACGGCCATCAGCAGCGTTGAGATGGCGTAAGCGCCGTAAACGGATTCTGCGGTACCGCGGTTGTATCTGTCCGCCACCAACAATGTGAGTGTTTGCGACGTTCCCGGCAGGTTGGACGCCACCATGATCACGGCGCCGAACTCGCCGAGGGTGCGGGCGACGGTCAAAACGATGCCGTAGGTCAGACCCCACCGGATCGACGGCAAGGTGATCCGCCAGAACGTCTGCCACCACGTGGAACCCAGTGTCGCTGCGGCTTCCTCCTGGTCCGTGCCCAGTTCGTGGAGCACTGGTTCGACCTCGCGGATGACAAACGGCACGGTGACGAAGATGCTGGCCAGCACGATGCCCGGGAAGCCGAAGATGATCTTGAACCCGAGATCGTTCTCCACGAATCCGAAGATTCCTGCACTGCCCCACAACAGAATCAGCGCGACGCCGACGACCACCGGCGACACCGCGAACGGCAGGTCGATGACGGCCTGCAGCACACCCTTGCCTCGGAACTTGTTGCGCGCCAACACCAAGGCGGTCGGTATACCGAATACCACGTTGAGCGGCACCACGATCGCGACCACCAACAGCGAGAGCTGCAACGCCGACACCGCCGCCGGAGTGCTGATCGACTGGAAGAACGAGCTGACGCCCGGTTCGAAGGTGCGCCACAGGATCATGCTGACCGGGACGACGAGCAGCACGACCACGTAGGCAAGGGCGACATACCGGGCCAAGTAGCGCACGGCCGGCGATAAGTTCACTGTGCCAGCTCCTCGCGTTTGGCGGCCCGCGACCCGATGCTACGCAGGACGAACAGCACGACAAACGAAATCGCCAGCAGCACTATCGAAATAGCCGCCGCGCCCGTGCGGTCGTCGTTCTCGATCAGGGTCCGGATCCATTGCGACGACACCTCAGTCTCGCCGGGCACCGCGCCGCCGATCAGCACCACCGAGCCGAACTCGCCGATGGCACGCGAAAATGCCAGTCCCGCACCGGAAAGCAACGACGGCAGCAAGGCCGGAAGGATCACGAGCGTGAAGATGGTCCAGTTGTTGGCGCCCAGCGATGCGGCGGCCTCCTCCACCTCCCTGTCCAGCTCCAACAGCACCGGCTGTACCGACCGCACCACGAAAGGCAGGGTCACGAACAGCAGAGCGACGCCGATGCCCCACTTGGTGTGCTGAAGGTGAACGCCGATCGGACTGGCAGGCCCGTACAGGGCCAGCATCACCAGGCTCGCCACGATCGTCGGCAACGCGAACGGCAGGTCGATGATCGCGTCGACCAGCCGCTTCCCGACGAAATCGTCACGCGTCAGCACCCAGGCGATCAGCAGGCCGAAGAACAGGTTGATCACCGCCACCGAGAACGAGACCGTCAGCGTCACCCGGAACGACTGGATTGCGGCGTTGGACGTCACCGAAGTCCAGAACGCCTCCCATCCGCCGCCCGCGGATTGCCAGACGATTGCGGCCAGTGGCAGCAGCACGATGATCGACAGCCAGGTGGTGGCGACCCCCACCCGAAGAGACGTGCTGCCGTAGCGGCTCTTGAAAAAGCCCCGAGACCGCCCACCGCCGTCGCCGGGCGGCGCAGCGGTCTCGGGGTTAAGAGCAGCTGTCATCCAGTGGCCTGTTTGTAGATCTTGGTGATGCTTCCGTTGTCCTTATCGAACAATGCCGGATCGACCGCATTCCAGCCACCGAGGTCGGCGATCGTCCACAGCTTCTCCGGAGTCGGGAAATCGTCAGCGAAATCAGCGGCGACCGCGGGATCGACCGGCCGGAAGCCGGCCTCCGCCCAGATCTTCTGGCCCTCGGCGGTGTACAGGAAGTTCTTCAGCGCGTTGGCCTTCTCCAGATTCGCACTCGAGGTGACGACCGCGACCGGGTTCTCGATCTTGAAGGTCTGCGGCGGGTTGATGTGCTCGACCGGCTTACCCTGCCGCTCGATGTTGATCGCCTCGTTCTCGTAACTGAGCAGCACGTCACCGGTGCCCTGCAGGAACACGTCGGTGGCCTCCCTGCCGGAACCGGGCCGCGTCTTGACATGCTCGGTCACCAGCTTGTTCACGAAATCGAGCCCGGCCTGCGAATCCTTGCCACCGTTGCTCTTCGCGGCGTACGGCGCCAACAGGTTCCACTTGGCCGAGCCGGAACTCAACGGGCTCGGCGTCACGACCTCCAGGCCAGGCTGCAGCAGATCATCCCAATCGTTGATGTTCTTCGGGTTGCCCTTGCGAACGACAAGGGAAACGACCGACCCGAACGGAATCCCCTTGGTGGCGTCCGCGTTCCAGTCCTTTGCCACCTTGTCTGCCTTGACCAACCGACCGACGTCCGGCTCGACCGAGAAGTTGACGATATCGGCGGGCTTGCCATCGACCACCGCTCGCGACTGGTCACCCGATGCGCCGTAGGACGTGGTCACGGCCACACCCTTGCCCTCCTCCGTGGCGGCGAAGGCCGGGATGATCTTGCTCCAGCCGGGTTCGGGCACGGCGTACGCGACCAGCGTCAGCGTGGTCTCGGCGTCACCTTGACCGTCGCCGCCGGCGACGTCGCTGGACCCACCGCCGCAGGCAGCGAGCATGGAGGCGGTGGCGGCCAGCGCAACGGCGCTACGCCATGACTTTCGGAACTCGAGCATTCGTGACCTTTCCTTGCAGGGGACTACGGACGAAGCCCGTCACGTCAGCAAGGCGATGGATCATCAGTACCTGGGCAAAGAGACAGCCGCTACCGACACCAAACCGCGGACGGGTGTGGAGTCAGCGACAACAGTGAACGTCTGCAACAGCGCAATTACCCACAGCAATGAGCGCCAAGATGTGGCCCTCGGTATTGCCGGACACTGCATGCATGGCGCGAAGAATAACAGAATCGGAGAAGGGTGCTCACCTCGGACATCTTCGCTGCTCGCGACGGTGCCTTAGCCGACCTATCGAGTTAGCAGCCACATCACGATCACGAGCAACGCCAAGATGACCAGTACCAACGTCACCCGAGACCGGGGTAACCCGCTCACAGTTCGTCCTCGTCCAGATGGCGAGCCCGGCGCAGCAACCGGATCCCGTTTCCCAACGCACCGTCGAGCACCATCGCGATGCCGTACGCAATGACCAGCACCACTGGCATCACCACCGCGGTTTGCGCGATGAAAGGCAGACCGGAGAGCCACAGCTCGACGCCGTCCCACCAACTGAGGAACCCGCCCATGCGGCAAGGGTATGCGAGCGCTGGAGTGTGACCCCGTCAGGCGGTGTCGTCGCGGGCGCCGAGGCGGAGATGCTCGATGTGATAGATCGCCTCGTCGAGGAGCTGGGCGACATGGTTGTCGTAGAGGCGGTAAACGATGTTGCGGCCGGTCCGGTCGCCGGCGACCAGGCCGAGCGTGCGGAGAAGACGCAGCTGATGTGAGACCGCAGGTTGCTCCATGCCGACGGCTGCGGACAGGTCGGTGACCGTGCACGGCGACTGGCGCAGGCGCGTCAGTATGAGCAGCCGGTTCGGCGACGCCAGGGCCTGCAAGGTCTCGGCGACCTTGGCGGCGGAGGACGGATCGAGGGCGGCCTGCGGAGTTCCGCGACCTTCGACACCGTGTCCCATCTCGCAATTGAAGCATGACCACCGACGTAGGTATGACACATGTAGAGCTCTACATGTATACATTCATACGTGATGACGACGGCGACAACTGCCCAACCATCCGCTCAACGCGTGCCCGCAGCAGCCCGGTCCTGGCGAGGATGGGTGCGGTCGGTGGCCTCGGTGCGATGGGCGATCGCCGCCCTGGCGCTGCTGCTCGCCGGCCTTGTCGCACAGGTCGCTGGGGCGCCCGAGATGGTGTGGTGGGCGTTGTATCTGGCCTGCTACGTCGCCGGCGGCTGGGCCCCGGCCTTGGCGGGCCTGCAGGAGTTGCGGGCCCGACGCCTCGACGTCGACTTGCTGATGATCGTGGCCGCGATCGGCGCGGCATCCATTGGGCAGATCTTCGACGGCGCCCTGTTGATCGTCATCTTCGCGACGTCTGGCGCATTGGAGGACGTGGCGACCAAGCGGACGGAGGACTCCGTACGAAGCCTGCTTGACCTCGCCCCGGATCGTGCGGTGGTCGTCGATGACGACGGCAGTGAAAGGACGCTGGACGCAAGTGCGCTGCGCGTCGGCGACCATGTGCTGACACGGCCGGGTGAGCGGATCTCGGCCGACGCAATCGTCGTCGTCGGATCGTCAGATGTCGATCAGTCGTCGATCACCGGAGAGCCGCTGCCCGCCACGAAAACGGTGGGCGACGAGCTGTTCGCGGGCAGCCTCAACGGCTCAGGAGCCTTGCGCGCCAAGGTAACCCGAGACCCATCACAGACGGTGGTGGCACGCATCGTCGCGATGGTCGCCGAGGCGTCGGCCACCAAGGCCAAGACACAGCTGTTCATCGAGAAGGTCGAACAGCGGTACTCCGTCGTGATGGTCGCCGCGACGCTCGCGCTTTTCGCTGTGCCGATGATCTTCGGCGCCGACTTTCAGTCGACGTTGTTGCGGGCGATGACGTTCATGATCGTGGCTTCGCCATGCGCGGTCGTGCTCGCCACCATGCCCCCGCTGTTGTCGGCGATCGCCAACGCCAGTCGCCACGGCGTGCTGGTGAAGTCCGCGGTCGCCATGGAACGGCTGGCAGACACCACGATCGTCGCGGTGGACAAGACGGGGACGTTGACGTGTGGCACCCCGCGGCTCTCGCTCATCGAGCCGTCGAACCGCGATGTGGTGAACGACGAGGAAGTACTTGCAATGGCCGCCGCGGCGGAGCAATTCAGTGAGCACCCGCTGGGGCAAGCCGTTGTCACCGCCGCCCACGAACGCGGCGTCCCCATCGGTGACGCCCGTGACTTTCGGGCGATGCCCGGCCGCGGGGTATCCGCCACTGTCGACGGCCACCTTGTCGAGGTGCTCAGTCCCTCCGCACATTCCGGGTACCCGCTCCCGCCGGAGGTCGAAAGTAGCGGCGCCACCGTGGCAGTCGTCATCGCCGACGGCGAGCCGGTCGGAATCCTCGGATTCGAAGACCAACCCCGCGCGGACGCCACCGATGCCATGCACAGGGTGGCGGGGCTGACGTCGCACTCGCCGGTCTTGCTCACCGGTGACAACGCCGGCGCCGCCGCACGACTGGCCGACGAGGTCGGCATCGACGATGTCCGCTCAGGGCTGCTGCCTGGCCAGAAAGCCGTTGCGGTGCAACATCTTCAGGAATCCGGCCACCGCGTGCTTGTCGTCGGTGACGGCGTCAACGATGCGCCGGCGATGGCCGTCGCAGACACCTCGGTGGCGATGGGCCGTTCCGGCGCCGACCTGACGCTGGACACCGCCGACGTCGTCACGATCCGCGATGAGCTGAGCGCCATTCCGACGCTGATCAGCCTGGCGCGGCGGACCCGGCGCGTCGTCATTGCGAACCTCGCCATCGCCGCATCGGTCATCACCGTGCTCGTGATCTGGGACCTGGCCGGGGAACTGCCGCTGCCCCTTGGCGTCGCAGGCCACGAAGGATCGACCATCCTTGTTGCCCTGAACGGCCTGCGCCTGTTGGGCGACCGCGCCTGGTCTACCGCCGCAAAGCGATCGTGAGTTTGCCCGGGCGTGCGGCGATGACCCCAGGACACGCGGCCACCTGAGTAGACGCAGGCTACGTCGGCAGTCGATGATGTCCGCATGGTCCTGCAACACACCGAGCCTTCCGACGGGGCGCCCGCGAGGGAACCAGAGGCCCCGTTCACAGTGACGGCCCCGGTGCCGTATGCCTCAAGCGGATCGTTGCGGAACCCGTTCCCGCCGATCGCCGACTACGGGTTCCTGTCGGATTGCGAAAACACCTGCCTGATCTCGTCGGCCGGGTCGGTGGAATGGCTGTGCGTCCCGCGCCCGGACTCGCCCAGCGTGTTCGGCGCCATCCTGGACCGCGCTGCCGGTCATTTCCGGCTCGGACCCTATGGCGTGACCGTGCCGGCCGCCCGGCGCTACCTGCCGGGCAGCCTCATCCTGGAGACCACCTGGCAGACCCACACCGGCTGGCTGATCGTGCGCGACACGCTGGTGATGGGGCCGTGGCATGACATCGAGACGCGCTCGCGCACACACCGGCGCACCCCGATGGACTGGGACGCCGAGCACATCCTGCTGCGCACCGTGCGCTGCGTGAGCGGCACCGTCGAGTTGGTGATGAGCTGCGAGCCGTCGTTCGACTACCACCGCAACAACGCCACCTGGGAGTACTCGGCCCAGGCCTACGGCGAGGCGATCGCGCGGGCGAACAAGAACCCGGACTCGCATCCGACGCTGCGGTTGACCACCAATCTGCGCATCGGGCTTGAGGGCCGGGAGGCGCGCGCCCGCACCCGACTGACCGAGGGCGACAACGTGTTCGTCGCGCTGAGTTGGTCCAAGCATCCAGCGCCGCAGACCTACGACGAGGCCGCCGACAAGATGTGGAGGACCAGCGAGGCTTGGCGGCAGTGGATCAACATCGGCGACTTCCCCGACCATCCGTGGCGGGCATACCTGCAACGCAGCGCGCTGACGTTGAAGGGGTTGACGTATTCCCCGACCGGCGCGCTGCTGGCCGCCCCGACCACATCGTTGCCGGAAACCCCTCAGGGCGAACGAAATTGGGATTACCGCTACGCATGGGTGCGCGACTCGACGTTCGCGCTGTGGGGCCTTTACACCCTTGGGCTGGACCGCGAGGCCGACGACTTCTTCGCGTTCATCGCCGACGTGTCGGGGGCCAACAACGGTGAACGACACCCGCTGCAGGTGATGTACGCCGTCGGCGGCGAGCGCAGCCTCGTCGAAGAGGAGCTGCACCACCTTTCGGGATACGACAACGCCCGCCCCGTGCGGATCGGCAACGGCGCCTACAACCAGATGCAGCACGACATCTGGGGCACCATGCTCGACTCGGTGTACCTGCACGCCAAATCACGTGAGCAGATCTCCGACACGTTGTGGCCGGTGCTCAAGCAACAGGTCGAGGAGGCCATCAAGCACTGGCGCGAACCCGACCGCGGTATCTGGGAGGTGCGCGGCGAGCCGCAGCACTTCACGTCGAGCAAGATCATGTGCTGGGTCGCGCTGGACCGCGGCTCCAAACTGGCCGAGCTGCAGGGCGAGAAGTCCTATGCCCAGCAGTGGCGGGCCATCGCCGAGGAGATCAAGGCCGACATCCTCGCCAACGGTGTGGACTCACGCGGTGTGCTGACGCAGCGCTACAACGACGACGCACTGGACGCGTCGCTGCTGCTTGCGGTGCTGACGCGGTTCCTGCCGCCTGACGATCCCAGGATCCGGGCCACCGTGCTGGCGATCGCCGACGAGCTGACCGAAGACGGGTTGGTGCTGCGCTACCGCGTCGAGGAGACCGACGACGGCCTGTCCGGCGAGGAAGGCACCTTCACGATCTGCTCGTTCTGGCTGGTGTCCGCGCTGGTCGAGATCGGTGAGATCCACCGGGCCAAGCATCTTTGCGAGCGGCTGCTGTCCTTCGCCAGCCCGCTGCATCTGTACGCCGAGGAGATCGAACCTCGCACCGGCAGGCACCTGGGCAACTTCCCGCAGGCATTCACCCACCTGGCGTTGATCAACGCCGTGGTGCACGTGATTCGCGCCGAGGAAGAGGCCGACAGCTCCGGGGTGTTCTTGCCGGCCAACGCGCCGATGTAGTCGCCTTCTACTTCTCTGCGGCGTTCGCGACGATGTCCTTGGCGATGGTCGCACCCTCGTCAGTGATCGAGTAACCACAGGCCCAGGCCTCGACAGTCAGGTTGGACACCACCGACAAGGCGTGTTGACATCCCCACCCGTCGGCATCTTCCTGCGTGGAGAACTGGGTGATCAGCGTGTCCTCGGCGGTGACGTCGTCGATCTGCCACAAGTAGCTGGCGTCGGCGTCGTCCACCGAGACCGCGCTGCCCGCGCAGTCCTCCCACGAGGACTGGGAAGTGTCGAAGAAGTCCTGCGCCTTCTCGGCGGAGGGGTACAGCACCGCCGTCTGCTCGACCCAGTGGTCGTTGTCCTCGTCGGGCTCGCTGGCGACCTGGTCACGCACCGCGGTCCAATCGGAGGACTGGTACACCAGTTCCTCGGCGCCGTACATCGCGCCAAGGCAATCGGGATCGGACACATCCGCGGAGTGGTCGGCCATCTCCTCGAGTTCGACGGTGATCGTCATCCGCGAGGAGCCCATGATTCCGTTGAGCTCGCGGATGGATAGCAGCACGTCGTCGAGTTGCGACTCGTCGAGCGGCGGCACATCGATGGGGTCGGCGCCTTGCGCACGCACAGCGGTGCCTGAAACGTTGCTCACGCATCCGGACAACAGGACGACGGATGCCAGCACACCGCCGACGGCACACGCCCGCAAAGCTCTAGCCGCGATGATCACCAAGACATTGTGGCGGAACGATCGCCAAAGCGCCGCATCGCAACGGAATTACCTTGTCGCGGTCACCCCGAGTTGGCTCAGCAGTTGGCGAACCCGTCCCTCGATCTCGTCGCGGATCGGCCGCACGGCGTCGACCTGTTGGCCGGCGGGGTCGGGCAACACCCATTCCTCGTAGCGGTGGCCGGGAAAGATCGGGCAGGCGTCGCCGCAGCCCATCGTGACGATCACGTCGGACGCCTGGACGATTTCGTCGGTCCACGGCTTCGGGTACTCACCGGTGATGTCGATGCCGACTTCGGCCATCGCCTCGACAGCCGCGGGGTTGATGGCGTCGCCGGGTTCGGAGCCGCCCGACCACGCGACGGCCTCATCGCCTGCCAGGTGATTGAAGAAGCCGAGCGCCATCTGCGAGCGGCCCGCGTTGTGGGTACAGAGGAACAACACGGTGGGCTTGTTGTCGGTCATTTTGCCTTCCACTCTGGCCAGCGCGTAAAGGCGCTGGCGGGCGAATCGTTCTGCCAGCAGGGGCAGGAAGTTGGGAACGGTTGCGCGCCCGGCGAATTGGTCGTACGACGAATGTAGGAACCGCTCAATGGTTTCGACGCCGAAGACGTCGGCGAACTCGCTTTGCAGGCGGGTCGCGGCGGTCTTGAGCGCGTGGCGCTGGTCGATCGATAGGTCACGCCGAACGTGGGTGGTCAGGGAAGCAGGGCTGTCTGTCATGGCGAACTCCGTTGTGTGGTGGGGTTGTTCCATTCGTGTGGGACCACGGCTTGGTCGGCACTGTCGGCGGCATCCGGGTAGAGAGCGACAACAAGTGCCAATCCGATTAGCGCACCGATGATTTGGGCTGCGATGAAACCCGGCGCCGACGAGGGCGCGATTCCTGCGAAGGTGTCGGAGAACATACGGCCGATGGTGACGGCCGGATTGGCGAACGACGTGGAGCTGGTGAACCAGTAAGCCGCACCGATATAGGCGCCGACCGCCGCGGCCGACAGGGCCGCACGGCCCGTGCGCGCCAACGCGAAAATGAGCGCGACGAGACCGGCCGTGGCCACCACTTCGCCGACGAGGTGCCCCGTGGTGATGCGTTCCTTGGTGGCCAGTTCGAAGACCCTGCGGTCGAACATCAAATTCGCCAACAGCGCGCCAGCGACCCCGCCCGCAATCTGCACCGTGACGTAGGCGACGGCGTGACGGGCGGCGATCCCGGTGCGGGCGCGACGGCCGAGCAGCCAATCAGCCGCGGTGACAACGGGATTGAAGTGCGCCCCAGACACCGGACCGAAGAGCAGGATCAGCACCGCAAGACCGAACACCGTGGCCGTGGAGTTCTCGAGTAACTGCAGGCCGATGTCGTCGGGTGACAACTGCTGCGCCGCGATTCCCGACCCCACCACGACGGTGACGAGCAGGGCGGTGCCGACGAATTCGGCCAGTAGCCGCCTCGCGAGCCCGATGTTGTGCACTATTCGCTCCTGGCCACAGCATCGGCACCCAGGACTTCTGAGAGTTGCTGCAGCGCTTGGGGGATAACGCGGTAGTAGACCCAGGATCCGCGACGCTCACTGTCAAGCAACCCGGCCGTCCGCAGCACCTTCAGGTGATGCGAGATGGTCGGCTGGCTGACGCCGATCCCAGCCGAAAGGTCACACACGCAAGCCTCACCGCCCGCGTGGCTGGCCACCACGCTGAGCAGCCGCAGCCGTACCGGGTCGGAGAGCGCCTTGAGCTTGCCCGCGAGCTCGGTGGCCGAGGCCATGGAGAGCGGTTCGTGCGCCAGCGGTGCGAACTCGCAATCCGACACGTCGGTCAAGGGCAGCGACTTCGACATGCATCGATATTGACAGGGATCGAATCAGGGGCCAAATGAACCTCTGATGAACACCGAATCGGCGGACCACCCCCGGGTGTCCGCCGATTCTGGCGACGTCAGCAGCAGGAGCCGGCAGCGACCTTGTCGTCGTCGGCTGCGGCAGTGCCGCCACAGCACACGGCGTCGCCGGCTTCGGGATCGCTGCGCTGGGGGCTGGTGCCGAACGTCTCGGAGTCGGCCAGCACGGTGTAGACCTCCCACTTCTCCCCTGCCGGGCCGGTGACCCACACCTTGTCCTGGGTGGCAAAGCAACAGGTCGTGCCGATCTCTTCGTCGGTGAACAGGCCTTCGCCAGTCAGCCGTGCAATCTCGGCGTGCACCTGCTCGCTGGACGCCACCTCGACGCCGAGGTGGTTGATGGTGCCGCCCTTGCCGGGATTCTGCAGCAGCACCAGCTTCAGCGGCGGCTCGGCGATCGCGAAGTTGGCGTAACCGTCCTTGACCTTGGCCGGTGCGGAGTTGAACAGCTTGGAGTAGAACGCGACCGCTTCGTCGAGGTCGTCGACGTTGAGGGCTAATTGGACGCGGGACATGATGTGATCCTCTCTAGGGTGTGAGACATATATCGAACTAGCGCCAAGGCCCAGCATCCACACCTTTTTGATATATGTCAAGATACCTGGCACACTTGGTGCATGCCCAAAACGCTGCCGACGATCGACATCTCCGCACCGGTGTGCTGCGCACCGGTCGCGGCCGGTCCGATGACCGATGACGATGCCCTGCAGGTGGCGTTGCGTCTCAAGGCGCTGGCCGACCCCGTACGGGTGAAGATCATGTCTTTTCTCTTCAGCTCGTCGGCAGGCGAGGAGATCAGCGGCGACCTCGCCGCGGCCCTCGGATTGAGCGAATCGACGGTCAGCCACCACCTCACCCAGCTACGCAAGGCAGGACTCGTCGAATCAGATCGGCGCGGAATGAACGTCTTTCACCGTGCGCGCAGGGAATCGCTCGGCGCCATCTGCGCCGTGCTCGATCCGAACTGCTGTACCTGACAAGCTATTTCAGGAAATGCCGATCTTCTGCTGCATGAGGTTGGCCACGCCGATAGCGTCATGAGCGCCGGCCGCGCCGCCGCTGACATTCGTGATCTCCACGTCCACAATGCAATCCGCGGCGACGCCCATCGCACGTTGTACCGTCTGCCCTTCGGGGTGCATCACGACGGCCGATACGGTCCGCGGCTCGATGACCACGTCCGCGATCTTGCTCAGCCCGTCGGCACCGTGTGCAGGCTGGTGCAACACCATCGTCTGGCCGTTGCACCGTCGCCACTTTTCAGCTGACGCGGCGAAGAAGGCCTGTGCGTCATCGGGTGTCGCGAACTTGACCACACCGAAGAACCCGGAGATCGACGGACCGCTGGGATCGCCGCCCGCCCATGATTGACTGGCCACCGCCCGCACCGGGCTGGCCTGGTAGACGATTTTCTGCAGTCGGTAGGTGGCACTGACGCATTCGATGGGTGTCGCCTCTGATTCGCGCACACCCTGCAGCAACATCTCCGCGTCGCCGTTGACGAGTTGGCCGAAGAAACCGCCCATGCCGAGTGTGACGGCCAGCTCGTCGAGGGTGGGCAGCGCTTGTTCCGCGGGCAGCGACACCGACGGTTTCGCCGCGTCGACGACACGGACCACCGGGCTGCCCTCAACCGGACCCGAGCAGCCCGCGAGCGCGACACACGCACCCACCGCAGCGATCGTCGACCGGGTTGAGCGCATCAGTGCCCTACTTTTTGGACTTGTCGGCGGCAGCGGAATCGGTGGACAGGGCGGCGACGAATGCCTCCTGCGGCACCTCGACCCGCCCGATCGTTTTCATCCGCTTCTTGCCTTCCTTCTGCTTCTCCAGCAGCTTGCGCTTACGGGTGATGTCACCGCCGTAACACTTCGATAGCACGTCTTTGCGCATCGCGCGGATGTTTTCGCGAGCAATGATCTTCGAACCGATCGCCGCCTGGATCGGAACTTCGAACTGCTGGCGCGGAATCAGCTCTTTGAGCTTGGTCGTCATCTTGTTGCCGTAGGCGTAGGCCGAGTCCTTGTGCACGATCGCGCTGAACGCGTCGACGGCCTCACCCTGCAACAGAATGTCGACCTTCACCAGATCCGCTTCCTGCTCGCCGGCCTCCTCGTAATCGAGGCTCGCGTAGCCGCGGGTGCGCGACTTCAACATGTCGAAGAAGTCGAAGATGATCTCCCCCAACGGCATTGTGTAGCGCAGTTCCACCCGCTCCGGCGAAAGGTAGTCCATGCCACCGAGTTCACCGCGGCGCGACTGGCACAGCTCCATGATCGTGCCGATGAACTCGCTTGGCGCGATGACGGTGGTCTTGACCACCGGCTCGTACACGGTGCGCATCTTTCCCGAGGGCCAGTCCGACGGGTTGGTCACGATTTTCTCGGTACCGTCCTCCAGCACAACGCGGTACACGACGTTGGGAGACGTCGAAATGAGATCGAGGTCGAACTCGCGTTCCAGCCGCTCGCGGGTGATCTCCATGTGCAGCAGACCCAAGAAGCCGCAGCGGAACCCGAAACCTAGCGCCACCGAGGTCTCCGGCTCCCACGACAGCGCGGCGTCGTTGAGCTGCAACCGCTCCAAGGCGTCGCGCAGGTCCGGGTAGTCGGAACCGTCGACCGGATACAGCCCTGAGTAGACCATCGGCCTGGGTTCGCGGTAACCGGTCAGCGCCTCGGTCGCACCGTGCCGCGCAGCAGTCACGGTGTCACCGACCTTGGACTGCCGGACGTCCTTCACCCCGGTGATCAGGTAGCCCACCTCCCCGACGCCGAGGCCGACGGACGGTTTCGGCTCCGGGGAGACGATGCCGACCTCGAGCAGCTCATGGGTCGCACCGGTCGACATCATCTTGATCCGCTCGCGCGGGACGATCTTGCCGTCGACGACGCGGATGTAGGTGACGACGCCGCGATAGATGTCGTAGACGGAGTCGAAGATCATTGCCCTCGCGGGGGCGTCGGCGTCACCCTGCGGAGCGGGTACCAGCCGCACGACCTCGTCGAGCAGCTCCGGCACTCCTTCGCCGGTCTTGCCCGAGACACGCAACACGTCGGACGGTTCGCAACCGATGATGTGGGCGATCTCCGCCGCATAGCGATCCGGGTCAGCGGCGGGCAGGTCGATCTTGTTGAGCACGGGGATGATCGTCAGATCGCGATCCAGCGCCAGGTACAGATTGGCCAGCGTCTGCGCCTCGATGCCCTGGGCGGCGTCGACCAGCAGCACCGCACCCTCGCACGCCTCGAGCGCGCGGGACACCTCGTAGGTGAAGTCGACGTGGCCCGGAGTGTCGATCAGGTGTAGGACGAACTCTTCGCCCCCGACCTTCCACGGCAGCCGCACGTTCTGCGCCTTGATGGTGATGCCGCGCTCACGCTCGATGTCCATCCGGTCCAGGTACTGCGCCCGCATGTCCCGGTCGGCGACCACGCCGGTGAGCCCAAGCATCCGATCGGCCAGCGTCGACTTGCCGTGATCGATATGGGCGATGATGCAGAAGTTCCGAATCTGCGCCGGCGCGGTGAAGGTCTGGTCGGCGAAACTGCTGATGGGAATCTCCTGGTGGGACGGGCGCGTAGGTGCTACCAGGGTATCGAGGTAGTGCCTTTCCGACACAATCGCGCCCCGGTCCACCTTTCCCCGTCGCTGCGCTCCACCCCGTGGCAAGTCACATATGCTCGGAAACATGGCGTCGCAGTGGAAGACGTTTCAGCGCTTTGCAGAGAACCTCGTGTTCAACGAGGCGCCGAGGTTCATCCGGGGCGTCCAGAAGTCCGAAACGCTGCAACGCGGAATCCAGCAGGGCATCAAGCTCGGCTTGGACGCCATCTCGCGTACTTCCAATGACGAGGCCCCGGCGCTGACCGCAGGCCGTCCAGTCACCGAGACCAGCGTTCCCACCGCGCACCGGGCGCGCAAGCTGGTGTATGCGCCGGATCTCGACGGCCGCGCCGACCCCGGCGAAATCGTCTGGACCTGGGTCGTTTTCGAGGACGACCCGACGCGCGGCAAGGACCGCCCCGTCCTGGTGGTGGGTCGTGACCGAGCCACGTTGCTCGGCTTGATGCTTTCCAGCCAAGACCACCGCCACGATCCCAACTGGGTTGGTATCGGCAGCGGAAGCTGGGATTACGAGAGCAGGGCCAGCTGGGTCCGGCTCGACCGCGTGCTTGATGTGCCCGAGGAGAGCATTCGGCGCGAGGGCGCGATCCTGGAGCGCGAGAGGTTCGAAGTGGTCGCCACCAGGCTGCGCGCCGAGTACTCCTGGAGCTGAGGAACTCTTTGCGCTGACGTCGCGGTTAATACCGAGAATTCCGGGTAGTCCGTCCAGCACAAGGGGGAGGGACTACCAGTGAACAAAGGACGTGCAAGCGGTGATTCGACGCTCAACGAGCCGTCAGTAGCGGACCAGGTGACCACCATGGCCATCTGTCCCGCCTGCGGTTATCCGACGCTCAGCCCTGGCCTGTGTGCCTTCTGCCGACCGTCGCTGGCGCTATAGCCGCTTGTCCTATCGCGGTGCGCGCCACATCGGCCACATGCTGGGCCCGCCGCCGGGCAGCTTCAGTTCGCTCATGACCTCGAACCCGAACCTCAAGTAATACGACTCGTTCTTCGGATTGCTGTTCTCGAGGTATGCCGGGATGCCTTCGGCGTCGCAGCGGTCGAGTCGCGAGCGCATCAGCGCCTGGCCGAAACCCGCTCCCCGAACAGACGGATCGCTACCGATGACCATCAGATACCAGTGCGGTTCCTCGGGGTGGTTCTCTTCCATGAGCTCCATGACCGGTCCCATCGCCGCCATGCGTCCGCGAAAGGCCCACAGCATTCCGGGCATCGTCAACAGTTGCTCGACCCGGCTCGATTTGCGCTTGCCTGGCGGATCCCACAGCGTGGCTGCGCCGACCTCGCCGTCACGTTCGCCCACTTCCGACCCACCGCGGGCCAGAAAGTGGCGCCGGATCAGCGTCCCGAAGCCCCTGGGCAGGCTCTTGGCGCGTGCCGCGTCGTCGGGCACCAACCACGTCATCACCGGGTCGTCGTAGAACGCGCGGCCCAGCGCCCTCGCCATCTCGCGGACGTCGCGCCGATGCGCCGGGCGGACGTCAATCCCCACTCAGCGGCCCTGGGTGATGTAGGCCTGCAGCTGCTCCTGCTGGGCCTCGAGTTCTTCCATCCGCGTTTTCACCACGTCGCCGATGCTGACGATCCCTGCCAGCCGACCGTCTACGACCACGGGGACATGCCGAACCCGCCTCTCGGTCATCAATGCGCTGAGGCTGTCGACGGAGTCGCTGGGCGTGCAGGTCGCCACCAGCGTGGTCATGATCTCCGACACCGGGCACCGCAGCAGGTCAGCGCCAAGCTCGTGCAATTTGCGCACGACATCACGCTCGGAGACGATGCCCACCAGCCCATCTGGCGATACCACCACCATCGCCCCGATGTTGTGCACCGTCAGCTCGGTGAGCAGCCCGGCGACTGACGTCTCCGGGGTTATGGTCGCCACCGCCGCGCCCTTATTCCGTAAGACGTCCGCGATCCGCATCGATGCCTCCGCTCGTGATCCACTTCACACCAGGCTATGTCCGAGACGCCCGTCGCGGAAGGGAATGAGATTGCAAGGCCGTCACGACCAGTGCCGATTCGGTTCAAACCCGCCGCGAGGTTGCGCTGGAGTGCACTCCAACTCCTAACCTCGGTCACATGGCCGCAGATCTTGTCGACACCGAGGCAGTGGGAATTGCCGAAGTCGCCGAACGCACCGGACTGACTCCCGACACGCTCCGGTGGTACGAGCGAGAAGGCATGATCCCTCCGGTGGCCCGTGGCGGCGACCGGCGCCGCCGCTACGACGAACTATCGGTGCAGCGCATCGAGTTGCTCGTGCGGTTGCGCGCCACCGGAATGCCGACCGTTCAGATGCGCGAGTTCGCCGAGTTGCTGTCCGGCGGAATAGAAACGCACAAGAGGCGGCTGGAAATCCTGGTAGCGCACCGTCAGCGCATCCTTGCCAGACAACTTCGGCTTGCCGAGTGCCTGGACGCCGTCGACACCAAGATCGACCACTACCGCCGACTCGAAGGAGAAGGACCATGACAAGCGCGAACTCTGTGCCCGCGGTCACGCTGGGCGATGAATTATCAGTCAGCGCAATCGGTTTCGGTGCGATGGCGCTAACACCGATATATGGCGAGGTCGACGACACCGAATCGCTGGCCACGTTGCATCGTGCCGTCGACCTCGGCGTCACATTCATCGACACCGCCAACATCTACGGCGTCGGCGAAAACGAGAAGCTGATCGCCAAGCTACTGGCGGACCGTCGCGACGAAGTCACCCTGGCAACGAAATTCGGGATCCAGGGCAACCCCGCGGACCGCGCGGCAGGCCGGCTAGGCGTCCGCGGCGACGCCGATTATGTGCGGCAGAGCATCGACGAGAGCCTGCAGCGGCTGCAGACCGACTTCGTCGACCTGTATTACATGCATCGCCGCGACGTGAACGTGCCGATCGAGGAAACCGTCGGCGCGATGGCCGAACTGGTTGCCGCGGGCAAGGTTCGCCACCTCGGGCTGTCGGAGGTAACCGCAGACGAGCTGCAGGCCGCCGTCGCCGTGCATCCGATCGCCGCCGTGCAGAGCGAGTGGTCGATATGGAGCCGGGACGTCGAGCGCAACGTGGTGCCGGCGGCCGCCGAGCTGGGGGTGGGATTCGTGCCGTATTCCCCGCTGGGGCGTGGCTTTCTGACCGGTACGGTGCGCTCGGCCGCCGACTTGTCGTCGCCGAGTGACTTCCGCAAGACCATGCCCCGGTTCAGCGAGGGCGCGCTCGACGCCAATCTCGCTGTGGTGGACGTCGTCAAGGCCGTCGCGGCGCAGCAGGACGCGACACCGGCGCAGGTGGCGCTGGCGTGGCTGCGCTATCGCGCCGACGCGATGGGCGTGGCCTCGTCGCCGATCCCTGGCACCCGCCGGGCCGCGCGCATCGAGGAGAATCTCGGCTCGCTGGCGGTGACGCTGACCCGCGAGCAGCTCGACACGCTCGATGCCGCGGGCGATGCGGTGTCCGGTCAGCGGTTCGCGGATCTGACCTGGGTGTCAGCGGGACGCGAGTGATCACTCCGGTTTCGGCTGGCTCACCCGGACGGCGACCGCGGCGTCGTCGAACTGGGCCGCCTGCGCGCTGATTCGGCCGATCTCGCTCGGGCGTTTGAGCAG
Organism: Mycobacterium sp.; assembly: GCF_035697385.1. GTDB lineage: Bacteria > Actinomycetota > Actinomycetes > Mycobacteriales > Mycobacteriaceae > Mycobacterium. Next base: position 10,577 of record NZ_DASSCY010000248.1, on the reverse strand, counting down.
TCCACGCACCGCGATGATCGCGACCTGCTCGCCCACCCTGATCGCCTCTTCGACCCGGTCACCCTGATCGGTGTGCAGGCGCGTGCGCTTCTGCGCGCCCTCGTCGAAGTTGAGCAGCAGGCCCGCGGTCTCATCCCTGTCGCAGTCGATGAACTTGCCTTCGCTGATCGCCGCTCCGATCAGATCGACGACCCAGTTCTTCAGCCGCTCGTAATCCGTCCAGAACTGGTGGAACTCGGCGCGTTGGTCGTGGGCGATGCGCTGGATCTCGTTGAAGTCGATCGGCGACATCGCCAGCTGCATGGTGTCGAACCGCAGCAGCCGGTACAGCTTGACCGCCGGCGAGCCGGAACCGGCACCCACCTCCGCGATGAACTTCAGCGGCGCCCGGTTCACCAGCAGGGTCTCGCCAAGCAGCTGTTCCTTGTTGCGGAACCAGTAGTAGAGCGAGGACTGCTGCAGACCCGCCGCTCTGGCGATGTCGCTCATCGTCGTTTGCGCATAGCCCTTTTCGGAGAACAGCTTTGTCGCCGCGTTGACGATCCCTGCGCGCGGCGGGGTGGTCCGACCCGAGTCGGCGTCGACGGCGGTGTTGCGAGGTCTTCCGATGGAGTGAATGTTAGCCAAGCGGCGGCTTCTCGTCGTGAGCGCGTTCCACGATGTCACGTGCGGCGGTCACCACGTCCTGCCACAGCTCGAGCCCCATCGACTTCGTCGCGCGTGAGGGGTATCCGGTAACCCCGTTGGTGGAGACGTGCTGAATCGCGTAGCGAAAGACCGTGCCTTCGGTGCGGTCCGGGTCGTCGGCATCGCGCATCTTGTCGGTGTCGACGAGTTCGGGGCGCAGCACGAGCATCAGCGATGTCTCCGCCGCGTTGGCATGCCAGTCGACGGCGTCCTCGGTCGCGCGACTGGCGATGTCCGGCGTCAACTCCCACCACTGCATGACACCGATCCGCAGATCGGGAAACTCCCGCCGGAACCGGTCACACGCGATCCACAACGCGGCCGCGTTGCCGACATGACCGTTGACGAACAGCAGCCGCCGGAAACCGGAGTCGACGCATGCTTCGGCGACCAGGCCGGCGGCCGCGGCCGTCTCCTCACCGGAGAACGCTACCGTGCCCGCAAGCCGTGTGCCGTGGAAGAAGCTGGCGCCGTAAGCAAGTGGCGGCAGCACCACCGCCGACTCCCCCGCGGCGGCATCGGCGAGCGCCGTCGCGATGATCGTATCGGTGCCGACAGGCAAGTGTGGGCCGTGTTGTTCGGTGGCCCCGACCGGTATCAGGGCCACGCAGTCGGGGTCGGCGGCCAGGCGGTCGCTCAGCTGCGCCGACGTCAGCTCTTCCCATAGATGGCTCATGCTCACCAGAACCTCAGGTAGCGCTCGGTCTCCCACGCCGAGACGTGCGCGGTGTAGCCGTCCCACTCGGCGCGCTTCTCGGCGACGAACGACTCGAACATCGCGTCACCGAATACCGACCGAACCAGCGGATCCTCTTCGAGTGCGTCGATGGCCTCACCGAGTGATCGTGGCAGCCAACCGATTCCACGCTCGGCGAGGTCGGCCTCGGTGAGCCGGTAGAGGTTGTCCCGGTTCGGAGCGCCGGGATCGAGTCCCTCGCGGATTCCTTCAAGGCCGGCCGCCAGCATCAGCGCACCACCGAGGTAGGGGTTGCTGGCGCTGTCGGCGGCCCGGCACTCGACGCGCCCGCCGCCTCTGGGGATGCGCAGCATGTTGGTGCGATTGTTGTCGCCGTAGCAGGCGAATACCGGAGCCCAGGTCAGGCCCGACATGCTGCCCTGCTTGACCAGTCGCTTGTAGCTGTTGACCGTCGGTGCGATCACCGCGCAAATGGCGTCCGCGTGCCGCAACACCCCGGCGATGAACTGGTATCCCAGCATCGAAAGTCCGCAGCCACGCGGATCATCCCCGGCGGCAAATAGATTCGTGCCGGATTCGTCGGCCAGCGACATGTTGTAGTGCGCCCCGCTACCGGTGCGGTCGGCGAACGGCTTGGGCATCCACGATGCGAACAGGCCGTGTTTGCGGGCGATCTCACCGACCATCATCCGGAAGAACACCAGCCGGTCGGACATCGACACCACATCGGTGTAGGTGAAGTCGGTCTCGAACTGGCCGTTGCCGTCCTCGTGGTCGAACGAGTAGACGTCCCATCCCAGTTCGTTCATCGCCGAGACGATCTCGTCGACCACCGGATAGTTGTGCAACATCGTGCGCAGGTCGTAGCAGGGCTTGTCGAGGTTGTCGTCGGGGCTGGCGGGACCCGGCGTGTCCGTGTCGGTGAGCAGGAAGAACTCGGTCTCGATGCCGAGGTTGAAGGTGTAGCCGAGCGAGGTGGCGTCGGCTGTCACGCGTTTGAGGATCTGGCGGCTGCACGCCTCGAATGGGGTGTCGCCGATCCAGAGATCGCCAGGGAACCAGGCGACTTCGCGGTTGAACGGCATGACGATCGGTGCGCCGAGGTCTGGATGCGGCGCGACCTCGTCATCGTTCACGTCCTGCGGGACACCGTCGAGCGCCGCGCCGGTGAACATCTCCGATCCCATGGCGGCCTGTTCCAGATGCCCGAGCGGGACCATCTTGCTCTTCGGCTTGCCGTGCATGTCCACGAAGCTGATCGCGGCGTACTTGACCCCTGCAGCTGCCAGCCGATCGGCGACGTCGCGCGCGGCCGACTCGACACCGGCCTGGCCGTTCAGTGTTGTCGTCATATGTCAGCCCGCCGACGCGAGAGTGGTGTTGATGATGCCGAGTTCGCGGCCGAGGTAGCGGTAGAACTCCCACAGCGGCCGTTCGAGGTGCGAGAGGCGGCCGGTGCTGGTCACGCCGGAGCGAATCGCGCGCTGCACCGCGGCGCAGACGTCGAGGTCTTCTCGGTGAATGTCGCAGACCATTTTGACCAGCTCGCTGCGGCGTTCCTCGAGACCGGGCGCGGCGAGTGCGGCCGGGGACATGCAGATGTCGAGTTGCAGCTCGATCTTGCCCGCTCCGAGCGGAAGAGTCTTGAGCCAGTACATGTATGCCGGGCCCATCGCGATCTGCAACAGCGGATATCCGATGAAGATCAGTGTCTTGTGGTGGTGTTCCGGACTCAGCGTCTCGGCGCCAGGGGTGAGGAACGGTGGATCCGCGGGATAGCCGGGCGCCTGCTTCGACCACATCGTGGTGAAGTAGTCGCCCACCTCACCGGTGTGGCTCAGCGCGGCCGGAAACTGGTCCTCCAGCGAGCCCCGGTGCGGGCCCATGTGGTGGTAGCACTCCATGAAGTTGTCCACCATGATCTTCCAGTCCCAATCGCACACACCCCAGTCGGTCTGCTCGACGGTCTGGTAGTTCTCGAGGTCGTAGACATCGACGATGGGATCGAGCGCTGCGTATTGGCTCGCCAGGGACTGCGCCTGGCCGTCGAAGTTCACCATCACGAAGCCTTTCCACACCTCGTGGCGAAACTTCTTGAGCGGGTAGTCGTTTCGACTGAAGGCGGTTGATTTCTTCATCTCTGGCGCACCGGCGAGGTGACCGTCGAGGCCGAACGACCACAGGTGGTAGGGGCACTGCAACACGTTGGCTTCGCCGGCACCGCTGCACACCTCCATCCAGCGGTGGGTGCAATTGCGTGACAGCACACGGATTTCCGAGTGGCGGTCGCGGGTGACGACCAGTGGTGTGCCGAGGATGTCGATGCTGTAGTAGCTGCCGGGCGTGGCCACCTGCTCGACGCGGCACAGCGGAATCCAGCCGCGTCTGAAGATCCGGTCGACCTCGTCGGCGAAGAGGTCGTCGCTGCCGTAGGCCTCGGGCGGGAGGGTGGTGGCTTTGTCTGGCGATTCGACCGCACAGGTGGCGGTCATGCGCGAATAGTCGAACGTCATGGCCCGACGCTAAGCGCGACGTGTTGCCGACCTGTTTCGGATCGGTAAATGACCTATTGAAATATTAGGCGATGGATCTACGGTCATTTGTGCAGTTGATATGCCGACCGATGGCACCAATCTCAATAGGTTATTGAAACGGGCGTTTTGACTTCCGTACCGTCAAATACGAGTAGTAATGGGGCCATGATTGAGGTCACCCTGCTCGGCACCGGCAGCCCAATCGTCGACGCAAACCGGGCGGGCCCGTCCACCCTCGTGCGCGCCGGCGAACAGCTGTTCCTCGTGGACTGCGGCCGCGGCGTGCTCCAGCGCGCCGCCGCCGTCGGCGTCGGAGCCGCCAATCTCACGGCGCTACTGCTGACCCATCTGCACAGCGACCACATCACCGATCTGAGTGATGTCATCACCACACGGTGGGTCACCACGTTTGTGCGCACGCCGTTGCCGGTCATCGGGCCGCCGGGCACCGCTGCTGTCGTCGAAGCCACCCTGGCTGCGCTTGGACCGGACATCAGCTATCGCATCGGCCATCACGCGGACATCACCGAGCCACCCGCCATCGAGGTGCACGAGTACACCGAAGGTTCGGTGTGGGACTCCGGCGGCGTGCAAATTCGGGTGGCACCAACGGATCACCGACCCGTGGAGCCGACCATCGGTTTCCGCATCGAGTACGACGACGCATCCGTCGTGCTGGCGGGTGACTCGGTTCCCTGCGAGAGTCTCGACAGACTCGCCGCGGGCGCGGGGGCGTTGGTGCACACAGTGATCCGCAAGGACCTCATCGAGCTGGTGCCGCAGCAGCGGCTCAAGGACATCCTCGACTACCACTCGTCGGTGGAGGAAGCCGCGGCGACCGCGACCCGGGCCGATGTGGGCATCCTCGTCCTCACGCATTACGTGCCGCCGCTTGCCCCCGGACAGGAGGACGATTGGCGGGCCCGCGCCGCAACGGCATTCGACCGCCAGATCGAACTCGGCGACGACCTTCATCGCGTGGAGGTTCATCCCGGCGTGTGCGTCAAGCAGTAGCCAACTGATGGCAGACCAGCGGGGTGGGGATCAAGCGGTTCTGGTGGCGCGGCACCGGCGAGGCCGCCGTACCGATGGATGACCTGGAGGTCGCCGCTGCTGATGCGAATGCCGGTCACAGCGCCGACGACCTCGCATCAGGTCTGGTACAGCTTGCCGCCGATCGGGCAGGTCCAGAAGTTCTTCGGCGAGCAGACGCAAAAGTACCCAAAACCCAATGGTTTTGGGTACTTTTGCGTCTGCTCGGCCCGTCAAATAGGGGGTCTAAGCCAGGCGGCTGATCTCCACGACGACATCGAGGTCGGTCGAGCCCTCGCCGGAGTAGATGCCTTTCAGCGGTGAGACGTCGGAATAGTCGCGGCCGACACCGACACTGATGTACTGCTCGTTGATGTCCGCGTCGTTGGTGGGGTCGTAGTTCCACCATCCTCCGGTCCAGGCCTGCACCCAGGCGTGACTCTGCCCGTCGATGGTGTCGCCGATCTTGGCCTTGCGGTTGGGATGCAGATACCCGGACACATATCGGGCCGGAATTCCCATGCTGCGCAACAGAATCAACGACAAGTGGGCGAAGTCCTGGCAGACGCCCTTTCCTTCGCGGTGCGCGTCAAGCCCGGACGAGTGCACGCCCGTGGTGCCCGGCACGTATTCCAGTTCGCTGTGTACCCAGTTCGCCGCCGCGGTGACTGCCTCCTGGGGGTCGTGGTACTTGGCGATGCGCTCCCCCACCCGCCCGATCCGCTTGCTGGCCGGCGTGTAGTCGGTGGGACTGAGCACTTCGTCGAACCGGTCGATCACCGCCGCGGAATGCAGGTCGTCCCACCCGATCTTGTCCTTGGGCATCTCGCCCTTGTCGGTCTCCACCACCGACGACGACGTGACCTCCAGCTCAGTATGTGGTGCGTGCAGGTCGAATGCGGTCACCGCGGTGCCCCAGTAGTCGACGTAGCGGTATGACCTTGTAGCGGGGATGGTTTCGACGCGGTTGAGGATGACGTTCTGCCGGGAATCCGAACGCGGCGTCAGCCGCGCCTCATTGAAGGACGCGGTCACCGGCGACTTGTAGGCGTATCCCGTCGAATGAACGACTCTCAGCCGCCACATCAGAGTCTGCTCTTCATCGTTAGACTTCGCCTTCCTCGATGACCAACGACGCGCTTCGCCCGGCGTCGTGCCATGCCACCCACGGTGCTGAATGAAAGTACTGCAGTGCCAACGCCTCTCCGACGTCATGGCAGGTCTTCTGCAGATCGGCCAGTCGCAGCTCGAGCGATTCCAGCAACACACCTGGGCGCAGGAACTCCAGCTCGCTGCGCGCCCGGCCGAGTAGGCGTTGCGCCTCCGCTGTGGCGCCGAGCCTGTTGTGCGGCCGGTTCATCAGCTCATCGAGGCTGTGTTCGGCCAGCCGCAGCGAGTAGAAGACCGACCGAGGAAAGAGTCGGTCAAGCAGCATGAATTCGACGACCCGGCCGGCGTCGAGGACGCCGCGGTAGGTGCGCAGGTAGGTGTCGTGGGCGCCGGCGCACCGCAGGGTGGTTACCCAGGCCGGTGACGAGCCGCTGTCGCCGACGCGGGAGAGCAACAGCCGCACGGTCATGTCGACCCGCTCGACTGCTCGACCGAGCACCATGAACCGGTAGCCGTCGTCGCGACTCAGCGTCGAGTCCGCCAGACCGGCGAACATTGCGGCACGGCCCTCGATGAACGACAAGAACTCATGTGGGCCAAGTCGTTTGGCGGCTCGCTCGCGTTCTGGCAACGCGTTGTAAGTGGTGTTCAGACACTCCCAGATCTCGGTGGATGTGACTTCGCGTGCGCCGCGGGCGTTTTCGCGAGCAGCCGAGATCGCTTCGACGATGGAGTAGCCGCTGCCCTCCGTGTCCCTGCTGAACGCCACGATGTCGGTCAACGACCACACGTCCAGTGGCGTCTCGGGCGGCTCGATGCCCAGCACCCGCAGCAGCGTCCGCGACGCTTGGTCCGGGTCGACGCTCGAATCCTCGAGCAGCTGATGCACTGTCACGTCCAGGATGCGTGCGGTGTCGTCGGCACGCTCCACGTAGCGGCCGATCCAGTACAGGGATTCGGCGTTGCGCGCCAACATCAGTGCATCACCGCCTACTGCTGCTGTTGTTGGCTCTGTTGCGAGCCGTTCGGTTGCGGCAGCACCTGCGATTGCTGTTGCTGCTGTTGTTGAGACGACCCGTCGGCGCCGTTCTCGGACTTGGGGGCCTTCGCCGTCTTGGGCAGCGCGCGCACCACCTCGGCGGCGGCCAGCTCACGATCGGCCACCGATGCGCGTGACGCCAGCACCCAGGTGTCCTTGGAGCCGCCGCCCTGGCTGGAGTTGACCACCAACGAGCCCTCGGGCAGCGCGACCCGGGTCAGCCCACCCGGCAGCACCCATACGTCGTCGCCGTCGTTGACGGCGAACGGCCGCAGGTCGACGTGGCGGGGTGCCAGTTTGTCGTCGATCTGCGTCGGCACCGTGGACAGCTGCACGACCGGTTGGGCGATCCACCCCCGCGGGTCGCTGCGGACCTTCTTGCTGATCGTGGCCAGCTCCTTCTCCGAGGCGTCGGGGCCGAACACGATGCCGTAGCCGCCGGAGCCCTCCACCGGCTTGATCACCAGTTCGTCGATCCGGTCGAGGACTTCCTCACGTTCGTCGTCGAGCCAGCATCGGAATGTGTCGACGTTGGCCAGCAGCGGTTTCTCACCCAGGTAGTACTCGATGATCGTCGGCACGTACGTGTAGACGAGCTTGTCGTCGCCGACGCCGTTGCCGACCGCGCTGGAGATGACGACGTTGCCTGCGCGTGCCGCGTTGAGCAGGCCGGCCACGCCGAGCACCGAGTCCGGACGGAACTGCATCGGGTCGAGGAAGGTGTCGTCAATCCGGCGGTAGATGACGTCGACTTGGCGCTCGCCCTCGGTGGTGCGCATGTAGACGGTGTTGTCGCGGCAGAACAGGTCGCGGCCCTCGACGAGTTCGACTCCCATCTGCCTGGCGAGCAGCGAATGCTCGAAGTAGGCCGAGTTGTAGACGCCCGGGGTGAGCACCACAACCGTCGGGTCGGCCTCGTTGGACGCAGCGGCATTGCGCAGTGCCCGCAGCAGGTGCGATGAGTAATCGCCGACCGCGCGCACGCGGTGGGTGGCGAACAGGTTCGGGAAGACCCGTGCCATCGTGCGCCGGTTCTCCATCACGTAGGAGACGCCCGACGGCGAGCGCAGGTTGTCCTCGAGAACCCGGAAGTTGCCCTGGGCGTCGCGGACCAGGTCGATGCCCGCTACATGGATCCGCACGCCATTGGGCGGGACGATGCCGACGGCCTCGCGGTGGAAGTGTTCGCAGGAGGTGATCAACCGGCGCGGGATGACGCCGTCACGCAGGATCTCCTGCTCGCCGTAGATGTCGGAGAGGTACATCTCCAACGCCTTGACCCGTTGCGTGATGCCTCGCTCGAGGCGTGTCCACTCCGCCGCCGAGATCACCCGCGGCACGGGGTCCAGCGGGAAGGGACGTTCCTGGCCCGACAGCGAGAACGTGATGCCCTGGTCGATGAACGCACGGCCCAACGCATCGGCGCGGGCTTCGAGCTCGGAGGCATCTGAGGGCGCAAGCTCGGTGTAGATGCCCTTGTAGGGTCCGCGGACGTTGCCCTGGCCGTCGAACATTTCGTCGAAGGCCTGCGAGTAGCTGCCCACCTTGTTGTAGCCATCGAATACGCCCTCGTACCGTTTGACGGGTTTCGAGCTGTTGCGCGACGGTCGTTGCGTCTCGGTCGGCAGGGTGCGAAGGCTCACCCATGACATGCTGCACCACTGAAGCCGTTTCGGCAGGCCAGTGGGCGCTCCGGTGGCCGTCGCTTTGGGAGATCCGGGGGGCCGCTGGTACCCTGAACAGTCGCTGCCCGCCGCCGGGCGCCTCACACAGGCTTAAGTAACCCAGACGAGATTTGAGAAGGAATACACGCGTGGCCAATATCAAGTCGCAGGAGAAGCGCAATCGCACCAACGAGCGCCGCAGACTGCGCAACAAGTCGGTGAAGTCGTCGCTTCACACGGCGGTCCGTGGATTCCGTGAGGCCGTTGCGGCCGGCGAGAAGGACAAGGCCACCGAGTTGCTGGTGTCGACCAGCCGCCAGCTGGACAAGGCCGCGAGCAAGGGCGTGATCCACAGGAATCAGGCGGCCAACCGCAAGTCCGCGCTGGCTTCCGCGCTCAACAAGCTCTGATCTCTCACCCGTCCGCCGCTAATTCGGCGACCTTCCGCACTGCCGCTTCCAGCGCGTAATCGGCGTCGGCCGCTGCACCCTTGACGTCCGCATTCAGCGCGGCGACGAGTCGCATCGCCTCGGCGACCGATGTGCGCGACCATCGTCGCGCCTGCTTCTGAGCCTTCTGCACCCGCCACGGCGGCATGCCCAATTCCGCGGCCAGCCGGTACGGATCCCCTGACAACGGCCCGACACGCGCGATGGTGTGCACCGCCTCGGCCAGCGCGTCGGCAAGCACGACCTGCGGCTCGCCGCTCATCATCGCCCAGCGCAGCGCCTCCGCGGCGCCGGCAACGTCGCCAACGACCGCCTTGTCGGCGATGTCGAAGCCCTTCACCTCGGCCTTGCCGGAGTGATAACGACGCACCGCGACCGCGTCGAGCTTGCCGTCGGTATCGGCGACCAGCTGCGAGCAGACGGCCGCCAATTCGCGGATGCTGGAGCCGACCCCGTCCAGCACGGCTGTGACGGTGTCGTCGCTGACCTTGACGCGCAACGCGGCGAACTCACGACGGACGAAGTCAGCGCGCTCCGCGGGTTTGGTGATGCGCGCACACGGATGAACGTGTGCGCCGAGCGTCTTCAGTTGGTCCGCGAGGGCCTTGGCCCGCCCGCCGCCGGAGTGCACGACGACGAGCATGGTGCCCGGCGGCAGGTCGGCAGCGGCGGAGGCGATCAGCGCAACCGCGTCCTTACCGGCTTCGGCTGCGGCCTCCAGCACGACGACTCGTTCGTCGGCGAACAGTGACGGGCTCAGCAGCTCGGCGAGCTCGTTGGTGCTGACCTCGCCCGCACGCAGGCGATTCACCGGGACGTCATCGTTGCCGGCCTGCTTACGCGCCTGGCGCAGGACGGTCGCGACGGCGCGTTCGACCAGCAGCTCTTCATCTCCCAGGACCAGGTGCAGGCCCGGAACCTGTTGACTCATCCCACGATCGTGTCATGCGCGCCCGACAGACCTGACACCGTCCACGCCAGCAGGCACACGATCGCGCCGCACGTTCCGAGCCGCACCAAGCGCCAGCGCCACAACACCACTGCGGCGACACCCCCGGCCGCGACGGTGACCACGCCGGGCAGTCCGGAGGGAACCGGGATGGACGCACCCGTCACGCCGGCGGCCCAGTGCGCCACCCGCAACAGCCACCACAGCTCGGGTCCGGTGAACCGGATGAGCAGTTCGGCACCGGAGGGCCACAGCGGACACAAGGCGGCCGCGGCGGTACCGACCACGGTGATCGGCGGAATCACCGGGGCCACTGCGAGGTTGGCTGCGATGGACACGACGCTGAACGTGCCCGAAATCCCGGCAACAAGCGGGGCCGTCACGAGCTGCGCGGCGACTGCGACGCTCACGGCGTC
>NZ_DASSCY010000247.1:0-17702 GCF_035697385.1 Mycobacterium sp. | reverse complement strand
TTCGCCGACGCACCCGCTGAGCGGCAGCGTGAGTTGCAGGACAGCACCGTCAAGGTGATCGCCAAACTGCACTCGATTCCAGAGCCCGAGAAGACGTTCGGGTTCCTCGTCGACGGATCAGAGCCAAACGCGTTGCGACGCAACCTGAACTGGTTGAAGTCCTGGTACGAGTTCGCCGTGCCGGATATCGGCCGATCGGCGCTGATTGAACGGTCGCTGGAGTGGCTCGAAGTGAACTGGCCCGGCGACGTAGCCGCTACCGATCCGGTTCTGGTGTGGGGTGACTCGCGCGTCGGCAACGTTCTCTACTCCGACTTCCGGCCGGTCGCGGTGCTGGACTGGGAGATGGCCACACTGGGTCCGCGGGAAATGGATGTGGCGTGGATCATCTTCGCGCACATGGTCTTTCAGGAGCTCGCCGGTCTCGCCGGCCTGCCGGGTCTGCCCGACTTCATGCGGGAGTCTGACGTGAAGGTCACCTATACCGAGCTGACCGGAGCCGAGTTGGGCGACCTGCATTGGTTTTACGTGTACTCGGGCGTGATCTGGGCCTGTGTGTTCATGCGGACCAGCGCCCGGCGGGTGCGCTTCGGCGAGATCGAGAAACCCGACGACGTCGAATCGCTGTTCTACCACGCCGCGGTACTGAAACGACTTATCGGAGATGACGCCTGATGCTCGGACCCACCGACGAATTCCCCATCCACCAAATTCCCCAGCCGATCGCCTGGCCCGGGTCGTCGGATCGCAACTTCTACGACCGCTCGTACCTCAACGCGCACAACCGCACCGGCGACCTCTTCCTGATCACCGGCATCGGGTACTACCCGAATCTCGGCGTCAAGGACGCCTTTGTGCTGCTACGCAGGGGCGACACCCAGACGGCGGTGCATTTGAGCGACGGCATCGACTCCGACCGGCTCAACCAGCACGTGGGCGCCTACCGCATCGAGGTCGTCGAGCCGCTGCACAAGTTGCGGGTGATCCTCGAAGAAACCGAAGGCGTCGCTGTCGATCTGACCTGGGAGGGTTTGTTCCCCGTCGTCCAAGAGCAACGCCACTTGATGCGGACCGGCACCCGGATCACGCTTGACGCGCAACGGTTCGCCCAGCTGGGCAGCTGGAGCGGAGTCATCGCGGTCGACGGCGAGGAGATCGCCGTCGACCCCGCGGTCTGGCTGGGCAGCCGGGACCGGTCGTGGGGCATTCGGCCGATCGGTGAGCCCGAACCGCCTGGGCGCCCTGCCCATCCGCCGTTCGAGGGCATGTGGTGGCTCTACGTGCCGATGGCGTTCGACGACTTCGCGATCGTGCTGATCATTCAGGAGGATCCGAGCGGTTTCCGCAGCCTCAATGACTGCACCCGGATCTGGCGAGATGGCCGCGTCGAGCAACTCGGCTGGCCGCGGGTGAAGATCCACTACACCTCCGGCACCCGAATCCCCCACGGGGCGACCATCGAAGCCACGACGCCTGACGGATCCTCCGTCGTGTTCGAGGTGGAGTCCAAGCTACCGGTGCCGATTCACATCGGCGGCGGGTACGGCGGCGACTCGGACTGGCTGCACGGCGTGTGGAAGGGCGAGAAGTTCACCGAGCGGCTCACTTACGACATGACCGACCCATCGGTGAACGGCCGCAGCATGTTCGGCGTCATCGACCACGTCGGTCGCGCAGTCTGCCGTGAGAACGGCAAGTCCGCCGAAGGCTGGGGTCTTTTCGAGCACGGCGCGCTGGGCCGTCACGACCCGTCGGGCTTCTCCGACTGGTTGACGGTTGCGCCTTAGACGCGCTTAGCCACGCTGGACGACGGCTAGCGCGCCGACATCGCGGCGGGTGAGCCGATCGTGCCACCGGGCCAACGGCGGTGGTGCCCACCAATTCCAGCGGCCCAGCAGCACCATCAAGGCGGGCAACAGGATCGATCGGATGATGGTCGCATCCACTAGCACCGCGACCGTGAGCCCGAAGCCGAACAGCCTCAGGAATGACACCTGTGAGGCGATGAGCCCTGCAAACGTGATCGCCATGACCAGTGCGCCTGCGGTGACGACTCGCCCGGTGCCGGCGAGCCCAAGCGCCACGGCGCGGGTATTCGCGGCATGGGATCGGTCGGAGTCAAGCCAGAACTCCCGGATGCGGGCGATGAGGAACACTTCGTAATCCATCGACAGGCCGAACGTGATGCAGAACATCAGCACAGGCATGGTCGCGACGAGGGTGCCCATCACCGTGGTGCCAAGACCGCCAAGGTGTCCTTCCTGGAAGATCCACACCATCGCGCCGAATGTCGCGGTAAGCGATAAGGCGTTGAGTAGCAACGCCTTAAGCGGTATGACGATGCTGCCGCTTAGCAGAAACAACAGGACGAACATCACCGCGGCGATCAGCGTCAGCAGCATCGGAAGGCGCGACACTATCGAGTCAACGCCGTCGCGATTGGACTGCTCGGCGCCGGAGAACAGCACCGTGGTGTCCGGTGGTGCCGCCACCGAATGCAGCCGGTCCAGCAGTTTCTCCGACTCCGCGGTGTATGGTTCCGCCGCGGTGTTGACGGTGAAAAATGTTGTGCCGTCACGGGTTGCGGCTTGCCCGGTTGCCGGTGCCATCACCGCACCGTGCACGTAGGTGCCCCGCGGTGCCGAGACTGCCACCACCCCAGGCACCGCGGACAGCCCGGCGGCGTATGAGCCGAGTTCGGTGTCGTCGACGTGATTGTCGTGCTTGACCACGATCGGGATGGCCGCACCGATGTCTTGAGCGAACTCGGTCCGGATTTGATCGCCTACCTGCCGGGCAGCGGCAGATGCCGGCAGGATCCGGTCGTCAGGAAAGCCGAATTTCACGTCCAGGAAAGGTAACCCGACCACAATCAACGGAAGGACCACCCCTGCGGCAGCCATCTTCGGCCGGCGCATCACCGCCAGCGCCCATGCGTACCAGCGACTGTCCTCGAGCGGGCCCGCGCGTCCGGACTTGCCGACCCGGCCGGGTGCGACCAGAATCGCCGCCGGCGCGACAAGCAGGGCGGCCACCGCCGCCAGTGCTACGACCGAAACCCCGCCATAGGCAAAGGATCTCAGGAAGTACATCGGAAAGATTCCCATTGTCGCAAGGCACAGCGCCACCGTGACGGCTGAGAACACCACGGTTCGCCCCGCGGTCTGCAGGGTGCGGCGAATCGCGGCCTGCGGATCGGAGCCGGCGGCGACTTCTTCGCGATAACGGCTGACCAACAGCAGCGAATAGTCGATCGCCAGGGCGAGGCCCATCGCCACCGCCAGGTTTTGGGCGAACACCGATACCTCGGTGACCTCGGCGAAGATCCGAAGGATGGCCATGGAGCCGAGGATCGCGAAACCTCCTACAGCAAGCGGGATCAGCGCCGCGAACACTCCTCCGAACACCCACATCAGGACCGCGAAACTGATCGGCAGCACAATCGCCTCACTGAGCACCAGGTCGGTGCGGCTCTGCTCGGCGATCTGCGCGAACACCGCGCCCGGCCCGCCCGCCGAGACGCTGATGCCGGAACCACGATCGCCGACGAAACGCTTGGCCAGCTCTGCCGAATGCGCAAGCCCCGCGGTCTCGTCACCGTCGAGATAGGTGACCACCAACGCCGACTTCCCGTCCCGGCTGACCAGCCCGGCCGCGATGGGGTCGGCCACATCCCATGGCGAGCTGACCCTGGCGACCTGATCGGCGTTCCGGAGCTCGGTCACCAAACCGCCGACCACCGCCCGCGGCTCGGGATCCGTCACCGGCCCAGGCGCTTTCACCAAGAGGTACAGCGGTACGAAGCCCTGCTCGAATTCGTCGATGAGCACCGCGTTGGCGCGATTGGACTCCGCATCCGGGTCGGTGAATCCCCCCGCCGACAGCATGGTGCTGACCGGCGCTCCCAGGACTCCGGCTACCGCCATGGTCAACAGCGCCGCGGTGATGATGCGTTTGGGAGCGGCGATGACGCTCCTGGCGATCAGGGCGAGCACCGTCGACCGTCAGGCCGCCGGAGCTAGGACGTTGAGCACCATCGCGGCACCGAGACCTCCTGCGCTGACAATGGCGCCGGTGCCGACTCCTCCGCCGCGGCGCTGGAGCGCATTGATCAGGGTTCCAACAACCCGGGTGCCCGAGGCAGCGTACGGATGCCCCAGTGCGAGGCCGCCTCCGTACACATTCAGCCGGTCCCTGTCGATCTCAAGGGATCGCTCGTAGGCGATGCCGATGGAGGCGTAGGAGTCGTGCAGTTCGAACAGGTCGACCTCATCAGCGCGGAGACTCACCGCGTCCAGAGCGCGTCGCGTCGCGGTAATCGCGGCGCCGGTCGCGCGTTCGGGCTCAGAGCCGACAATCGACCAGCCGATCACTTCCGCGAGCGGCGTTAGACCGTTGTCGTCGGCAAAATCCCTGTCACACACCATGACTGCGGCGGCGCCGTCGGTAAGGCCGGTTTGATTCGCCACTGTCACCGTGCATTCGGCCCCGATGAACGAATCCATGGCACGCAGCGACTCCTCGGTGATATCACGCCAGGGCAGTTCGTCATGGGCCACCGCGACATCACCGACCTCGACGGGGACCGTCTCCGGTTCCAGTAATCCGTCGTCAACGGCGGCCGCGGCCAGCGTATGGGCCCGCAATGCCCACTCGTCGATCTCCTCCCGAGTGAGGCCGAACTCCTTCGCCGTTCCCTCGCCGAGCGTGAACGCCAGATCCAGCGCGGGCATCTCACCGATTCCCGGATGCATTGGCGCGACGGCCATGTCGGCTACTCCGGTTTGCAAGAAGTTCGGTCCGGCCAACGGCGATGCCGACGGAGAATTCAGCCCGCCGGCGATGATGCACTTGCCCATTCCGGAGCGAATCGTCGCGACGGCCTGGTTGATCGCGATCATTCCCGATGCGCACCACCCACCGATCGCGAACCCGGGCGTATCTGGAGGCAGGCCAAGGTCGAGGGCCGAGTACCTGGCGATGCAGCCTCCGCCCTGGAGCACCTCGCCCAGCATGATGTTGTCTATCGAACCGCTGTCTGCGCCTGATCGATCGATGACCGCCCGCAGGACGGTGTTGGCAAGGTCGAACTCCGAGGCCTTCGACAGTCCTCCCACGAACGAGCGCGCGAACGGCGTCCGGGCATAGGAAACGACAACGGGATCTCGCATGAGTCCTCCTCCCTCGGCGCGCACTCTCCGCGACGATCTATGACTTAGCTGCATGAAACGAAAACGGCGTTCCCGGCCGACGGGCCATAATGCTTACGCGGCCGTCAATAGTGCTTTCCGTAGCCCGCGAGAACACATCGCAGTCAAACAACGTGTTTGCCCAGAGGACGGGAACGCCTGAGTTCTAACATGTCGCTTGCGCGGGCGTCTACCGTCTGGACGACAAAACTAGAACGTGTTATAACAGCCCCGGCCCTCGCCGTCTCTCGGAAGGACACCTCGTGCCGTCCGCTGGATTCTCGGTCAGTCCTGAGGCGATGAATCGCTGGCTTGGCGACCACATCGGGGATCAATCAGGGCGGACGTTTCTCATTACGGGCGCCAACGGTGGTCTGGGGACCGCCGCGGCGCGCCACCTCGCGGGCGCCGGTGCGCGGGTCATCCTCGCGTGCCGACGCCCCGATCAAGGTGAGGCGCTGGCGGATCGGATCGGATCGGCGGCCGAGGTGCTGCCCGTCGACTTGTCCGACCTCGCCTCGATCAGCAAGGCCGCGGCCGCGTGCGGGCAGGTCGACGCCGTCCTCGCCATTGCCGGAGTGTGTTACGTCCCATGGGGTTTGACCGCCGACGGATTCGAATTGCACATCGGGATCAACCATCTCGGGCACTTCGCCTTCATCGGCCAGATCCTCGATCGCATCGGCGACCGGGTTGTCGTCGTCACCAGCCGCGCGCATGAGTTCGTCGGCCGTCCCGGATTCGGAAAACTCATGGCGGACGACCCGGCATGGCGGACGCGAAAGTACTCCGCCTTCGACGCGTACTGCCAAGCGAAGCTCGCGAATCTTCTGTTCGTCAATGAGCTGCATCGGCGCTTCGAGGCAGCCGGGTCGCCGCTCACCGCGGTGGCGGCGCAGCCGGGGTGGTCAGATACCGAGGCGGGCATGCATACGGGTCGCAGGTTCGGTGACATCTTCTGGCGCACCAGCTGCCGGACCATCGGCCAGGCCGCCGACGTGGGTGCGCTGTCGATCGTGTACGCCGCGGCTTCGCACAGCGCGCAGCGTGGCGGCTATTACGGGCCGAACCGACTCTTCGGGATGCGCGGACTCCCCGCGCCGGCCTCAGCGGGCAAGGCCGCGTCCGATCCGGAGCTGATGTCGCAAATGTGGGCGGCCTCAGAGCGTCACACCGGCGTTCGGTTCGCCATCGACGCAGCGCATCACTGAGCGAGAGGACACCATCGTGACGATTGGCACCGAGACCGATCTCGGCGCTCTGCCACCGGTGCCGGCGACACCGCTCGCCCACCGGCAACGGATCGCCGCGCTGAAGCAGCCGCACACCGGATGCGAGACGTTTCGCGATGCGGGCGGACCCGTGACCGAGGTGCGGATCGCGCCACGCCGGATGATGCCGCCGTTCGTCATCGTCACCTCTCCGCGCGGTGCACGCGATGTGCTGACCGCCACCTATCCGCTGGTGGATCGCGACTTCCCGTTCATGACCGAGCAGCAGAAGCTCAACGGTGGCTCGCTGCTCAACTTCAGCCACAAGGAGTGGGTGAGCCGGCGCCGCATGCTGCAGCCGGTCTTCACCAAGCAGCGGATCGCAGACCTGACCGCGCAGATGCACGAGATCGCGTCGGACTGCGCGCAGTCATGGGGCGACGGCGCCCAGATCGACCTCGACAGGGAGAGCCGCCGGATCACCATGCGGGTGCTTGGCCGCTCGATCATGGCGTTTGAGCCCGAGCAGAACACCGACGAATTGGTCGAGCCGATGCGACGCGTCAGCCGCTACATCGCCGACCGCAGCCGGGCGCCCATCCGGGTGCCACGATGGGTTCCCACCCCGGCCCGGCGCCATGCCGTCGCCTTCAACAAGCTCGCGCACGAGCTCGCCGCGAAGATCCTCCACGACTGCCGGACCGATCCGAGCCGCGAGGCGCCGCTGGTTCGGGCGATGCTCGACGCTACGGACCCCGAAACCGGAAAACCACTGTCGGACAACGAGATCTGCCATGAGCTGGTGATTTTCTTGGCGTCGGGCCTCGAGACCACCGCGACAACATTGGCCTACGCGCTTTGGGCACTCGGTCGCCATCCAGAGATCCAGCATCGCGTGGCGGAGGAGGTTCTGGCTGCTGACGCGGAGCAGCTGAAGACCGACCCGCGCAAGCAGCTGCCCTACACGGTGAGCGTGCTGCAGGAAGCCCTGCGACTCGGCGGGCCCACCCCAGGGATCATGCGGGTCGCCCGCGAGGACATGGAGGTCGCCGGTTACCGGGTGCAGCGTGGGAGTCTGCTGTTGGTCGGAGTCTATGCGCTGCACCGCGATCCGAGCCTGTGGGACAACCCGCTGGAGTTCGATCCCGACCGGTTCAGCGGGCAGCGTTCCCATGACCGCGATCGGTGGCAGTTCTTGCCGTTCGGTGGCGGTCCCCGCTCCTGCATCGGCGAGTTCTTCGCATTGACGGCGGCAACGCTGGAGCTTGCGTCCGTCGTCCGGCACTGCGAGCTGACGTCGACAGAACAAGCGTTCCCGATGGTGGCGCCGCTGACGATCGTGCCGGACGGCCCGATTCCCGCGAAGATTCGGGCACGCCGATGACGACGGCGGTCGGCCTGTCGCTCGACACGCTGTCACTGACCCAGCAGGGGCGTGTCCTCACAGCGGCATTCGACGATCCTCCCAATCACTTCCTTTCGCTTCGACTGATCAAGGACTTGGACCGCCTCACGCGGGCAGCCGACCGGGACCCGTCGGTCGGCGCGGTCGTGTTGACGGGGACCGGCGAGAAGTTCGTCTCGCACTCCGAACCGGAACAGGTCAGTCTGTTCTTCGAAATGTCCACTCCCCCAATGCCTAACCGGCTCGTGCGGTGGTCGATCAAGGCCAACAACGCGGCAATGCGCGTGCCCGCGCTGCTGAAGATGACCGAGAAGCGGGGCGGTGACTGGGGCACCGGCATCGTCTACAGCGCTCTGCTCAAGCGGACCATCATGCGGATGCACCGATCGGGCGTGGTGTACATCGCGGCGATCAACGGTGCGGCATTGGGCGGCGGCTTGGAACTCGCGCTGTTCTTCGACTTGCGAATCGCCGCGGACTCCGATCATGTCCGGCTCGGTTTGATCGAGATCCTTGCCGGCCTCATTCCCGGTGGCGGCGGGACCTTGCGGCTGCCGGCGCTGCTCGGCATGGCCGCGGCGCTCGAGCACATGCTGGAGGGTCGGCCCTTCACGGCCAAGGAGGCGCTCGAGGCCGGGCTCGTGCACCGCCTCGTCCCCTCGGCGGACCTGCTCGACACCGCTCAGGCGAGCGCGGCACGGATTGCGCACCGATCTCCGTACGCCGTCTCGGCCCTCAAGCAGGCCGTCTACTTCAACGGGCACCGCACTCTGCCTGCGGCCCTCGACTTCGAACTCGCCAGCTTCATCGCGACGGGCAGGAATCCGAAGAAGGGCGCCATCGCAAGCGCGTTCCGAGAGGACGTCGAACGGCTGGGCGACACCCCGTTCGTCAGCGACATCGAACCGTGGATCGCGGGGACGAAAGGTCAGGGCTGAAGCGCGACGCCCAACAGTGCAGCGGCGGCGACGATCTCGACCAAGCAGTAGAACCAGTTCGGATAGAACGCGGTCCTGGAATCCACCACGGCGGACACCACCCGCCCCAGCGCCATCCCCGCGAGCGCGGCACCGACGGTGATCAGAATTCCGACTCTGTGCTCGGGCTGCACGGCCGCGTACGCCAGTACCCCTGCGATCGCGAGGCCGAATCCGCCGTAGACCGCGCGCACCTCCGAACGCGACGCGGCGTCACCGAGGGTGATGCCGAAGGGGCGGATGAGCGCCGCTGGGGCGGCCAACGCGTAGACGCCCATGCCGAGGAAGAACACACTGATGACGATGATGACCGCGGTGCCGATCGAGCTGGCCAAGGTAGCCTCCTGTCTGAACCGACGTAGGAGTCCAGCATGGTCGCAGAAGTGGTCGCGCCGCTTCCACAAACCTGCTATCCGTCGGTGTGGCTCTGGCCCGGCCAAGCCCTCTACGCCGGCCCCAGCCTGAATCTCGAGCCCCATTCGGGCTCGGTGTGGTGCTTGGCCGTCGGCATCGACGGACCGCTCACCGTGGTTACCCCTGACGGCACCAAACGCGATGCGCACAGTGTGCTGATCCCGCCGCGGCTGACCCATCAACTGATCTGCCAGGGCCGCGGGCTGGTGTCCTGCTACCTGGAGCCGACGTCGCTTCGGGCGCACGCATGCCGGAGCAAGTTCTCGCTCAGCGGGGACATCGGCGTCACCCACGCCGACGAAGCACGGCTGATGTTCACGCCGGACGATGACCAAAGCGCCTGCCGCTGGCTCGATCTCGCCGCACCGGCCGCGAACCGGGCCGTCGATGCCCGTATTGCGCAGGGCGCCAAGAGAATCCGTGACGATCCGGCGACGACGATCTCCTCGCGTGAACTAGCCGCCGCGGCGGGCCTGTCCGAGTCGCGGTTTCTGCATCTGTTCCGCGACGAACTGGGCACCAGCCTGCGCCGCTACCGGCTCTGGGTTCGGCTCGTGCACGCGGGCGCGGCGATCGCGGCCGGACAGAACCTGACCACCGCGGCGGCGGAGTCGGGCTTCGCCAGCCCGTCTCACCTCGCGGACAGGTTCAAGTCGACGTTCGGGCTCAGTGCTACACAGCTTCTCGCGACGGGGCTGAATCTGCGGACACCCTAGCCGCGCGGCCGAACACCATCGAGTCTTCGATCGACTCGAACGGCCGGCCAAGGACGTCACGCAGGTAGTTGTGGGTCAACGCCCACGGCCTGCGGGTGCCCGATCTCGGTAGCGCGTGCAAACCCCGCTTGACGTAGCCGGATTGCAGGTTGAACGCGGGCTGCTCGGGCATGTCGACCCTGCCGAGATGCGGGTAAGCGTGGGTATACCCGTGAGAATCCATGTAAACCAGCAGGTCGGCGACCGACCGTGCGGTCATGTCGGCCCCCAGCGTCCACGACGCGTTGGTATATCCCATGCACCACGCCGCGTTCGGAACATCTTCGAGCAGGTGCCGCCTGAACAGGAACCGGTCGTGGGGAACGATCTTCTCTCCGTCGACGCTTAGCGTGATGCCGCCGAGCGCCTGTAGCTGGATGCCCGTGGCGGTGACGATGACATCGGCGTCAAGATGCCGGCCTGATCTCAGCACGATTCCGGTGGCGTCCATGTGATCGACGTGGTCGGTGACCATTTCCAGATCGCCTGCGCTGATGGCCTTGTAGAGGTCGGCGTCGAGAATGAAGCACAACCGCTGATCCCACGGGTTGTACGGCGGCTTGAAGTGGGTATCGATGTCGTAGCCTGACGGCAGGTTGTTCTCCGCGATGCGGCGCAGGGTGCGCTTGCTGAATTCCGGTGCGGTGCGGGCGATCGCCCACAGCAGGCTGCCGAACAGCGCGTTGCGCCACCGCACGATCCAGTGGGCGAGGCGCCGCGGCAACGCTTTTCGGATCGCGTTGGCCGTCGGCTCCACTCTCATCGCCGAGATCATGTACGACGGCGTGCGCTGCAGCATGGTCACGTGCGCGGCTTTTGCGGCCAACGACGGGATCATGCTGACGGCGGTCGCGCCGCTGCCGATGACGACGACACGCTTGCCGGTGCAGTCCAGCGACTCTGGCCAGTGCTGCGGGTGTGCCACCTCGCCCGTGAAGTCTTCGACGCCGGGAAAGGTCGGCGCGTACGGCTCGTCGTAGTTGTAGTAGCCGGTGCCGAAGAACAGGAACCGACTCCGGTACGTCTTCGGTGCACCGTCCTGCTCGGTCTGCACCGTCCAGGTGTCGGTGGTCGAATCCCAGTCGGCCGACCGCACATACGTGTTGAACCGGATGTGCTTGTCGATTCCATGCTTTCGCGCAGTCTCGGCGATGTACTCCCAGATGTCGTCGCCTTCGGCGATCATCTCGGGCCGCGTCCACGGCTCCCAGGGAAAGCACAAAGTGAAGATGTCGCTGTCAGAGCGGATGCCGGGATAGCGGAATAGATCCCACGTGCCGCCGAGGCGTTCGCGTCGCTCCAGGATCGTGTAATGCAGACTAGGGTTCTTCTCCCGGATACGGTAGGCGGCGCCGATGCCGGAGAATCCGGCGCCGATGATCAATACGTCGCTGTACTCGGGCTCTTCGGCGCTCACCGGCATTCCTCCGCTCGGGCCCACTAGGCGAACTTGACCGCGTCTTCCGTCGCCCGGCCGAACACCATCGACTCGTCGATACGGTCGAAGCGATGGTCGATGACATCCAGCACATAGTTGTGCCGCACGTTCCACGGCCGGTGAGTGCCCGACTTCGGCAGCACGTGTGCGGCGCGCTGCACGTAGCCGGCGTTGATGTTCCACGCCGGCTTCTCCGGCATGGGCTTGTCGCCGAGGTGCGGGTATGCGTGCGTGTATCCGTGAGAGTCCATGTAAGCCAATAGCTTTGCGAAGGCTCGCGCGGTCAGGTCGGCCCGCAGCGTCCACGAAGCGTTTATATAGCCGACACACCACGCCATGTTCGGGATGTCTTCGAGCATGTGCTCCTTGTAGACGAAGCGATCCTGCGGCTTGACGTCTGCACCGTCGATGCTCACTTCCACGCCGCCAAGCGCCTGCAGCTGCAGGCCGGTGGCGGTGATGATCATGTCAGCGTCGACGTGCTGTCCTGACCTGAGCGCGATTCCGGTGGCGTCGACGTGATCGATTTGGTCGGTGATCACTTCGGCGCGCCCGTCGCTGACCGCGGAATAGAGGTCGTTGTCGAGGATCAGGCACAACCGCTGATCCCACGGGTCGTAACGCGGCTTGAAGTGGATGTCGACCGGATATCCCTGCGGCAGATTGCGTTTGGCGCCACTGCGAATCAACCACCTGCTGAACCGGGGCGCCTTGCGCGCGATCACATAGGTCAGAACGGTGAACAGAGTGTTGTACCAACGAACGGCGGTGTTGGCGGCCCGCAGCGGCAGGACTTTCCTGATCGCCTGCACCACCGGGTGGATCCGCGGCATGGACAGCATGTAGGTCGGTGAGCGCTGCAGCATCGTGACGTGCCCGGCCTTCTCGGTCAGCGACGGAATCATGCTGACCGCCGTCGCACCACTGCCGATCACCACGACCCGCTTACCGGTGTAGTCCAGCGACTCCGGCCAGTGCTGCGGGTGCACGACGTCGCCACTGAACTTCTCGATACCGGGAAACTCCGGCTTGTAGGGCTCGTCGTAGTTGTAGTAGCCGGTGCCGAAGAACAGGAACCGGCAACGGTAGGTCTTGGGTGCTCCATCCTGCTCGGTCTGCACCGTCCAGGTGTCGGTGGTCGAATCCCAGTCGGCCGACACGACGCGGGTGTTGAACCGGATGTGCTCGTCGATGCCGTACTTGCGGGCAGTCTCGGTGAGGTATTGCCGGATGTATTGCCCGTCCGCGACGTTCTCCGGTCGCGTCCAGGGCTCGTAGGGATAGCTGAGCGTGAAGATGTCGCTGTCGGACCGGATGCCCGGGTACCGGAACAGGTCCCATGTGCCGCCGATTCGCGCCCGCCGCTCCAGCACTGCGTAGGACAGCTGCGGATTCTTTTCGTGGATGCGATACGCGGCGCCGATTCCGGAGATGCCTGCCCCGACGATCAGCACGTCGGAGTAATCGGCCTGCTCAGCCATCTGACCTCCTTTGGTCCGGCTGGGTACCACGATAAAGCTCAGCCGCTGAGTGCGTCGATGATCTCGGCTAACGACTCAACGCCGATCGGGCCCGGCTGGTACAGGCAGATCCGGTCCGACACTCCGTCGACCCGGTCGCGGATGTGCGCGGCGACTTCGGCTGGGCTGCCGCATGCGGCGATGGTGTGCAGGATGTCGTCGTCGATGAGCCGCCCCATCTCCTCCCAGCGGCCCTGCTTGGACAGCGTGTTGAGCTCTGGCTGAAGATCACCCCAGCCGTGCGCCGCGAGGACGGGTCGGTAGGCCGGCGTCGACCCGTAGAAACCCAGCAGCCTGCGCGCGGCCGCGTGGTCGGTGTCTTCGCTGCCCACCGAAACGATGATCTCCGGAACGATGGCGAACTCGCCGGCGTCGCGTCCGGCGATGGCCAAGCCCTCACGCACCTCCGGCAGGACCACATCGTGCAGGAAGCGTTTGGACCCGAACGGCATGACGAGCAAGCCGTCGGCGATCTCGGCGGTGGCCCTGGTCAACCTCGGGCCGAGGGCGCCGAGATAGATCGGCGGCGCGCCGTACGGGTTCGGGCCGGGGTTGAACGCCGGGGTCATCAGCGTGTGCTGGAAGTACTCGCCGCGGAATTCGAGCCGTTCGCCGGAGTTCCATGTCGCGAAGATGGCGCGCAGCGCACCGACCATTTCTCGCATCCGTGCGACCGGGCGGTCGAAGTCAGCGCCGAACCGCTTCTCGATCTGCGCGCGAACCTGTGTGCCGAGGCCCAGCGTGAAGCGGCCTTTCGTCAGCAGCTGCAGATCGTTGGCCTGATGCGCGACGTGAATCGGGTTGCGAGGGAACGCGATTGCCACATTCGTCATCAGATCCAGGCCGCCGACCGTCGCAGCCAGCGTCAGCGGCGTGAACGGATCGTGTTGCCCCTCGAAGGTGAAGACACCGCTGGCCCCGGCCTCCCTCAGCGCGTGCGCGCGATCGATTGCATCCGTCGGGCCGAACAACGCTGTCATGACCTTCACAGCGTGAGAGCCTAGTGAGGTGACCATGCCAGGCAATGCCGACGTCGTCGTGGTGGGTGCCGGGTTCGCGGGGCTGTCGGCGGCCCGCGAGCTGGTCCGGCTCGGACACGAGGTGGTGGTTCTAGAGGGCCGCGATCGCGTCGGCGGCCGATCCTGCTCCACCACGATCGCCGGCGCGCCGATTGACCTCGGAGGGACCTTCGTCGGCCCCACGCAGGACGCCGTGATTGCGCTGGCGAAAGAGCTGGGCTGCGACACGGTGCGGACGTACAGCCACGGCAAGAACCTCATCCGATGGCGCGGCCGAGTCCGCTCGTATCGCAGCACGATTCCGCGGCTGTCGATCATCGAGTTGCTCGACGTCTCCCGTATCCAGTGGCGTTTCGACCGGGTCTGTCGGCGGGTGCCGGTGCATGAGCCGTGGACGTCTCCAATCGCCGACATCCTCGACAGCAAGACCCTCGACGAGTGGCTGCGGTACGTGCACGCGAGTGCGTCGACGCGGGATCTGATGGCGATCATGGCCAGGGTGACGTGGGGCTGTGAGCCCGAGGCGGTGTCGATGCTGCATGCGGTTCGCTACGTCAAGGCGGGCGGCGGCCTAGGGCGCATGCTCGACGTCGAGGGCGGCGCTCAGCAGGACCGCTTCCCCGCCGGGACACAGCAGATCGCGGTGCGTATGGCCGAGGAGCTGGGCTCGCGGGTCGTGCTGAACACAGTCGTGCGCCACATCGAACGACGCGCCGACGGCACCGTGGCGGTCGGCTCCGATCGTGGCGATGTCACCGCCAGTGCGGTCATCGTGGCGATCCCGCCGGCGCATCGCGCGGGCATCGAGTTCGATCCGGCCCTACCTCCCGAGTACGAGAAGCTCGCGCAGCATTGGCCGCAGGGCAGCCTGAGCAAGGCCTTCGCCGCCTACGAGACACCGTTCTGGCGGGAGAACGGCTGCTCGGGCGAGGCGCTCTCCGACGAGGGGCCGGTCTTCATCACCTTCGACGTCAGCCCGAGCGACACGGGACCGGGCATTTTGTTGGGCTTCACCGATGCGCGGTCCTTCGATCAGCTGCCGGCACCCGAGCGTCGCGAGCGCGCGCTCGCCGGGTTTACGGCGATATTCGGCGACCAAGCGTCGCAACCGATCGACTACATAGACCATTGTTGGGGCACAGAGGAATTCGCTCCCGGAGGTCCGACAGCCGCGGTGCCGCCGGGCTCGTGGACGACGTATGGCCCGTGGCTGCACAAGCCGGTCGACGGCATCTATTGGGCGGGCACCGAAACCGCCGACGAATGGACGGGTTTCTTCGACGGCGCGGTCCGCTCGGGCAAGCGTGCGGCCGACGAAGTCCATCGGGCGCTGTCGAGCTGACGCTGGGTGCCGCGCCGGCATCTCCCACCTACTTTTTTGCCAACGCTCACGGGCGAGCGCTAGGCGCTGCGCTTCTGGCTCACGGACTCGACGAGCAGCCGCAGCTGCTTGTTGACCTCGTCGGGACGTTCGACGATGGCGCAGTGACCGCCGGGCAGCTCGACGAACTGCTCCAAGTTCGGTGCCATGTTGGCGATGCGGCGCGACGAAACCACCGGCAGCAGCCGGTCCTTCTCGCTGCCGATCACCACCGTCGGGACCGTCAGGTTCGTCAGGCCGATGTGCTCGGGCCCGAGCGCGTCGACCAGTGCGCGCGCCCAGCCGCCGCGACCCGCAGGCGGCGTCGAGGTGAAAAGTTCATAGATGAAGTCGACGACGGCGGGGTCGGCGTCGCGGCCCACCGCAATCGTCGACACGAACCGCCGGCTGGGGCGATCCGCCGCGCGCAGAAGGGGCGCCGCACCGAACGTCTTCAGCAGAGTTCCTGCCGCACGGACGCGGGCGTCGGCTAGGCGCGGCGGCACGGGAAGGAGCTGCACATTGCGCAGCAGGTCGCCGGTGGTCGTGTTGATCAGTGCGACGGCGTCGGCGCGTTGCGTGACCCGCTCGGGATAGCGGTCGGCCCACGACGTGATGGCCATGCCGCCCATCGAATGCCCGGCGATGACGGCGCGTTCCCCCGGTGCGAGCGCCGCCTCCAGGACGGAGTCGAGATCGGCGGCGAGGTGGTCGAGGCTGTAGTCGTGCCGCCGCGCAGGTACGGAGCTGCGGCCGTGGCCGCGGTGATCGAATGCGATGACGCGGTAGTCGCTGGAAAGGTCCGCGATCTGGTAGCCCCACACCCGGATAGCGCACGTGATGCCGTGGGTGAGCACGATCGGGTAGCCGTCGTCTGGCCCGAACACCTCGGCGTGCAGGCGGGTGCCGTCCTTGGAGCGGACGACCATGTCGCGACCGGGCGGCATCGCCTCGGCCGCGGCGAATCGTCTGCCCGTCGGGCCGGTCTCCTGGCCACGTCTCATGCGTGCTCCCATCGAGTTCGGCAACATTGCCGGAACTCGTCATCCTACCGGTTGGTAGGGAGGCGGCCGGTCGCGATGTTAAATGGTCAGATGCGCGCGATACAGATATCCCGGCTCGATGGCCCACATGCAGCGGAAGTCGTTGAACTCGACGAACCGGACGGCGAGGGCGTCGTCGTCGACGTGCACGCGGCGGGGGTGGCTTTTCCCGACGCACTGCAGTCGCGCGGGCTATATCAGTACAAGCCGGACCTGCCCTACACCCCGGGCGCGGAGATCGCGGGCGTCGTGCGCAGCGCGCCCGATGGTGCCCACGTGGCGGCTGGTGACCGGGTGGCCGGCTTGACGATGCTGTACGGGGCGATGGCCGAAGTCGTTGTGCTGCAACCTGATCGAGTGTTCAAGCTGCCGGACTCGGTGTCCTTCGAAGCCGGCGCGGGACTGCTGTTCAACGACCTGACGATGCATCACGCGTTGCGGACGCGAGGCCGGCTGGCCGAGGGCGAGACCGTGTTGGTGCACGGGGCGGCGGGCGGCATCGGCACCTCGACACTGCGGCTGGCACCGGCTTGGGGCGCGTCGCGCACCATCGCGGTGGTCAGCACCGAGGAGAAGATCGGCGTCGCCAAGGCCGCCGGCGCATCCGACGTCGTGCTGGCCGACGGCTTCAAGGACGCGGTCAAGGAGCTGACCGACGGCCGCGGCGTGGACATCGTCGTCGACCCTGTCGGCGGGGACCGCTTCACCGACTCGCTGCGCTCGCTGGCGCCGGGCGGGAGGCTGCTGGTGATCGGGTTCACCGGCGGCGACATTCCGACTGTCAAGGTGAACAGGCTGCTGCTGAACAACGTCGACGCGGTCGGAGTCGGTTGGGGCGCATGGGCCCTCGGCCATCCCGGGTACCTGCTCGAACAGTGGGCAGAGCTGGAGCCGCTGCTGGCGTCGGGCAAAGTATCAGCACCCGAGCCGGAGGTTTATCCGCTGGAGCGTGCGGCGGATGCGATTGCGTCGCTGGAGGATCGAAGCGCCAAGGGCAAGGTCGTCGTCAAGGTGCGGTAGTGGCGATTTGTCTGCGTCTTGTTGCGCTGAGCGCGACAGAACGCACACAAATCACAGGTAGGGGTCGGCCCACGCGCTGATGATGCGGGCCGCCCGCGCCGCCTGATTCTTGCCCGTCAGAAGGTGGTCGGCACCCTCGAGCGAGACGAAGCTGCGGGGATGCCTTGCAGCCCTGAAGATTTCGCTCGCGTTCGCGATGCCGACGGTGTTGTCGGTCGGTGAATGCATGACGAGCAGCGCTCGGCGGAGTGTATGGATCCGCTCGCGCAGATCGGCGGCGCGGACGTCCTCGATGAAGTGCCGCTTGAGCGTGAGGGCCTTGCCGCCGATGAGGAACGGCGCCTCGCCGTC
>NZ_DASSCY010000246.1:0-7291 GCF_035697385.1 Mycobacterium sp. | reverse complement strand
TCCAGCGGTCTTTCCGTGCAGACGTTCCTCAAGGGAATCCACGTCGTCGAGTACGACGAGGCAGCGCTGAAAGACGTCTCCGGGTATGTGATCACCCTGTCGCAGGCCGAAAACCTGCCCGCCCACGGCGAAGCGGTGCGGCGGAGGTTCGAGAAGTGACTCCTGGCAAGAAGGTGACTCTCGACGATCTGCCGCTGCGTGATGATCTGCGCGGTAAATCGCCCTACGGTGCACCGCAATTGGACGTACCGGTACGGCTGAACACCAACGAGAATCCGCACCCGCCCACCAAGGCGCTTGTCGACGATGTGACGGCCTCGGTTCACGCCGTCGCGGGGGAGTTGCACCGTTATCCCGACCGCGACGCGGTCGTGCTGCGTACCGACCTGGCCGCGTACCTGAGTGGGCAGACGGGCACCGCACTCAGTGTCGAAAACCTGTGGGCTGCAAACGGTTCCAATGAGATCCTGCAGCAGCTGCTACAGGCGTTCGGCGGGCCCGGCCGCAGCGCCATTGGTTTCGTGCCGTCGTATTCGATGCATCCGATCATCTCGGGCGGCACCCAAACCGAATGGCTGGTGGCCAACCGCGCCGACGACTTCGGCCTCGACACCGACGTCGCGGTGCAGGCGATCAAGGAGCACACCCCCGACATCGTCTTCGTCGCAAGCCCCAACAACCCGTCGGGCCAAAGCGTTCCGCTTGACGAACTGCGAAGACTGCTGGAGGCCTTGTCTTCTGAGGCAACCGGGATGCTTATCCTCGACGAGGCGTACGGCGAGTTCTCATCGCAGCCCAGCGCGGTCAAGCTGATCGACGAGTACCCGACCAGGCTCGTGGTCACGCGCACGATGAGCAAGGCGTTCGCGTTCGCGGGCGGCAGGCTCGGATATCTGATCGCCGCGCCCGCAGTGATCGACGCGATGCTGCTGGTGCGCCTGCCCTACCACTTGTCGTCGGTCACCCAGGCCGCCGCCCGCGCCGCACTGCGCCACGCAGACGACACGCTGGGCAGCGTCGCGAAGCTGATCGCCGAGCGCGAGCGCGTCACAGAAGCGTTGACCGGCATGGGTTTCCGCGTCATCGAAAGCGACGCGAACTTCGTGTTGTTCGGCGAGTTCGCCGATGCACCCGCCACCTGGCAGCGCTACCTCGACCAGGGCGTCCTGATCCGCGACGTCGGCATACCCGGATACCTGCGGGCCACCACAGGCCTGGCCGAGGAGAACGACGCGCTGCTGGCCGCCAGCGCCCGAATAG
The DNA here is from genome assembly GCF_035697385.1 of Mycobacterium sp. Classification (GTDB taxonomy): domain Bacteria; phylum Actinomycetota; class Actinomycetes; order Mycobacteriales; family Mycobacteriaceae; genus Mycobacterium. The sequence continues at coordinate 6,031 of NZ_DASSCY010000246.1, read as the reverse complement.
GAGCACAGTGACCGAAACCCGTCGTGCGCGAATAGAACGCAAGACAAAGGAATCCGACATCGTCGTCGAGCTCGATCTCGACGGCACCGGCATCGTCGACATCGACACCGGCGTGCCGTTCTACGACCACATGCTCACCTCGCTCGGCAGCCACGCCAGCTTCGATCTGACCGTGCGCGCCAAGGGCGACGTCGAGATCGAGGCTCACCACACCGTCGAAGACACCGCGATCGTGCTGGGCCAGGCGCTTGGTCAGGCCCTGGGCGACAAGAAGGGCATCCGCCGCTTCGGTGACGCCTGGATCCCGATGGACGAGACGCTCGCGCACGCCGCCGTCGACGTGTCCGGCCGGCCGTACTGCGTGCACACCGGCGAGCCGGAACACTTGCTGCACACCACGATCGCCGGATCGGACGTGCCCTACCACACCGTCATCAACCGGCACGTGTTCGAATCGCTTGCCTCCAACGCCCGCATCGCGCTGCATGTGCGCACGCTCTACGGCCGCGATCCGCACCACATCACCGAGGCGCAGTACAAAGCCGTGGCCCGCGCGCTGCGACAGGCCGTCGAGTACGACCCTCGTGTCACCGGGGTGCCATCGACCAAAGGCACACTGTGACAAGGAAAGTCGTGGTGCTCGACTACGGCTCGGGCAACCTGCGCTCGGCTCAGCGGGCCCTGCAGCGCGTCGGTGCGGACGTCGAGGTGACCGCCGACGCCGTGGCGGCGGGCAATGCCGACGGTCTCGTGGTGCCCGGTGTCGGCGCGTTCGAGGCGTGTATGACGGGTCTGCGCAAGATCGGCGGCGAGAAGATCATCGCCGACAGGGTCGCGGCGGGCCGCCCGGTGCTCGGCGTGTGTGTCGGCATGCAGATCCTGTTCTCGCGTGGCGTGGAGTTCGGCCAGGAGACCACGGGCTGCGGCCAATGGCCCGGCGCGGTCATCCGGTTGGACGCCCCGGTGATCCCGCACATGGGCTGGAACGTCGTCGACGCGCCTGAAGGCAGCGTGTTGTTCAACGGCTTCGACACGACGACCCGGTTCTACTTCGTGCACTCGTACGCCGCGCAGCAGTGGGAGGGGGACCCCAGCGCACTGCTGACGTGGGCGACCCACCATGTGCCGTTCCTCGCCGCGGTCGAGGACGGTCCGCTGGCCGCCACCCAGTTCCATCCGGAGAAGAGCGGCGATGCGGGCGCCGCATTGCTGTCCAACTGGGTTCAGGCGCTAGGTTGAGCCCCGTGCTTGGGACAAGGCCATTGATACTTCTACCCGCCGTCGACGTGGTCGAGGGCCGTGCCGTGCGACTGGTGCAAGGCCAGGCCGGCAGCGAAACCGAGTACGGCTCGGCGCTGGACGCCGCGCTGAACTGGCAGCGCGACGGCGCCGAATGGATCCACCTCGTCGACCTGGACGCGGCGTTCGGGCGCGGCTCGAATCGTGAATTGCTCGCCGAGGTGGTCGGCAAGCTGGACGTGGCGGTCGAGTTGTCCGGCGGCATTCGCGACGACGAGTCGCTGACGGCGGCGCTCGCCACCGGCTGCGCCCGTGTCAACCTCGGTACCGCGGCGCTGGAGAACCCGCAGTGGTGCGCCAAGGTCGTCGCCGAACACGGCGAGAAGGTGGCCGTCGGTCTGGACGTCAAGATCGTCGACGGAGAACACCGGCTGCGCGGGCGCGGCTGGGAAACCGACGGCGGTGATCTGTGGGAGGTGCTGGAACGCCTTGACCAACAAGGATGTTCGCGCTTCGTCGTCACCGATGTCACCAAGGACGGCACCCTGAACGGGCCCAACCTCGAGCTCCTGACGAATGTCACCGAGCGCACCGACGCCCCGGTGATCGCGTCCGGCGGCGTGTCCAGCCTTGACGATCTCCGTGCCATCGCGACGCTGGTCGATCGTGGTGTGGAGGGTGCCATCGTCGGAAAGGCCTTGTACGCCGGGCGGTTCACGCTGCCGCAGGCGCTGGCCGCGACGGGGCGGTAGGACCGCGATGGCGCTGGACGAGGCCGACCTCGAAGCCCTGGTCGCCGAGGCCGCCGCCATCCTCGACGAGGCGGCCAAGCCGTTCATCGCCGGGCACCGCGCGGAGTCGGCTGTGCAAAAGAAGGGCAACGACTTCGCCACCGAGGTCGATCTGGCCATCGAACGTCAGGTCGTGGCGGCGCTCACCGACAGGACCGGCATCGAGGTGCACGGCGAGGAATTCGGCGGCGCGGACGTCGACTCGCCGCTGGTGTGGGTGCTCGATCCGATCGACGGCACGTTCAACTACGCGGCAGGTTCTCCGATGGCCGCAATCCTGCTCGGTTTGGTGCGCGATGGTGAACCGGTGGCGGGGCTGACGTGGGTGCCGTTCACGGGGGAGCGGTTCACCGCCGTGGTCGGAAAACCGTTGTTGAGCAATGGTGTCGAGCAAGCTCCATTGAAGCCTGCCAAGTTGTCCGACTCGATCGTCGGGGTGGGCACGTTCAACGTCGATTCGCGTGGCAGCGTGCCCGGCCGCTACCGACTGGCGGCGATCGAGAGCCTGAGCCGGCAGTGTTCCCGGATGAGGATGCACGGTGCGACCGGTATCGACCTTGCGTACACCGCTACCGGAATCCTCGGTGGGGCAATCAGTTTCAGCGGCAAGGTGTGGGACCACGCCGCAGGCGTCGCGCTTGTGCGTGCGGCCGGTGGCATTGTGACTGATCTGGCCGGCGACGACTGGACGGTGACGTCGCCGTCGGCACTGGTGGGACTGCCCGGCGCGCACGGCGAGCTCCTCGAGATTCTGCACTCCGTCGGCGCACCGAAGGATTTCTAGATGGATGTCGCGGTTCGCATCATCCCCTGCCTGGACGTCGACGACGGCCGCGTGGTCAAGGGTGTCAACTTCGAAAACCTGCGTGACGCGGGCGATCCCGTCGAGCTTGCGGCCGCCTACGATGCCGAGGGCGCCGACGAGCTGACGTTCCTGGACGTCACCGCCTCCTCTGCGGGCAGGGCCACCATGCTCGAGGTCGTCAAACACACCGCCGAGCAGGTCTTCATCCCGCTGACCGTCGGCGGTGGTGTGCGGTCGGTGGCCGACGTCGACGTGCTGCTGCGCGCGGGTGCCGACAAGGTCGCCGTCAACACGGCTGCTATCGCCCGGCCCGAATTGCTGGCCGAACTGTCACGCCAGTTCGGGTCGCAGTGCATCGTGCTGTCGGTCGACGCGCGCACCGTCCCGCAAGGTCAGGAGCCGACGCCGTCGGGGTGGGAGGTCACCACGCACGGCGGGCGCCGCGGCACCGGCATCGACGCGGTCGAATGGGCAACGCGCGGAGCGGAACTCGGTGTCGGTGAGATCCTGCTCAACTCGATGGACTACGACGGCACCAAGGCCGGCTTCGACCTGAAGATGCTGCGGGCCGTGCGAGGGGCGGTCTCGGTGCCGGTGATCGCCAGCGGCGGCGCGGGCGCGGTGGAACATTTCGCGCCAGCCGTTGTTGCAGGTGCCGACGCCGTGCTGGCCGCAAGCGTCTTCCATTTCCGGGAGCTGACCATCGGCCAGGTGAAGGCGGCGATGGCGGCAGAAGGGATCGTGGTGCGGTAATGACGCTCGACGCAAACATTGCGTCGCGGCTCAAGCGCGACGCCAACGGGTTGTTCACCGCGGTCGCGCAGGAACGCGCCACCGGCCAGGTGCTGATGGTGGCGTGGATGGACGACCTCGCACTGGCGCGCACGCTGGAAACCCGCAAGGCCACCTACTACTCGCGCTCCCGCCAACAGCATTGGGTGAAGGGGGAGACCTCCGGTCACACCCAGTACGTGCACTCGGTGCGGCTGGATTGCGACGGCGACACCGTGCTGCTCGAAGTCGACCAGGTCGGCGCGGCATGCCACACCGGCGAGCACACGTGTTTCGATGCCGACCTCTTGTTGGGTCCGGAGGCATAAACACCTAGGACGGCTGCGGCACACCCAACGCCAGCACCGCAACGTCGTCCTCCACGCCGGCCCCGAGGCGGTCGAGCACCGAACGGATCGCGTGCACGATCGACCGGGCAGTGGTCGGAGCATGTGCCGCGGCGAACGCGATCAGGGCGTCTTCGTCGTCGTACCGCGCTGTGCCCTCGCCGGTACGCGCCTCGGTCAATCCGTCTGTGTAGAGCACCAGGGTGTCGCCGCCCGTTAGGCACAGCCGTGTCGAGACGAACGGCGACTTCGACGAGATTCCGATGGCCGGACCGCTTGCGGTGTCGACGTATCGCACGTTGCCGTCGGTGGTGATCAGAAGAGCCGGTGGATGCCCTGCGCTCGCGAGGTGCACGTCGAAGCCGTGCTCGCGGCGACTCAGGATGCCGAAGACGACCGTGCAGAACCGCAGCGCGTCGTTCATCACCTCCTGGTCGAAGACCGCATCGAGGTTGTGCAGAACCCGCACCGGATCGTCGTCGATGACCGCCGCAGCGCGCAGCGTGTATCGGGTCAGCGATGTCAGCGCCGCCGCGTTCGCACCTTTACCGCAGACGTCGCCGAGGAAGAAACCCCACTTGGTGGACGACAGTTGAAACAAGTCGTAAAAATCCCCGCCCACCTCGTCGGGCGAGGCGGGATGGAAATACGCGGATGCTTCCAAGCCCTCGGGCGGCGACAGGGACGGCGGAAGCAGCGATCGCTGCAATGCGCCCACAAGCACCTGCGCCCGCGTGCGTTCCAGTTCGGCTCGTCGGCGGGCCTCGAGCAGTTCGCGTTCATACAACCGCCGATCCCGAGCGTCTTGCAGAACGAATCGCAGCATCACGGCCCGGCCGTCGGCATCGGTCTTGGAATTCGCAGTGACGAACATCGGCAGGCGGGCGCCTTGCGCCGTGACCAATTCGACGGTGACTCCGCCTATTTCACCTTCTACCTCAAGAAGGGGCGCGAAGTGGGTCTCATAGTGAATGAGCCCACCGGCGGTGAGCAAGTCGGTGAATGCCTTGCCGATCAACTGGTTTCGCTCGTAGCCAAGCCATGTCGACAGCGTCGCGTTCACGGCTACGATTCGCCGGTCCGGCCCTGTCGCGATGTATCCGCACGGCGCGTTCTCGTAGAGGTCGATCGCCTCTCTGTCCTTGATCACGTGGACCGCGCGAACGCCGCAATCGCCGAGGCGGTGGGGTCTGGGGCACTGAGTTGCGGACAGTGACCGATGGTGTCGAGCGTGATCAGGCTGCTGCCGGCGATGCTGCGCTGGACGTAGGTTCCGACCTCTCGCGGCGCGATCGCGTCCTGTGCGCTGTCGATGATCAGCGTGGGGACCGTCACGCGCGCCAAATCCGCACGGTTGTCAGCGAGGAACGTCGCATTGGCGAACACCCGTGCGCATTCGGGGTCGGTGCGGCAAAAGCTGTCAGTGAGCTCGTCAGCGAGTTCAGGCCGGTCAGGCGCTCCCATGATCACCGGGGCCATCGCCCGCGACCAGCCAAGATAGTTGCTCTCGAGAGACTCGAGAAGTTCGTCGATGTCGCTTCGGGAGAAGCCACCGCGGTAGTCGCCGTCGTCGATGTAGCAGGGAGACGGGACGAGCAGGACCAGCTTGGCGAACCGACCGGGCTCGGCGGCCACCGCAAGGACCCCGATCATCGCGGCCACGGAATGACCGACGAACGTCACGTCCTGCAGGTCCAGTTCATTGACGATGTCGAGGACGTCGTCGGCGTATCCCTGCAACGACGCGTAGCGGTGCGGATCCCACGCCGACGGATCCGACGCTCCCGAGCCGACGTGGTCGAACAGCACCACCCGGAACTCGGGGACCAGCGCGGACGTCACGTAACGCCACAAGGTTTGATCGCAGCCGAAACCGTGCGCCAGCATGATCGTCGGCCCGTCAGGGGCACCGACGATGTTCACGTTGTTCCTGGCGCGCACCCCCACGTTCTCAAGCCTGCCCTAGGCCGACTGGCGCTCCCGCAGCACCTCGAGCGCCTTGTCGGCGTGGGTGTCCATGCTGAATTCGCTGGCGATCACGTCGAGCACGGTGCGGTCTGTGTCGATGACGAACGTCG
>NZ_DASSCY010000245.1:0-16512 GCF_035697385.1 Mycobacterium sp. | reverse complement strand
GAGGAGATTTCGTCGAGGGAGTGCAACTGGTCGAGCCGTCGCAGATCCAGCGACACGACGGCCTTGAAGTCGCCGCGGATGGGATCAAGACCGCCGACCACGCTGGTGCCGCCGCCGAAGGGCACGACGGCGATGCTGCGCCGTGCGCAATACTTGGTGATCTCGGCTATATCCTCTTCGTCGCCGGGCACCAGCACCGCGTCGGGGGCGTCTTGTACGCCAGAATCCTTGCGGCGCAACAGATCCAGTGTCGACTTGCCGCCGGCGCGCAGCAACCGGCCGCGATCGTCGACGCTGCAGTATTCGGCACCGACGATCGCCGTCAGCCCGTCGAGGTCGGCGGGGGACAGCGCGGACGGCCGCAGCCGAACCTGATCCGGTTCGAGCTCGACAGCGGTCGACTCTTCGACACCGAGGGCTTGTTTGAGCAGCGACCGAATGCCGTCGGACAGCGGCTTGGCTTCCTGCGGGTCGCCCCAGGCGTTCCACTTCATCGGGGGCAGCAGAGTCGTCTGTTGGTCATCCGGACGCGTCATGCGTTACAGTATTACACATGCTGTCAATCAGTAACTCTGGGTCGACGGTCGAGTCCCGGATCCTCGACGCCACCGCGGCGTGCGTGCTGGCCTACGGGGTCGACCGGGTGACGCTGGCCGAGATCGCGCGACGGGCCAGGGTGAGCCGCCCGACCATTTACCGCCGCTGGCCCGATATCCGCTTTGTGCTCGCCGAGCTGTTGACCACGCGCATCGCCGGTGTCCTCGATGACGTGCCGGAACGCGGGACCGACCGCGAAGCGCTGGTCGAGCGTGTGGTCGCGATCGCCGAACATATACGCCGCGACGAGGTCGTGATGTCGGTGCTGCAAGCGCCGAACATGGCGATGATCTACATCGCCGAACGGATGGGCACCAGCCAGCAGATTCTCATCGACGCGCTGGCACACGCGATCAAGCTCGCCCAGGACGGGGGCAGCGTGCGCGCCGGCGAACCGCGACACTTCGCGGCGATGTGCCTGCTGATCACGCAGTCGGCGGTTCAGTCGGCCCAGATGGTCGCGCCCATCCTCGACACCGACGCGCTCGCCGTCGAGTTGGCCCACTCGCTGAACGGATACCTGAAACCTTGACCGGTTCCACCGCACTCAACGAGTCACGTCGAGCGGCCGAACTCGCGGCACTGGCCGACGGGGAGAAGCTCGACGTCATCGTGATCGGCGGCGGCATCACCGGCACCGGCATCGCACTGGACGCCGCGACCCGCGGTTTGTCGGTCGCGCTGGTGGAGAAACACGATCTGGCGTTCGGCACCAGCAGGTGGAGTTCCAAGCTGGTGCACGGCGGCTTGCGATACTTGGCGACCGGCAACGTCGCCATCGCACGGCGCAGCGCCGTCGAACGCGGAATCCTGATGACCCGCAACGCCCCTCACCTCGTCAAGGCGATGCCGCAGCTGGTTCCGCTGCTGCCGGCCATGGGCCCCGGCGGACGGGCATTGGTGCGCGGGGGATTCCTGGCCGGCGATGGACTGCGCAAGCTGGCGGGAACGCCGGCATCGACGCTGCCGCGGTCACGCTGTGTGTCGGCCGAGCGCGCCATCGAGTTGGTTCCCGCGGTGCGCCGCGACGGGTTGAGGGGTGGCCTGCTGGCCTATGACGGCCAGCTCATCGACGATGCGCGCCTGGTCACCGCGGTCGCTCGCACAGCCGCGCAGCACGGCGCTCGAATCCTCACCCGCGTCGCGGCATCGAACGCGACCGCAACCTCGGTGACGCTGACCGATCAACGCTCCGGCGAATCGTTCGACGTGTCGGCGCGCGCGGTCATCAACGCCACCGGAGTATGGGCGGGGGAGGTGGATACCTCGATCCGGGTGCGGCCCAGCCGCGGAACACATCTGGTGTTTGACGCGAAGGCATTCGGCAATCCCGTTGCCGCGCTGACGATTCCGATTCCTGGCTCGATCAATCGGTTCGTGTTCGCGATGCCAGAACAGCTGGGCCGGGTCTACCTGGGGATCACCGACGAGGACGCGCCCGGTCCGATTCCCGATGTGCCCGTGCCCACTTCGGAGGAAATCACGTTCCTGCTGGACACCGTGAACAGCGCACTCGGTGTAGCGCTGGGTCGCGACGACGTGATCGGTGCGTATGCGGGGCTTCGGCCGTTGGTCGACGCCGGGGAGGGACGCACGGCCGACCTGTCGCGTGACCACGCTGTGGTCGAGTCGCCGTCGGGCGCCATCAGCGTGATCGGCGGCAAGCTGACCGAATACCGGTACATGGCCGAAGATGTCCTCGACCGCGCTGTGGAGTTGCGGGGGCTCGCCGCCGGCGAGTGCCGCACCCGCAACCTGCCGCTGGTGGGTGCACCGTCGAATCCCGTTGCGATGCTGAAGTCGCCGACCGAGCTGCCGTCTTCACTGGTTGCGCGGTACGGCGCAGAGGCGCCGAACGTGATCGCCGCCGCGAGCTGCGAGCGGCCGACCGAGACGGTGGCCGACGGAATCGACGTCACCCGTGCGGAATTCGAGTACGCGGTGACTCACGAAGGGGCGTTGACTGCCGACGACATCGTCGATCGTCGCACCCGCATCGGGCTGGTCGAAACCGACCGCGACCGAGTGCTGGCCGTGGCCGAGGAACTGCTTATCTGCTCGCGCTGACTACAGCGGGATGTTCTTGTGCCGGCCGCGACGCGCGGGCGCCTCGGCCAGTGCCTGCGTCAGCTTGCTGCGGGTGTGCGCGGGATCGATCTTCTCGTCGACCACGCCGATGTCGATGGCCGAATCCACGCCACCGGCGATCCGCTCGTGCTCGGCGGCCAGCTCCTCGTGCAGTGCCTCGCGCTCATCATCGGGCACGGCGGCCAGTTTCTTCCTGTGCAGGATGCCGACGGCGGCTTTGGCGCCCATCACGGCGACCTCCGCATCCGGCCACGCGAACACCTTGGTGGCGTTCAGCGACCGCGAGTTCATCGCAATGTAGGCGCCGCCGTAGATCTTTCGGGTCACCAGCGTGACCCGCGGAACCGTCGCCTCACCGAAGGCATGCAGCAGCTTGGCGCCGCGGCGCACCACGCCGCCCCACTCCTGGTCCACGCCCGGCAGATAGCCGGGCACGTCGACGATGACCACCAGCGGAATCCCGAACGCGTCGCACAGCCGCACAAAACGCGCTGCCTTCTCGGCGCTTTCGGAGTTCAGGCAGCCGCCGAGGCGCAGCGGGTTGTTCGCGATCACGCCGACCGACCGGCCCGACAGCCTGCCAAGGCCCACGACGATCGACGGCGCCCACTTGCCCTGGAATTCCTCGAACGGGGTGTCGCTATCGAGCAGCGCCTCCACGAGCGGATGCACGTCGTAAGCGCGGCGCGGCGAGTCCGGCAGCAGCGCGTGCAAGTCGGTATCTCCGGCCTCGGCCTTGCTGCGGTCGAAATGGCCCTGCTGGCAGAACAATCCGACCAGTCGACGGCCGCGCTCGTAGGCGTCCAGCTCGTCGTCGGCGACGATGTGGCACACGCCGGACTTCTTGTGATGTGTGTCCGGGCCGCCCAGCGATGCCATGTCGACGTCCTCGCCGGTGACGCTTCGCACGATGTCGGGTCCGGTGACGAACACGCGGCCCTCCCGCGCCATCACGACGACGTCGGTCAGCGCAGGTCCATAGGCCGCGCCGCCGGCCGCGAAGCCGACCACCACCGAGATCTGCGGGATGTAGCCCGACGCGCGGATCATGGCCTCGAAGACCAGACCAACGGCGTGCAGTGCCCGCACACCCTCGGCCAGCCGAGCACCGCCGGAGTGCCAGATACCCACGATGGGGCTCTGCTCCTCGATGGCTGTGTCGTAGGCGTTGACGATGTGGGCGCAGCCTTCGGTGCCCATGGCCCCGCCCATGACGGTGCCGTCGGTGCAGAACGCAACGGTGCGCACACCGTTGACGGTTCCGGCCGCGGCCAGCACGCCCGAGCGGTCGCGCTCGTGCAGCAGCTCGACGCTCCCGTCGTCGAAGAACGTGCTCAGACGCAGTAGCGGATCGCGTGGGTCCAGCGATTCACCGACAGCTTCGGGGACCATGGTTGTCATAGAAACCTCCTGTAGCGCATCGGATGTCGGCTCGCGCCTTTGCAAAGTACTTGCAACTCAGTACTTCCCGAAGGCGAGCGCGACGTTGTGCCCACCGAATCCGAACGAATTGTTGATGGCGTACTGATAGTTGCCCGGCCGCGGCGCACCGTGCACCACGTCCAGGTCGATCTCGGGGTCGAGATTCTTCAGATTGAGCGTCGGCGGTATTACCCCGTCCCGCAACGCCATTACGGTCAAGATGGACTCCACTGCGCCGACGGCGCCGACAGAGTGGCCCAGCGCCGATTTCGGTGCATAGACGGCCGGCTTGTGGCCGCCCATCGCGTTGTTGATCGCCTTTCCCTCGGCCACGTCGCCGACGTTGGTGCCGGTGGCATGCGCATTGACGTGGTCGATGTCGGTGGGGCTCAGGCCCGCGAGTTGAATCGCCCGCGTCATCGCGTGCGCGGCCTGCTCACCGTTCGGGTCGGGTGCAACGATGTGATAGCCGTCCGACGTGACGCCGGCGCCCATCAAACGCGCAATAATGTTGGCGCCGCGCGCCTTTGCGTGCTCCTCGGTCTCGATGACCATGAGAGCAGCGCCCTCGCCGAACACGAAGCCGTTGCGGTCCTTGTCGAAAGGGCGGCAGGCGCCTGCCGGGTCATCGTTGGTGGTGGACAGGACGATTCGCATCTGCGCGAAACCGGCGATCGGCACGGCTTCGATCTTCGTCTCCACGCCACCGCAGATCGCGACGTCGGCCTCGCCGAGCACGATGTTGCGCCACGCGTGGGCGATTCCCTCAGAACCCGAGGCGCAGGCCGAGACCGGCGTCAGCACACCGGCCCTGGCCTTGCGCTCAAGCCCGACGGCCGCGGCCGCCGCATTGGGCATGTACATCTGCACAGCCAGCGGCGACACCGCGCGAAGGCCCTTGGCGCGCATGCCGTCATAGGCGTAGAGCAATTCCTCGCTGGAGCCCATCCCGGTGCCGATGGCGACCATCAACCGTTTGGGATCGACGTCCGGCGTGCCTGCGTTCTCCCAGACGCGGCGACCGAGCACTGTCGACATCTTCTGCAGATACGACAACCGGCGCAGTTCTACCCGCGTCAGTTCACTGTCGAAATCTTCTCGGAGATGCCCACCGATGCGGACCGGAAGGTCGTACTGCTCGACGAACGGATCCTCGAGCTTGCGAATGCCGCTATGGCCGTTGAGCAGTCCTTGCCAGGTGCTTTCCGCATCGGTTGCCAGGGCAGTCGTCATCGCGATTCCGGTGACGACAACATTGGGGAGTCCGTTCCCCGTAGCCAACCCTGCCATTTCTACTGCGTTCTTCCCTCTCGCTCAGTAGCGCCCAAACGCCAGGGCAACATTGTGACCACCAAATCCGAACGAGTTGTTGATGGCGTACTTGTATTCGCCATAACGAGGCTCGCCCGCAACGACATCGAGATCGATCTCGGGGTCAGGGGTCTCATAGTTAAGTGTGGGCGGGATGACGCCATCGCGCAGCGTCAACACCGTCAGCACTGATTCCAGCGCGCCGACCGCACCGATGGAGTGGCCGAGCGCCGACTTCGGCGCGTACACCGCCGCGTGCTCCACGCCGGCGGCCCGGATGGCATTCGCCTCGGCTGTGTCGCCGATCGGGGTAGCCGTCGCGTGCGCGTTGATGTGGTCGATGTCCTTGGGGGACAGTCCGGCCTGCTCCATCGCCCGCTTCATCGCATGGCCGGCACGCAGGCCGTCCGGTGCAGGAGCGACCATGTGGTAGGCGTCGGACGAGATGCCTGCGCCGAGCAGTCGAGCCAGTGGCTTGGCACCACGGGCCTTGGCGTGCTCCTCGGTCTCGATGACCATCAGCGCGCCGGCCTCGCCGAACACGAAGCCGTCACGGTTCTTGTCGAACGGCCGCGACGCGCCTTCGGGATTCTCGTTGTTGGTCGACATGGCGCGCATCATCGAGAACGCCGCGATGGGCAGAGCCTCGATGCCGCCTTCCACGCCGCCACAGACGGCGATGTCGGCGTCACCCATGACGATCTGCCGCCACGCATGGGCGATACCCTCCGAGCCCGACGAACAGGCCGAGACCGGAGTGATGACGCCGGCGCGGGCGCCGAGCTCGAGGCCGACGACGGCTGCGGCACCGTTGGGCATGATCATCTGAACGGCAAGCGGTGACACCTTGCGGGGCCCGCCTTCGTTCATCGCGTCATAGGTCTCGACGATTTTCTCGCCGCCACCCAGACCGGTGCCGATCACGACCGTAAAGCGATCGGGATCGACCTCCGGGCTGCCCGCGGATTCCCACAGCTGGTTGCCGAGGTACTTGGCCATCCGCTGGACATACGACATGCGTCGCATCTCGAGCCGACTCATCAGCGGGTCGAGCGGCTCCTTGAGGTGGCCACCGATACGAACCTGCAAGTCCCACTTCGTGACGAACTCGTCCTCGAGTACGTGGATGCCGCTCTCGCCGGCCAACAAGCCCTTCCACGTGCTTTCGATGTCCGACGCGATTGACGTCGTCGCCGTGACGGCGGTTACCACAACATTGGGGAAACCGCCGTTAGCAGTGGAAGGTCTGGTCACTTGCTCTCCGTGATCTGCGCCCGGATCGCCGCGGCGGCCTCGGGGTTCTCTTCCTCGAGCTTCTGGATGTAGGCGACGACGTCACCGACGGTGCGCAGACCGGCAAGGTCCTCGTCGGGGATCTTCACGCCGTACTTGTCCTCGGTCTGCACGGCGATCTCGACCATCGACAGCGAGTCGATGTCCAGGTCGTCGACGAACGACTTCTCCGGGGTGACCTCGGACGGCTCGATACCGGTGACCTCTTCGATGATCTCGGCGAGGCCGGAGATGATTTCTTCCTGAGTGGCGGGCACGGTGGCTCCTTCTAATTGGGTTGATACTGCGGAAAATACGTTGAGTTATGCGGTTGTCAGCTGGTAAGGCGCGCAGCTAAATCTCAGCTAGCCCATCCAGGTCAGCGGGGGATTTGACGGCGTGCGCCGGCACCCCCCGAAGTTCTCGCTTGGCGATTCCGGCGAGCGTCCCGGCTGGGGGGAACTCGACGATCGCGGTCACGTTGTCGGAACGCATGGTCGCGGTGCACAGGTCCCAGCGCACCGGCCGGGTCAGCTGCGACACGAGCTTGCTCATGGCGTCCGCGGCGTTGGCCACCGGCTGGCCGTCGGCGTTGCTCAATAGTTTCGCGGTGGGCTCGGAGGTCGTCACCTTTTCAACGGCGGCGGCGTAGCCATCCAGCGCCGAGGCCATGTACTTGGTGTGGAACGCACCTGCGGTGGCCAGCGGGCGCACGCGCGCCTTGGCGGGCGGATCCTCGGCCAGCTTGCCCAGTGCGGCCAGGCTGCCGGCGGCGACGATCTGGCCGGCGGCATTGCGGTTCGCGGGGGTCAGGTCCAGCTCCTCGAGGCGGGCCAGCACCTCGGCCTCGTCGCCGCCGAGTAGCGCGGACATGCCAGTGGGCTCCAAGGCGCAGGCCTTGGCCATTTCGGCGCCGCGGGTGGCGGCCAGCTTTACCGCGTCGTCTGCGGAGATGACGCCGGCGATCGCGTAGGCGGCGATTTCACCAACGGAATGGCCCGCGACCACGGCCTCGGCATTGCTCAGCAGTCCACGCTTGGTCAGCTCCTCGTGGGCCAGCAGTGTCGCGGCCACCACGAGCGGCTGAGTCACCGCGGTGTCGGTGATTTCCTCAGCGGTCGCCGTCGTGCCCAGCTGCGCGAGGTCGAGTCCGCTGACCTGCGACCAGGCGGCGATACGCTCGGCGGCGCCGGGCAGCTCAAGCCACTCGGCGAGCATGCCGGGAGTCTGGGAGCCCTGTCCGGGCGCAAGCAATGCGAGCACGTCTCTAAGAGAACACTGTGAAAGTGGTTTTGCGCGGTGTAAGAGATTATGAACCTTGTCTTATGTTTTTGTAGGTAGTCCACAAAACAGCATGTGATGCGACTGCATCGATACCGGTCCGCAACCTATTACATCGCCCGATGTGCACCCGCAGATCCACCAGTGACGGCCGTCACCTTTCCAGGTCCCGTGTTTGACGTGCTCGGATGGTACGGCTGGCGACCGATCCGGCCCACCGTGGACGCGACGCGGAGCACATACGCGTCGCGCGGGACCGTGGGATCGCGGCCGGTGAAGTCGGCGATCCTTTTGAGCCGGTAACGGACCGTATTTGGATGAACGAACAATTTGCGGGCGCAGGCCTCGATGGCGCCGCCCGAGTCCAGGTAAGCGTCCAACGTCTCGGTCAGCGCAGGTCCTGCGTCCGCCAGCGGCCGCATGACCTCGGCTTCCAGTGCCGCGATGGCGGTCGCGTCGCCAAGCAGCGCTCGCTCGGGCAGCAGTTCGCGCGCCGACACCGGACGCGGCGCCCCAGGCCAGCCGGCGACGGCGTTCATCCCGGCGATCGCCTCGATGGCGCTCAGATGGGCAGCCCCCAACGTCGGCGCCGTAGGGCCTATCACCACGGGCCCGTCGGCGAACACCGCGAGCAGATCGGTGAGGAATCGCTCGGTCACGGTGAGCGTGCCCGACACGATGGCCACCAGCCAGGTGCCGTGGACATCCGACAACGCCGCGCGGCCGTTGCGGGTGACCACGTCGTGCACGTCGTCACTGGCCAGGTCGGCCCGATTGGGATGCGGCAGGCCCACGATCACGGTGGCAGGCGCGGTGGCGTCCCAGTTCAGCGCCGCGGCCTGGGATTGCAGCTCCGGTCCGGTGTCCCCGCGAACCACGGCGTCGACGACATTGGCCTCCATCCGGGTGTCCCACGCGCCGCGCGCTTCAGCCTGGTCGGCGTAGGCAGTTGCCGCGGCGAACGCCAAATCCCGGCTGTAGCGCAGGATTCCGGCGGTCATCGCGGTGAGCTGCTCTTCGGAGCGGGCCAGCAGCGGCACCACTTCCTCGAAGAACTCCATGGTGGTCCGCACCATCTCGACGGACTGTCTCAGCGCGATGCGCCGCCGCAGATCCTGAGGGACCACCTCGAAAGCCTCCGCCGTGTAGCTGACGTTGCTCTGCGGGTTGCGCATCCACTCGACGAAGTTCACGACCGCGGTCTGCACCACCAGTTGGACGCTGGCGCGCTGCGACGCCTCGAGTTCGGCGAAGAACGGCAGCCGCTCCTCCAGGGCGCGCACCGCTTGGGTGGCCAATGTGCCCGAATACTGCTTCAACCGGCGCAGCACCGAGTCGGGGACGGCCTCCAGCACCTCGAGCGTGGACTTAGGCGGGATGAACCGATTGTCGGTCATCCCTAAAAGCTACGCCCTTCTTATGGCGGTTTCCTCCAACGCCGGCCGTGCGCTAGGCAACGCCCGGGTCAGACGTCTGTTCCGGCGCCGCCATCACGTCGTCGATCTTGTACTTGCGGGCCGCCTCGACGGCCACCGACGCATCAATGTTGCCGTCGCGGGCCAGGCCCTCCAGCACCGCGACCGCGATCGACTCGCCGTCGGTGTTGAAGTAGCGACGGGCCGCAGGACGGGTGTCGGAGAAGCCGAATCCGTCGGTGCCCAGCGTGATGTAGGTGCCAGGCACCCACGGCCGGATCTGCTCGGGCACCGCCCGCATCCAGTCCGATACCGCGATCACCGGACCGGCCGCGTCGGCTAGCGCCTTGGTGATGTACGGCGTGCCCGCCGGGCGCTCGGGATGGCGCAACCGCTCCTTCTCGATCTGGACACCGTCGCGGTTCAGTTCGTTCCAGCTGGTCACCGACCACACATCGGCGGCGACATCCCAATCCTCTGCCAGCAGCTCGGCGGCCTTCAGCGCCGACGGCATGGCCACCCCCGAAACCAGGATCTGCGCGACGTTGGCCTTCTTCTCCGCCGCCCGCTGGTAGCGGTAGATGCCGCGCAGCAGCGCTTCGACGTCGAGCCCTTCCGGCTCGGCGGGCTGCACGTACGGCTCGTTGTAGATGGTCATGTAGAAGTACACGTTCTCGGGGTTCTCGCCGTACATGCGGTGCAATCCGCTCTCCACGATGTAGGCGATCTCGTAAGCGAACGCCGGGTCGTAGGCCACCACGGCCGGGTTCGTCGAGGCAAGCAGCAGCGAGTGCCCGTCGGCGTGCTGCAGGCCTTCGCCGACGAGCGTGGTGCGCCCTGCTGTGGCCCCGAGAACGAAGCCGCGGGCCATCTGGTCGGCAGCCGCCCAGAAGCCGTCGCCGGTGCGCTGGAAGCCGAACATCGAATAGAAGATGTAGATCGGGATCATCGGCTCGTTCTGGGTGGAGTACGACGTGCCCACCGCGGTGAACGAGGCCGTCGACCCTGCCTCGTTGATGCCCTCGTGCAGGATCTGGCCGATCTCGGATTCCTTGTACGCCAGCATCAACTCGGCGTCCACGGCAGTGTATAGCTGACCGTTGCGGTTGTAGATCTTCAGGTTCGGGAACCAGGAGTCCATGCCGAACGTGCGCGCCTCGTCAGGAATGATCGGCACGAAGCGAGGCCCGATTTCCTTGTCCCGCAACAACTCTTTGAAGGTTCGGACGGTGGCCATGGTGGTGGCCACCTCTTGGTTACCCGAGCCCTTCTTGAGCGCCTTGTAGGCGTCACGGCCTGGCAGCGTCAGCGCTTTGGTCTTGGTCCGCCGCTCGGGCAGGAAGCCGCCGAGCGCCCTGCGGCGTTCGAGCATGTACCGGATCTCCGGAGCTTCCGCGCCGGGGTGGTAATACGGCGGAAGGTAGGGGTTTTCCTCGAGTTGCTCGTCGCTGATCGGGATTCGGATGGAATCGCGGAAGTACTTGAGGTCTTGCAGCGCAAGCTTTTTCATCTGATGCGTGGCGTTGCGACCCTGGAAGTGAGCACCGAGCGAGTAGCCCTTGATGGTCTTGGCCAGGATCACCGTCGGCTGGCCCTTGTGCTCTGTCGCCGCACGGTAGGCGGCGTAGACCTTGCGGTAGTCGTGGCCGCCGCGCTTGAGGTTCCAGATGTCGGCGTCGGACATGTTCTCCACCAGCGCCTTGGTGCGCGGGTCGCGGCCAAAGAAATGGTCGCGGACGTACGCCCCGTCGTTGGCCTTGTAGGTCTGGTAGTCGCCGTCGGGCGTGGTGTTCATCAGGTTCACCAGCGCGCCGTCGCGGTCGGCGTGCAGCAAGGCGTCCCATTCGCGGCCCCACACCACCTTGATGACGTTCCAGCCGGCACCGCGGAAGAAGGACTCCAGTTCCTGGATGATCTTGCCGTTTCCGCGGACCGGGCCGTCGAGGCGCTGCAGGTTGCAGTTGACGACGAACGTGAGGTTGTCCAGGCCCTCGAGGGCGGCGACGTGGGTCAGTCCGCGGCTTTCCGGCTCGTCCATCTCGCCGTCGCCGAGGAATGCCCACACGTGCTGGTCGGAGGTGTCCTTGATGCCCCGGTCGTGCAGGTAGTGGTTGAACCGGGCCTGGTAGATCGCGTTCATCGGGCCAAGGCCCATCGAGACCGTGGGGAACTCCCAGAAGTCAGGCATCAGCCGCGGGTGCGGGTAGGACGGCAGGCCGCCGCCGGGATGGCTGTGCTCCTGACGGAAGCCGTCGAGTTGCTCAGCGGTGAGCCTGCCCTCCAGGTACGCGCGGGCGTAGATGCCCGGCGAGGCGTGGCCCTGGATGAAAACCTGATCGCCGCCGCCGGGGTGCGCCTTGCCGCGGAAGAAGTGGTTGAACCCGACCTCGTACAGCGCCGCCGACGACGCGTACGTCGAAATGTGGCCTCCCACACCGACTCCCGGACGCTGCGAGCGGTGCACCATGATCGCGGCGTTCCATCGGATCCACGCGCGATAGCGTCGCTCGACATCCTCATCGCCGGGGAACCACGGCTCCAGCTCCGTCGGGATGGTGTTCACATAATCGGTCGACGTCAGCGCGGGCATGGCTACCCGCTGTTCGCCGGAGCGTTCCAGCAAGCGCAGCATCAGGTAACGGGCACGCGCAGGCCCCGACCGTTCCAGCAGATCGTCGAACGACTCCAGCCATTCGGAGGTCTCGTCGGGATCGATGTCCGGCAAATACGACGCCACGCCTTCGCGGATCACCCGAACACGGTCGGGTTCGGCTGCGGTGGTGGAGTTTTGGGCCAGGTCCTGGCGCGCGAACTCGGTGGTCAACTTCCGCTCCTTGTTAGGCGGGGTAGGTACTAAAGGTGCGTACGCGGTCGGCGTAGCGGCCTCCATCCTTCTCTCATCCTGCCCCACGTGCACTGCCGGGGGTGTGGCATGGAATGAACCCGCCATGGCCGGTTCGAACCGGTAACGTCTGCAGACCGTGCTGGTCGGGTGGCTATGTCCCAAGCGGCTGCGGATCGCCGCCTTCGTGATGGGCAGCCTGGCCGCCATGGCGATGGTGATCGTCGGATGTAGCAGCGTGACCGAGGGCGCCGCAACGGTCGACGACGGCGAGGCGCCGGTCTACCGGGCGTCGGTGTCGGCGTCGATCGAGGAGTCGGCCTCCAGCTCGAGCGCGCGGGAGTCAGAACGCCAGGAGTCGCTCACCACGGCGGCGATCCACTCGTCGTGCGAAGCGCTGAGTTCGTCCAGCGTGGACGCCATTACCGCGGTGAACAACTACGTCGACGCCTTCAACCGCAGCGCCGACGTCAGCGCCCAGGCGGGCCCCGCGATAGACGCCCTAAACAACAGCGCCGATCTGGTGGCCCGCAGCGTTTCCGACCCGTTGACGCCCGAGCTGAGGGACGCTCTGAACGGCTGGGTCGACGCGGCCAGGGGTGTCGCGACCGCGATCGACGGAAATTACGGGACCGACGAATTCAACGACGCGATCACCCGGTTGAACGACTCCAAGACGACGGCGCTGGATCTGTGCGACGCCTCATATTGACGAACCTGGACGCCAGGGCACAACACTCGAACGCGGGCGTGCGACGATAGGGCTCAGAACATCTCGGGCGCACGGTGCGCCCGAGCTGGCTGAAGGAGGACCGACGGTGGTCGCGGCGGGTGACGCCCCGAACTACGCCCTCAGGCTGGGCATCCAAAAAGATCAGGTTGTGCAGGAGTTGGGCTGGGACGAAGACGCCGACGACGACATCCGGGTCGACATCGAGGAGGCGAGCGGCGCCGAGCTGCTCGACGAGGATGCCGACGACGTCGTCGACGTCGTGTTGCTGTGGTGGCGAGACGGTGACGGGGATCTGGTTGACCGGTTGATGGACGCCATCACGCCGCTGGCCGACGACGGAGTGATCTGGGTCGTAACCCCTAAGACGGGTAAGCCTGGTCATGTGCAGCCAGCCGAGATCGCCGAATCGGCGCCTACTGCGGGGTTGATGCAGACGTCGTCGGCGAATCTGGGGGACTGGATCGCCAGCAGGCTGGTGCAGCCGAAGTCGAAAGCGGCGGGTAGGCGATGAGCGCTCGCGCGAAGAGCAAACAGCAGCGCTAGTGCTCGACGTGGGCACCGAGGCTCCGGACTTCACGCTGAAGGACCAGAACGGCCGGCCGGTCACGCTGAGCGACTACCGCGACGGCCGCAACGTGCTGCTAGTGTTCTTCCCGCTGGCATTCACGGGGATCTGTCAGGGTGAGCTCGACGAGATCCGGGACCACTTGCCGGATTACGAGAACGACGGCACCGCCACCCTCGCCATTTCGGTGGGCCCGCCGCCAACGCACAAGATCTGGGCGACGCAGAGCGGCTTCACCTTTCCGGTGCTGTCGGACTTCTGGCCGCATGGCGCGGTCAGCCAGGCGTATGGGGTGTTCAACCACGACTCCGGTTTCGCCAACCGCGGCACCTTCGTGGTGGATCGCGGCGGCATCATCCGGTTCGCGGAGATGATGCAGCCGGGGCAGGCGCGCGATCAATCGGTGTGGATCCACGCGTTGAAAGCGCTGGGATCGGGCTAACGGAATTTCCCGTCGCACGTCGTCGGCGTGTACCTTTCCTCCGACGGGGCGCGTAGCTCAGTGGTAGAGCTCTGGTTTTACACACCAGCGGTCGGCGGTTCGATACCGTCCGCGCCCACCAGAGTCATTGCGGCGCCGACTAGAGGAATGCGGGCGTCAAGCGGTCGGCCGTGCGTAGTGCGAAGGCCAGGGGCTGGGCGAGGATCCCCACGAGCGTGCCCTTGAGGCGTCCGCGACGTCTGGCCGAAACCCGCGGCGGCAACGTGGCGAACAGTGTCGCGAGTCCCGGGAGCGGACGGACAAAAACCTTCATATCAACGATCTGTCCTTGCTCGTTACAGCGCACCACATTCGCGGCTTCCAGTTCCACCCCGCGAACGCGAGCGCGAAACGAGAACACCCCGGTATCGCCGGACGCCACCGGTTTGGTGGTGTTGATGTCCTCGAGGACGGCGAAGATGTCACGGTGCAGCGCGACGACCTCGTCCCTGCCCTCGAACCGGATCCGCTCAGTCATTGGTGAGTGAAAGACGACGTCGGGCGCCAACAGCTCGGCAATCGCATCCGCATCGCCGCTTTCCCCGGCAGCACTTAGTGCCTCGAGTGCCGTTGAGACTGGCGAGGCTGAAGGCGCGACCGGACCGGAGACAGACATTCAGAACCCCTTGTCGTAGAGCACATTGTTCTTGTGATGATGCTTGATAACATCAAGCCTTATGGAAGAAGTCAAGCAGAAATCTGCCCGGTCGTATGGGCAGTTCTGTGGTCTCGCGCGCGCGCTGGACGTGGTCGGGGATCGCTGGAGCCTGCTGATCGTGCGTGAACTCCTTGTCGGCCCGATGCGCTACGGCGAACTCGTGGCCTCGCTAGGCGGGATCGCCACAAATCTGCTCGCCGATCGTCTGCGCACCTTGGAAGCGGCCGGAGTGATCGAACGGCGACTAGGCCAGACGTAGGGCGTCGTCTATGCGCTGACGCCGTGGGGCAGCGAGCTGCGCGACGCGGTTGAAGCGCTCATCCGCTGGAGCTTCCCGCTGATGGCGCGCGGCCCAGGGGACGATCCCACGCAGCCGCGCTGGCTTGCTCTCGCGCTCGAAGCGCTGCTGCGCGGACGGACGACAAAGCATCCGATTGAGCTGGGCATTGCGGCTGCCGGTCTGTTCATGACCCTGCGGATCGACAAGGACGGCCCTCACGTCACTCTCCAACCCGACCGACGTCCCGACACGATCCTCGAAGCCGAGCCGGCCGTTGTTCTGGGACTTGCGGCCGGTGCGCTGACCGTGGACCAAGCGATGTCGGGGGCGAGCGTCCACGGCGACCCGCGCGTTCTCACCGCGGTGCTGGCTGGGGCGCACACATGAGCGGCCTCCTCGACGAGGTACTCGCCGCCCACGGCGGGCTTGACCGGTGGTGGGCCGTGACCGCTATGAGGCCCACGGCAGATTCGGTGGTCTGTTGCGTTCGCGGTTCCCGGGAAACCAAATGGCCAACGTGACGGTGCGGATCGAGTCGGCAGAACAACACGCCGTCTTCTATGGGTTTCCGCAAGAGGATCAGCAAGCGGTGTTTGATCGTGGCGACGTACGGATTGAGACGCGTAATGGCGAACTAGTCAGGGCCCGGCGCAATCCCCGCGCCGCATTCGCGGGGCTCAGCGGATTGCGTCGCAACTTCCGCTGGGACGCTCTCGATGTTGCGTACTTCGCCGGATACGCATGGTGGAACTACCTTTCGACACCCATGCTTCTGACGCGTGAAGGAATGACCGTCACCGAAGGCGATACGTGCCAGGAGGCCGGCGAGCAGTGGCGGCGCCTCGAGGTCACCTTCCCACCGGACATCCACACCCACTCCCGACGACAAACGTTCTACATCGACGCTGCCGGGCTCATCCGCCGGCATGACTACATTGCCTACCCAATCGGCGGGTGGGCCCGCGCCGCCCACTACTGTGCTGACCACCGACGCTTCGCTGGCCTAGTTTTTCCCACCCGACGACGGGTGCGCCCGCGAGGACCCGGGGGCCTGACGGTCCCCCGTCCGATCCTCGTCGCACTCGATATCGACCGAATCGACATCGAGACATGACCGCAAACATGTTCAGCAGTAAAGGATTTCGATAACGCTCGGTCGCGCGCTATCTGACTACGCCGGCGGAGCGAAGAACTCCAGCGCGATGCCGTCAGGATCGCGGAAGCCCACGCCGGACCCGTAGGGCGCATCGACGATCCCGCCGTGCTCGATCCCGAGGTCCTGCAGCCGCTCAAGCCACGTCTGCAGTTCGGCTCGATTCGCGCAGCCGAAGGCCACATGGTCGAGCCCAGCGCGGAACTCGCTGAAGCGATCGCCCTCGGCGGGCCGATCGTGTTGGTGGATACCAAACAGGGTGCCGTTGTCGAATTGCCACACCAGGTGGTGAAACCCTGCGTCGGTGTGTTCGTCGAGCACAGGTTCGGCTTCGAACAACGCTCGATACCAGGGTCCGCTGACGTCGAGGTCGCGCACCGTGACCGCGACATGGGTGAGTGCGGGGAATGCCAT
>NZ_DASSCY010000244.1:0-24261 GCF_035697385.1 Mycobacterium sp. | reverse complement strand
AGATCTCGACGGGTGGGAAACCCGACTCGACCGCTCGCTCACCAACGGAATGTTCGGTGAGAATCTCACCACCTCAGGGGTCGAGGTGACTGAGGCGCGGATCGGTGAGCGTTGGAAAGTCGGCACCGATGGCTTGGTGCTCGAGGTCTCGGCGCCACGCACGCCCTGCCGTACATTCTCGGCTTTCCTGCAATTGGACAAGTGGATGAAGACATTCACCGAGGCTGCCAAACCCGGTGCGTACCTACGGGTTATCTCACCGGGAACGGTGCGGGCCGGTGATGCAATCTCAATCGATTACCGCCCGGATCACGACGTGACGATCGGACTCGTGTTCCGCGCTCGCATGTCGGAACCGCGACTGCTCCCCCAGTTGCTGGCGGCCGACGCGCTCTCATCGGAGCTCAAGACCTATGTGCGCCGCCGCGTTGCGTCCAACGGAGCCTGAGGCTTACAGCTGAGCCCCGCCGTTCGTTACCCAAACTGGCCGGGTTGGTAATCGCCCGCGGGACGCTGCAGGATGACGTTCAGTCTGTTAAAGGCGTTGATGACGGCGATTTGAGCGACAAGTGCCGCCAGTTGATCGTCGTCGTAGTGCTTGGCGGCGTTCGCCCAGGCATCATCGGTAACGCCACCGCCGTCGGCGATGCGGGTCCCCTGTTCGGCGAGTTCCAGTGCCGCCCGCTCCGCCTCGGTAAAGACGGTGGCCTCTCGCCACGTGGCCACCAGGTTGAGCCGCACCGAGCTCTCGCCCGCCTGCGCGGCGTCCTTGGTGTGCATGTCGAGACAGAAGCCGCACCCGTTGATCTGGCTGGCCCGGATTTTCACCAGCTCGTGCGTTGATGCCGGCACGGAACCGGCCGCGGCCCTGCTCGCCGAGACCAGGTGCTTGACGGCTTTCATCGCCACGTCGTTGTTGAGGATGTCGAGACGAGGTTCCATGGTGATCTCCTTTACGTGCTTGTAAGCGCTCTTATCAGTACGACGACGCAACGTCTCGGAATGTCAGGCCACGCGCCAACCTCACAGTTCCGCGTGATGTTTCGTCGTATTGGTGACGGCAGTTGCGACTGGAGGAAGGCTGACTGCACCATGAACACCGATTCCGGATCAGGAGATGACGCGTCGGATCCGGGCATCAGCGCTGTCGTGAGTGAGCGACGTCAGCTGACCAATCTCGCCTACCGGCTACTTGGCTCGTTGGCTGATGCAGAGGACGTCGTGCAGGAGACCTACGCCCGCTGGTACGCCATGTCCACGGAGCAGCAGCAGGCCATCGAATCCCCCGGCGGCTGGCTGACCACGGTTGCGAGCCGAATCTGCCTCGACCTACTCGGCTCGGCACGGGCCCGACGGGAACGCTATGTGGGCGAATGGATCCCGGAGCCGGTGCCGGCCTCTACGGAGTGGATCAGCGGGCAGAGGGGTGGCACCGCCGCAGACCCTGCCGACCGGGTCACCCTCGATGAGTCGATCAACATGGCCTTCCTGGTCGTGCTCGAATCGATGACCCCTGCCGAGCGCGTCGCGTTCATCCTTCACGATGTCTTCCGCTACCCGTTCGCCGAAGTGGCCGAGATCGTCGGTCGCACGCCTGCGGCCTGTCGTCAGCTGGCCACCTCTGCCCGCCGACGGATTGGCGCGTCGCAAGCCGCCCCGACTCCGACATCCCAGCAGGCCGGCATCGTCAAAGACTTCAAGCAGGCATGGGAAGCCAAAGACATCAATGCTCTGGTCAGCATCCTTGACCCCGAGGCCACAGCGATCGCCGACAGCGGCGGACTCGCCAAGGCCCATCTCCACCCGATCGAAGGCAGCGAGCAGATCGCGCGCGCATACGTCGATATCGCCGGCCTGGCTCCGAACCTGACCCTGCTAGAGCGCACCGTCAACGGTCAGCCCGGCCTCGTGGCGCAGATAGACGGCGTCACGGTGACGGTGTACGCATTCGATATCGAGGATGGCCGGATCAAGCGCATTTGGGCGGTGCGTAACCCTGAGAAGCTCCGGACCTGGACAACTGGCTGACACTTCCCCGTAGCATCAAATCCATGACCGGACAGCAGGGCACAGGGTCTGCGTGGGCGATCTGCGTCGCCAGCATCGGCTTCCTCGGCGCACTCAGCGTTGGCGCTTCGGCGGTAGCCGGGCAGGCAAACGCCGAACCCGTCCCTGTCGATCCTGCGGTGCCAGTGACCACGGTGCCTGCCGCGCCGCCAGCCCCACCCCCGCTGGGAGCGCCGCCCGTGCCGCCGGTCCCCGGTGACGCGGCATTTCAGCAGCCGGGCCAGCTTGGGTCGATCGGCGAGATCTTCAGCGACTTCAGTAACCCGGGCGCGTTGATGGACAACATGTTTCCGTTGCCGGCCGCTCCGCCGACGCCAGTTCGTGAAATGCCGATGGGGGCGGTACCGCCGCCTATAGATCCGCGGTTTCTACCGGCGCCGTAGCGGCTGGCCTGCCTCTCTGCGGTACCCGCACGGCGAGCATCGCCAGCAGTCCCGCCACCAGCACCACGCACAGCCCGCCCATTCCGGCCCGGTCGGTACCGAACATGTCGATGAACGTGAAGAACATCCACGGCGCCAGGAATGACGCCGCGCGCCCGGTGGTGGTGTAGAGGCCGAAGGCCACCCCTTCCTTGCCTTCTTCCGACATTCGCAGCATCAGCGCCCGCGCCGAAGCCAAGGTTGGGCCGACGAACAGGCACAGCAGCAGTCCACATATCCAGAACGCCAGCGCCCCAGAGAGAATCAGCAGGACAAGCCCCACCGTGACCAAGGCGGTGAGCGAGCCGATGATGACCGGTTTGGAGCCGACGCGGTCGTCTAATTGACCGCCCACCACCGCGCCGATTGCGGCGACTATGCAGGCGCACACGCCGAACACCAACACGTCGGCCTGCGACACGCCGTAAACCGTGACACCGAGTACCGCACCGAAGGCGAAGATGCCCGTCAGCCCGTCTCGGAACACGGCGCTCGCCAGCAGGTAGTACACCACGTTGTGGTCGCGTCGCCACTCTCTCTTCACTTCGTCCCACAGCGCGCGATAGGCGCCAAGGAACCCGCTGACCGGCCGAGACTCGACGGCGGCTGGCGTGCGTACCGAGACCAGGAGCGGTAGCGCGAAGAGGGTGAACCAGGCTGCGGCGAGCAACATCGCCGCCCGCACATGCTGGCCGTCGGACGCCGCGAGGCCCAGCAGCCCGCGTTTGTCGCCGTCACCATGGACGAATCCGAGATAGACGATCAGCAGCAACAGCACACTACCGAAATAGCCTGCGGCCGAACCGATCCCGGATATCCGACCCGAGTTCTGCCCCGTCGAGAGTTGCCTCAACATGGCGTTGTACGGCACGGTCGCCAAGTCGCTGCACGCCGCAGTGCATGCCAACAGAATCAGACCCGGCCACAGGTAATGGTAGTCGGCCCGGATCAGGCTCATCGCCGACGTCATCGCCACGACCAAGCCGGTGAGCACAGCCAGTGCAGTGCGGCGACGATGTGGAGCGTCGACCCAGATCCCGGTGGCCGGCGCCAGCAAGGCAACGCACAGCCCCGCGATAGTCAATACCCGGCCCAGCCAGCTCGCGGGTGTGGTGGGTCCGGGCAGCCCCGCGCCGACCTGCTCGGTGAGATAAACCGAGAAGACGAATGTGATGACGACAGCGTTCACACCCGTTGCGCCGCAGTCCCACAACGCCCACGCCGCCACTCGGGACCGCGAGGCGGTGCGAGAATCTGCCGCCTCGCGGTTGGTCATGGGTCGCACCCTATGCGCCTTCCGCGAAGGCTTTCGGCGCCTGTTTCATCACGTAGGTTCGGGCGCACCGACGGATTCCATGTCACCCGGCTGTGCGTCAACCTCGGGCAGCTGACTCACGAGATACTCGGCGAGCCCCCCGATGGTCGGATAGTCGAATACCGCGGTCGCGTTGATCGTGAACGCGCCGCCGAACTGACTGTGCAACCGGTTGCGGAGTTCGATCGCCATCAGTGAATCCGTACCGAGATCCAGGAACCGACTGCTTGCAGCGGGCGGTTGTGCGAGCCGCAGGAAGTTCTGCACCTCGCGCTGCAGGAATTCGGTCACGAAGCCGGCGCGCTGCGGCACCGGTATCTCCTGCAATTGCTTGAGCAACTCGCTGTCACCCGTCACCTCCCCGACGGCACTGGGCAAAACGAGGTCGAGAATCGGTGGACGCGAACTGCCAAGCACTTTCGCGGCACGCTGCCAGTTGGCCTTGATAACGGTTGCCTGGCCGGTGCCATTGGCGACGACCTCAGCCAGTGCTCCCAGCGCTGCTGAGGGTTCCAGCGGAAGCAGGCCCTGCGCACCGATATTGGCGCTCGCCGCCTCCGAAGAGGCCATGCCACCTTGACCCCACGGGCCGAAGTTGACCCCTGTGGCCGGCAGGCCTTGCGCCCTCCTCTGCGCGACCAGGCCGTCGAGCAGTGCATTGGCGGTCGCGTAGTTCGCCTGGCCGGGTGAACCGAACAGGCTGGATACCGAGGAGGAGACGATGAAGAAGTCCAGCTCGTCGTCCCTGGTCAGGCGGTCCAAGTGGCAGGCGCCGAACGCCTTGGGCGCCAACGTCGTTCGGAACCGTTCCGGGCTCTGCTGTGACAGCAGCGCATCGTCCAGCACTCCCGCCAAATGCGCCACACCGGCGAGGGGCGGCAACTCCGCGCGGATCCGCTCCAGCAGCTTTGCGACCTCGGACTCGTCACCGACATCAGCCGCAAAGGTATGGATCCGGCACTTATAGCGCTCGGTGATGTCGTCGATCAGCTGTTGTGCATTCGCATCGGGCGCCCGCCTGCTGGTCAGCACGATGTCACCGGCCCCGAGTTGGGCAAGATACGACGCCGTGTGCAAACCGATCGCACCGAGTCCGCCGGTGATCAGATAGCTCCGATCGGCTCGTGGCTGCAGCGGGTTCGGTATCTGCAATACGATCTTTCCGATGTGCCGCGCTTGCTGCATGCGGCGGAACGCGGCCCTCGCCTCCGTCAGCGGATAGATTTCGGCGGGCAGAGGCGTCCACTCCCCACTGGCCATCCCGTCGGACACCTCGGTCAGCAAGCGCTTGATGTGCTCGGGGTTCTGCAGGGTGGTGACATCCAGCGCAACGATCTCGTAGGCGATATCGGGACGGGCGGCCGCCATCTGCTCCGGTGTCCAGATGTCGCGCTTGGCGATCTCGGCGAAACGGCCATTCTGGGCGGTGGCCCGGACGGTCGCTTCGAGGAACCCCTCGTTCGTCAGGCTGTTGAGGACCACATCCACGCCGGCGCCATCGGTGTCGGCCAGGATCTCGTCGGCGAAATCCGTTGTGCGTGAGTCGTAGACGTACTTCACACCCATCTTGCGCAGCGTCGCCCGCTTGTAGGTGCTGGCAGTCGCGAACACGATCGCGCCGTGCTGCTGTGCCATCTGGATCGCGGCCAGTCCGACGCCGCCGCTGGCGGCGTGAATCAGCACGCGATCACCGGGCTGCAACTGCGCCCAGTCGAACGCCAGTCGGGCCGTGAGCGCCGCGGCGGGAATGGTGGCCGCCGCCACCGGGCTCAGCCCGTCGGGCACCGGCGCCACCAACTGGCCCGGCACGTTGAACCGGCTGGAGAATGCGCCCTGCATGAAGCCGTAGACGCGCTGACCGACCTCGAGTCCGGTTATGCCGCTACCCAACTGTGTAACGACGCCGGCGAAGTCCCCGCCGATCGGTCCGGGGTCGCCCGGGTAGAGACCGAGTACGTTCAGTACGTCCCGGAAGTTGAGGCCTGCGGCCTCCACCCGGACCTGCACATAGCCCTCGTCCGGCGGCGGCACGTCCGTCTCGGTCAGACGCAGGTTGTCGATCGCGCCGCGTTCGGTGGGTGCCAGGACGTAGTCGGTCGAGCGCGGCACCGTGAGATGACCGCTGCGCGCCCATGGCAACAGCCGTGAGGCCAGCAGCTTGCCTTGTCGCAGTGCGAGTTCCGGCTCGTCGATCGGCGTGGCCAACAGGATGGCCAGTGCGTCCACAGCCTCCTGCGATCCGTCGCAATCGACCAGCTTGCAGCGCAATGCCGGTTCCTCGTTGATCGTGGTGCGCCCGAATCCCCACAGCGCCGCCTGCACCGGGTCGGCCGGCTCGCCGGATTCGGTGGCTACGGCGTGCTCGGTGACAATCCACAGTCCGCCGGGAAGTTTCACGTCGCCCCGTTGCACGGTGTGCACAGCACTGAGCAAGTTGGCGATCTCGGTCTCGAGCCGCGCGGCGACATCGGCGCTCGACTCCTCTGCGCCGGGCGCCGTGCTGCGCCAGACGACACCTGAGAATGGCAGACCCCGTTCGTGAGCCTGTGCCAACAGCTGTCCCAAGGGCTCCGGATCGGTGGTCCCGTCGAACGGGATGCAGCCCGGCACCTTGGCGGCCAGTTCGTCGAATCCGGCGATCAGCCAGGTGCCGTTCGCGATTGCGTCGCCACTCGGCGCCGGCGGCGGAACCTCGTGCCAGCCAAGGGTGTAGAGCAGTCGGGTGGCATCGCCACCGAGGCCGCGCAGCAACGCCTCCCGCGGTGCGCGTTTGACCGTGAATTCGCGAATCCCGCCCAGGTGGCGGCCGCCCCGATCGACGAAATCGAGGTCGAAGACCTGGGTTTCGCTGTCGAGGGGGCTGTTGTGCCACCTCGCGCGGCAGTAGAACCGCCGTGGCATCTTCTCCCGCAGCGTCACTTGCCCGTATCGCAACGGCAGGAAGAGATCGTGCACGCCCTGTTCGGCCGCGAGAAGTGCGGGGAACGCCGGGAAGGCGACTCCGGTGCACAGGTCCATCAGCACCGGGTGCATCGGCTCGGTTCCGAGATGCTCGGCGAGCTCTTCGCCGACGACAATGTCGCCGATCGCCTCACCCTCACCGAGCCACAGCGACTTCAGGGAACCAGACCAGTTCGGCCCCCATGCCAACTCCATGTCGGCGAAGGTCTCGAACAACTCCTGCGGACGCATGCGGTTCAGCCGCTCGGTTACCTCGTCGACTGGCTCCGTCGGCTCGGCGGCCTGCTCGTCGTCGACGCCGGTCATAACAGTGCCTTCGGCGTTCAACGACCACTCGGTATCACGAACACCGTAGGGGCGGCTGTGCACCTTGAACGTCGAACCGCTGCCGTCCTCGAGCGGATGCAACGTGAGCTGCACCTCGCGAGAAGTCTTCTCTGGCAGGATGATCGGCTCATAGAAGAAGACATCTTTCACCCGCGCCGGTGGACCGACTGCGGCCAATGCCATCGCGGCGTACGTCGCCCCGGGGACGACAACGGTGCCGTAGATGACGTGGTCGGCAAGCCATGGCTGCGATTTGACGGACAACCTGCTGGTGTAGACGGAGTCACCCGACGCGAGATCTTTTGCACTACCCAGTATCCCGGACACGGCAGTACCGTCGACGGCGACGCCCGACGTCTTGGGCCAGAAGCGACGCCGCTGAAACGGATAGGTGGGCAATTCGAGTCTGCGACGGGGCTGGCGATGCAGCGCAGCGAAATCGGGTCGGTGGCCGCCGACGTAGGCCGCGGCCAGCGCGTCGGCGATCTGGCGCCGGTCGCCAACGCCCTTCCGCAGCGAGACGATCGCTCGCGGCGCGGCCAAGTGCTCCGGCCATACCTGAACCGCAGCCCCGGTCAACACCGGTTGCGGACCGACCTCCATCAACACCGAGCATCCCAGCGCCGCCACGGTGCGGACACTTTCGGCGAATTGCACCGGCTGGCGGGAATGCCGTCGCCAGTATTGAGCGTCGAGCGGGGTCTGGGCCGTGAGCACAGCGCCGGTGCGGTTGCAGACCAGCGGCAACGTCGGGACAGCGAACTGCAACTGCGCTGCGTACGACTCGAATTCACCGAGCACCGGATCCAGCAATTCCGAATGGAAGGCGTGGCTGGTCTCCAGCCAGGTGCAGCGGATCCCCTCGTCACCGAATCCTGCGACTATCTGCTCCAGATCCTCACCCGGACCCGACAGCACCGTGTTGGGGCCGTTGTAGGCCGCGACCGACACCCGAGGGAATTTCTCGGCGGCCGCCTCGACGCGCTTGGCGTCGGTGAACACCGCCACCATTCGCCCACCTTCGGGCAGGCTGCCGAACATCCGGCCGCGCTCGGCCATCAGCCGTGCGCCGTCCTCGAGGCTGAACACTCCGGCCACACATGCCGCTGCGTACTGGCCCACGCTGTGCCCCAGCACCACGTCGGGCTCGATACCCCACGACTGCCACAGCCGGGCCAGGCCCATCTCGACGGCGAAAAGCGCCGGCTGCGCAAACGACGTGTGCCGCAACCTTTCTCCGGCCGCCCCGCCGGTTTCGCGATCGGTGGCGAACAGCACCTCCAGCAACGGATGCGGCAGGATGTCGTTGACCGCGTCCGCGCAACGTGTCACGGTTTCGGCGAAAACCGGCTCAGCGTCGAACAACTCACGCGCCATCCCCGGATACTGGCTGCCCTGCCCGGTGAACAACCACGCGGTCGTCGGCCGGTTGGTGTGCTCGCCACGTACGACACCGGGTCGCGTGCGGTTTTCGGCCAGTTCGGCCAGGCCCTCGCGCGCACCCTCGACCGAATCCACTACCAGCGCGGCGCGATGTTCGAAATGCGAACGGCCCGTCCCGGCCGTGAGACATAAGTCGCCGAGATCGACATCCGGGTGGGCGTTCAACCAGGCCTCATATCGCTGCGCCAACGCCACCAGTGCTTCTGGTGACCGTGCGGACAGCGCCAGCACATTGACTGGCTGCTCGTGAGTGTTCGACTCCAAAGACTCTGAAGCCGCCACGCCCTCCGAGCCTGCTGGTTCCTCGTCCGCGGTCGCTACTTGTGGTGGCGCCTCCTCGATCAGCACGTGCGCGTTCGTGCCGGTGAAGCCGAAGGAACTCACGCCGGCGCGGCGCGGCCTGCCGTTGGCCTGCCACGGAATCGCCTTGTCCACGACCCGCACCGGCAGCGAGTCCCACGGAATGTGCGGCGATGGGTTCTCGAAGTGCAGGCTCTGCGGTAGCACGTCGTGTTGCAGCGACAACACGACCTTGATCAGACCTGCTGCCCCCGATGCCGACTCGAGGTGACCGATGTTGGTTTTCACCGATCCCATCAGCAACGGTCGGTCTGCGTCACGCGAGCCACCGTAGGCAGCTGCGGCCGCCTGCACCTCGATCGGATCACCCAGCGGGGTGCCCGTGCCGTGTGCTTCGAGGTAGTCGACATCCCCGCCTGCCAGACCGGCACGAGCCAGCACGGACCCGATAAGCCGTTGCTGTGCACCACCATTGGGCACCGTCAAACCACTGGATGCGCCGTCCTGGTTGACCGCGCTGCTGGGAATCACCGCGCAGACCCGATCGCCGTCGCGGACCGCATCGCTCAGCCTCTTCAGCACCAGGATGCCGCATCCTTCACTGCGCACGTACCCGTCAGCGGATGCGTCGAACGTCTTGCAACGCCCGACTGGCGAAAGCATCCTGGCGCGTGACGCGGCTACGACCGTCACCGGACTGAGCAAGACGTTCACACCGCCGGCCAACGCCATGTCGCAGTCACCGGAATGCAGTGCCTGGCACGCCTGATGGACGGCCACCAACGACGAACTGCATGCGGTATCGACCGCGACGGCCGGACCCTCCAGTCCGAGCGCGAAGGAGACGCGACCCGATATGGCGTTGAGCGCATTGCCCGTGATGAAGTAGGGCTCGATCTTGTCGATCGACTCGGAGGACAGCAGATGCGCATACTCGTTGGCGGCAACCCCCACGAAGATGCCGGTTCGGCTGCCGCGCAAAGTGGCCGGCGCGTACCCAGCCCTTTCGAGACCCTCCCATACTGTTTCGAGCATCAGCCGCTGCTGCGGCTCGATCCAGACCGCCTCGCGCGGGGAGATGCCGAAGAATTCGGGATCGAATCCGTCGATTCCGTCGAGGAATCCGCCGAAGCGCGTGTAGGTCTTGCCCGGAGTCTCTGGATCCGGGTCGTAGAACTCGTCGATGTCGAATCGGTCCTCCGGCACTTCCCGGATCGCGTCGACACCGCCGGATAGCACCTCCCAGAAAGCTTCCGGGTCGGGTGCGCCCGGGAAACGGCACGACACCGCGACGATCGCGATCGGTTCGTCCGTGCGCGTCCTCACCACTGACGCCGGGCTAGCCCCTGATGTGTCGGATGTCTGCTCGCTAAGGCCGAGCACCTCCCCGAGCAGGTAATCGGCCGCATTTGACAGACGGGGGTGATCCATCACCAGGGTGATTGGTACCTCCTTGCCCACTCCTTGTTCGAGGCGGCGCCGCAATTCGACTGCCATCAACGAATCCATGCCGAGGTCGAAGAACCCCGCGTCCTCGCGGATCTCCGCGGCATCGACATGCGTCACCTCTGCTACCGCGTCGCGCAGGTAATCCGTCAGAAGCTTCTTGCGCTGCTGCACTGGAGCATTGGTGAGCCGCTCGACGAACGGGGTCTTCCCGGACGCCGTTGGCGCCGGCGCGATATCGGGCACCTCACGCTCCAGCTCCGCCAGGAATGCTCGCCTCCCCGCCTGCTGGTACAGCGGCAGAAAACGGGCCCAGTCGATCCGGGCCACAACGCCCTGCGCCGCCCCGTGCGCGCCTTCCCGCGCGGAAGAAGCCGCCATGACATCGGCCAGACCCGCCAGGGCATCGGCGGGTGACAAGGCCCGGACCCCGCGCTTATCCAGTCGCGCACGAGACTCCGCGTCGGCCATGCCCGCCGACCACGGACCGAAATTGACGCTGATCCCAGAGATGCCCTGTTCGCGCAGGCGCCATGCCAGCCCGTCGAGGAACGCGTTCGCCGCGCCGTAGGCGGTCTGACCGAATCCGCCCCATACCGAGGCGATCGACGAGGTACTGAGGAAAAAATCCAGCTTCAGATCAGCGGCTGCTTCGCTCAAATGCCAAGCACCCCAAACCTTCCCGGCGAAGACGCGATCTAATTCGCTATCGTCCAGATCGCTCAGCGGAGTGGTGCCGACCTCGCCCGCAGCATGGACGATGCCGGCTAACGGCGGTAGCTCGGCCTCCACGGTGGACAGCAGGCGTGCGACGTCGTGCGCATCGGCGACATCGCCAGCGACGACCAGGAATTCGCAGCCGTGCTGTTCGTTAAGGGCGTCGATGCGCTGTTGCGCGGCCTCGCTGGGCGCGCGTCGGCTGGTAAGCACCAGATGCTTGGCGCCGTGCGAGGCCAGGTATCCGGCGATTTCCAGCCCAATGGATCCGAGGCCTCCAGTCACGAGATAGCTTGCGTCACCGCGCAGTTCCAACGGTGCACCGCTCACCTGCTCAGACCGCCGAACCAGCCGGGGCGCGTAGACCGCTTGATCACGCAGCGCGATTTGGTCTTCGCTGATGGCCGAGCCGCGCGGCGTCGTGATCCGGTTGATGAGCCGAGACCATTCGTCGGCTTCGTTTTCCCTGCCTCCTGACAGGTCGGCCAGCCCGCCCCACACTTGCGGAAGCTCCAGCGCCGCGGCACGACCGAACCCCCAGAGGCAACTCTGGTCCGGCGACACGGTGTCCGCGTCGGTGACTCGCTGCGCGCCACGGGTCACCATCCAGATGGGTCTGCGCAAATCCGCGGCAATCGCGGCGCGGAAGAGCCGCCGCGTTCCACCCAGGATTTGGTGTTGCATCCGCCACAGTGACCGCATGGATGGTGCACTGTCAGAGTCGAGGGCCGCGACATGCACGATACGTAGCGTCGGATCGTCTGCTGCCGCAGCGCGCAACGCGACTGCGAGCTCTTCCTCGTTTGCGTCGGACACCGGCAATCCGAGGATCCGATGCCGCTGCCCACGCGCGGTCAGCGCGTCGACTAACGGCTGGACCGCTGGAGAATCATCACCTATGAGAAGCCAGGTAGATTCCTCGCCGGCATGCGCAGCCGAGACTGTGGTGGGGGATTTCTCCCAGCGAATCTCGTAGCGGTCATCGGCGATGGATTGAGTTGTACGTTGCTGGTTGTGTTGTGCCGCAAGCTTGGTCAGCACATTCAGGGTCTGATGGTCGCCGCTCGCACCGTCGAGCAGGGCTGCGAGTTCTTCGATCCGGCCGTCCTCGAGAAGACGGACGGCTTCGGTACGCGGTCCGCCAAGCTGCTGTTGTTGGTTCGCCTGATCCCGGTTATCGCGGAACCAATACTGGCGATGCTCGAACGGATACGTGGGTAAGTCGAGCTTTCGCGCGTTCGCCTGCCGGAATGCGTGGAAGTCCGGCAGGTGGCCCAAGACGTACGCGTCGGCGACGGCTTCGGTGAGCTGTCGGTGGTCGGCGGTGTTTCGGCGCAGAGACGCTATCGCCCGCGGTGCGGTGGACGGGTCAGGCCATGCCCGCAGGGCTGCGGCAGTGAGCACCGGTTGGGGGCCGATCTCGAGCAACACCTTGCAATTCAGCTCGGCAAGCGCGCGCACGCTCTTGGCGAATTCCACCGGTTGGCGCGCGTGACGACGCCAGTAGGCGCCATCGAGTTTCACGCTCCTGCCGAGCGCGGTACCGGTGCGGTTGTCAATCAGAATCCGTTGTGGCGGAGCGAAATTGAATCGCTGCGCATACGATTCGAATTCGTCGAGGATCGGGTCTAGCAGCGCCGAGTGGAACGCGTGGCTGGTGTCCAGCCAGTCGCACCGGACGCCGTCGGCCACCAGCCCGGCCATTGCCTTCTCCAGGTCATGCGCAGGCCCCGACAGCACTGTGTTGGCGCCGTTGTAAGCGGCAACCGACAGACTCGGGAACTCGTCGGTGAGGCTCTCGACACGCTCGGCGGCGGCGAACACCGCGGCCATCCGACCACCCGCAGGCAAACTGCCGAAGAGGCGGCCGCGCTCGGCCATCAACAGCGCGCCGTCCTCGAGGCTGAACACGCCGGCGACGCAGGCCGCCGAATATTGGCCGACGCTGTGGCCCAGCACCACGTCGGGTTCGAAGCCCCGCGACTGCCAGAGGCGGGCCAGGCCCACCTCCACCGCGAACAAGGCGGGCTGCGCGTAGCTGGTCTGCCGCAGCGTCTCTTCGCTGTTTGGGCCATCCACGTCGAAAATGACATCCAACAAAGGCTTTTCGAGAACGTCAGCAACCACTGCCGCGCAACGAGTCAGCGTCTCGGCGAACACCGGCTCGGTGTCGAACAACTCCCGAGCCATACCGGGGTACTGGCTGCCTTGACCGGTGAACAGCCACGCCGTCTTCGGTGTGTCATGGGATTCTCCACGAACCAAACCGGATGCCGGGCGGTCATCCGCGAGCGCGCCGAGCAGCTCGACGGCGGATTCTCTCGAATTGACCACCAACGCGGCCCGGTGCTCCAGATGGGCTCGCCCCGCCCCGGCGGTGAAGCACACGTCGGCCAGAGTGGCCTCCGGGTGTGCGCTCAGCCAGCTGCGGTATTGATCGGCGACCTGCACCAAGGCGGTGGGCGTCCGCGCCGAGAGCGGAAGGACACTGAACCGCCGCTGCTCCCCGGGCTGCTCGGCCGGACCCGGTGCCGCAGCGGGCGCTGTTTCCGGAGGCGCTACTGGAGCTTCTTCGAGGATGACGTGCGCGTTGGTCCCGGCGAACCCAAACGAGCTGACTCCCGCGATACGGGGCCGACCATTGCTCTTCCAGGGGATGGTCTCCTTCACAACCTCCACTGCCAGCCGGTCCCACGGAATGTGCGGCGACGGGTTCTCAAAGTGGAGGTGCTTCGGCAAAGTCTCGTGTTCTAGCGAAAGGATGACTTTGATGACGCCCGCGATGCCCGCTGCCGCTTCCAGGTGCCCGATGTTCGTCTTCGCCGAGCCGATCAACAGCGGGTCGCTGGGTTCGCGTCCGGCGCCGTACGCCGCACCCGCCGCCTGGGCCTCGATCGGGTCGCCCAGCGATGTCCCGGTCCCGTGTGCTTCCAGGTATCCGACATCGCTGGGTTCGAGGTCGGCGCGCTTCAGCGCGTCGGCGATAACCCGTTGCTGAGCAACGCCGTTCGGGACGGTCAAGCCGCCCGATGCCCCGTCCTGGTTGATCGCGCTGCCGCGGATCACCGCCCGGATCCGGTCACCGTCGCGAATCGCGTCCTCGAGCCTCTTGACGACGATGACACCGCAGCCCTCGCCGCGCACATAGCCGTCCGCGGCCGCGTCGAACGTCTTGCACCGGCCGTCGGGCGCGAGCATGTGCGCGTTGGAGAACGTGATCATGGTCGCCGGCGTCAGCAGGACGTTCGCACCGCCGGCCAGCGCGAGGTCGCATTCGCCCAAGCGCAGCGCCTGGCACGCCTGATGGATGGCCACCAGCGATGAGCTGCACGCCGTGTCGACGGCGACCGCGGGACCCTGCAGCCCCAACCGATAGCTGATCCGTCCCGCCGCGGCGGCATTCGACGTCCCGATGGCCATGTAGGCCTCGATCTCGGCGTACGTCAGCTCGTCGGATGCCATTCCCAGGTAGTCGTGGGTGGCCAGACCCACGAACACACCGGTGTTGGTGCCGGCCAACGCAGACGGCGCGGTGCCCGAATGCTCCACCGCGCGCCACGCCGTCTCCAGCAATAGTCGATGCTGCGGGTCCATCATCCTGACCTCGCGCGTCGACATACCGAAGAACGGCGCGTCGAACCCCGTCACGTCATCGACGAAACCCGCACGACGGGTTACGACCTTGCCGGGCGCACCGGGTTCCGAGTCGAAGAATTCGTCGACATCCCAACGGTCCTTGGGCACCTCCGATGTCGTATCTCGACCCTCGCGCAGCACGTCCCAAAACTGGTCGGCATCCGAGGCGCCCGGGAAGCGTGCCGCGTAGCCGACGATGGCGAATCGCGGGGACGGCTCGATCAGACCTTCCGCACCAAACATTTGTTCGTCCTCCTGGCATGAGGTAACTTACTCGGCGGTCAGATTAACTTACTCGGCGGTCAGGTTACACTCTGGGCGACATGTGTAGCGCTTGAAGATCAACTTCGATGAACAACTATTGCACGTGTACCTGTGGCGTGTGTGGTGTCGCATTCGGAGGTTGGTCGGCGACAGGCGACTGCAAAGGGACCGAGGGTATGTTGATCCCGCCACGAGTGATGCCGTGCAGTTAGCCGGCGAAGCGGGAGGAGGACGTTTTGCGTATCGGGAAGATAACTGTTGGCGCACTTGATGAATGGGCGTTGAGCCAGGGCTCGGTCACCTCGTGGCATCCGACGGTCGCGGCTCAGGAAAAGGCGCGACGAGCAAACATCAGTTCGGTGCCGGTCAGTTACATGCAGGGCCAACATCTCCGCAACTACTGTGAACGCAGGGCCGCGGGCCTGAACTTTTCCCGACAGATCATTGCCAGCTGTGAGGTGCCCGGCCAGTGTGATATCTCGGCCATGGATCACGCCGTCAATACGTACCTGCGTCGGCATGACACATTCCGCAGTTGGTTCGAGCAGACCGGTGACGGACATTTCATACGGCGTGCCATCGACGATCCGGCCGACATTGAATTCGAGCCCATCGACCACGGCACGATGACAGCCGACGAGATACGCGCTCATGTTGTGGACATCCCGAATCCGTTGGAGTGGGGCTCCTTTACTTTCGGGATAATCCAGAACGCGAGCCACTTTACGTTCTTTGCCGCCATGGATCACGTGCACGGGGATGCGACGTTGATCGGCACAACGATGTTGGAAGCCAACGGAATGTATTCGGCGCTGAGCGGAGGTGGTGACGCCCTCAAGCTTCCCGATGCCGGTAGCTTTGACGATTTCTGTGTCCGTGAGCGCGAGTACACCTCAGAGTTAACTGTGGACTCGCCCGGGGTGCAGGCGTGGATTGACTTCGCCGAGAACAACAGTGGGGGCTTTCCTGATTTCCCGCTGCCGCTGGGTGACCCCAACGAGTCGATTAAGAGTGACATGACCTCGGTGCTTCTGATGGACACGCCGCAGACGGAACGCTTCGAATCAGCCTGCGCGGCGGCCGGCGCGCGCTTCGTCGGCGGCTTGTTTGCTTGTCTCGGCCTTGTGGAGCACGAGTTCACCGGCGCTCTCACGTATTACGGCCTCACGCCGAGGGATTCCCGCAGAGCCGGCGACAATTTCATGACGCAGGGATGGTTTACCGGATTGATCCCGATCACCGTCCCGATAGCGGCGACGTCTTTCAGCGATGCGGCATGGGCAGCGCAGGCTTCTTTCGATTCGG
Organism: Mycobacterium sp.; assembly: GCF_035697385.1. GTDB lineage: Bacteria > Actinomycetota > Actinomycetes > Mycobacteriales > Mycobacteriaceae > Mycobacterium. Next base: position 8,058 of record NZ_DASSCY010000244.1, on the reverse strand, counting down.
GCCTGGACATGGCGAGAGTGCCGTATTACCGCGTGTTGGAGTTGGCGCCATGGTTGAACTGGCCACAGCCGAACTTTCCGGTGTCGAATTTCCTGCATGGTGGCGCTGCTCCGCTCAACGCCATCCTCGCCGCAGCCGACATGGGCCTTGCGAACAATATCGGAATTTATCCCGACGGCCGGTTCTCGTATCAATTGACGATTTACATATTCCGTTACGGGGAGGGCACGGTCATGGCGATCATGCATCCCGACAACCCGGTCGCCAGGAAATCAGTTACCCGCTACATGGAGGCGATGAGGTCGGTGTCCGTACGGGTTGCTGACAGCGGGCAATGGGGACGCGTCGCGTAGCGGCGCGCAATTCGATGGCCGACCATCCCGCGGCCATGCCGCGACGGCGCAATTTCGGGGCGAGGGTGAGGGCGATATGCGACGGCTAGCCGATCTCGTGGTGCGGTGGCCTTGGGCGGTGATCGGGGTTTGGGTCGCGATGGCGGTCGCCCTGCCGCTGGCGTTCCCTTCCCTCGGCGAGATGGCCGAGAAGCATCCGCTCGTCATCTTGCCCGCCGATGCACCGTCGAGTGTCACCGCCACAAAGATGGCCGAAGCGTTTCAGGAACCAGGTTCGGACAATCTTCTCGTCATTGCTTTCATCAACGAAACCGGGCTCAAGCCCGCCGACGAGACTGCGTACCGCAAGCTCGTGGACGCGCTGCGCGACGACGTCACTGATGTCGTGTCGGTGCAGGATTTCGTCAGCACTCCACAACTGCGACAGTTCCTGACGAGCGAGGATAAGACGACCTGGGTATTGCCGGTCAGCCTCAAGGGTGAGTTGGGCACACCGTCGGCCTATGAGTCCTTCAACCGAGTTGCCGATGTCGTCAAACACAATGTCGGCGATGACGGCCCGCTGACTGTGCACGTCACCGGTCCCGCGGCCACCGTCGCGGACCTCACCGTCGCGGGTGAACAGGATCGCCTGCCCATCGAGATCGCGATCGCCGTGCTGGTCCTCGCCGTGCTGCTGCTGGTGTACCGCAGCGCGGTCACAATGCTGCTGCCGTTGGTGACGATCGGGTCGTCGGTGGTGATCGCACAGGGAGTGGTAGCCGGCTACTCCCAACTGACCGGCTCGGGCGTCTCGAACCAATCCATCGTTTTTCTGAGCGCGATCCTGGCCGGCGCCGGAACGGATTACGCGGTATTTCTCATCAGCCGCTATCACGACCATGTGCGGTCGGGTGCCGATTCCGATCGGGCGGTCAAGGCGGCAATGATCTCGATCGGGAAAGTCATTACCGCATCTGCCATCACGGTTGGCATCACCTTTCTCGCCATGAGCTTCGCTCAAATGGGAGTGTTCAGAACTATCGGAGTGTCGGCGGCGATCGGCATTGGCGTTGCGTTCCTCGCCGGAGTGACTCTGCTGCCGGCAATTCTGGTTCTCGCCGGGCAGCGCGGCTGGGTCAAGCCACGGCGCGAACTGACCGCTCGGTTCTGGCGACGTTCCGGCATCCGCATCGTGCGCCGGCCGATGCCGCATCTGGTTGCCAGTGTGCTCGTGTTGATCCTCCTGGCCAGCTGTGCAGCCTTTGCCCACTTCAACTACGACGATCGCAAGGCCGTGGCGGCGTCGGCGCCGAGTTCTGTTGGGTATGCCGCGCTGGAACGCCATTTCCCCATCAGTCAGTCCATTCCCCAGTACATCCTCGTCCAGTCACCGCGTGACCTGCGCTCACCGCAGGCCCTCGCGGACTTGGAGCAGATGGCTTCGCGCATCGCCCAATTGCCGGACGTTTCTCTGGTCAGCGGCATCACCAGACCCCTGGGAGAGGTGCCGCCGGAATTCCGGGCCACGTTCCAGGCGGGCATCGTCGGTGACAGGCTGGCCGCCGGTTCCGCCCAGATCGGTGAGCGCACCGGCGACCTCAACCAACTGGCAACCGGGGCCAACACGCTGGCCGACAGCCTCGGCGACGTGCGCGCACAGGTCAACACGATCGCGCCCACCATCCAAAGTCTTATCGACGCGTTCTCGTCGATAAGAACCCAAAACGGTGGCGACAAGCTGGTGAGGGACGTCGAAACCGCCGCCAAGCTCGTCGATAGCATCAACAAGCTCGGCAACTCGATGGGCGTGAACTTCGCGGCGGTCAAGGACATGTTCGCGTGGATAGGCCCTGTTCTGACGGCGCTCCAGGGTAATGCGGTCTGCGACGCCAACCCCTCGTGCAGCGCCACCCGCGTCCAGTTCGAGCGGTTGGTCGCCGCCCGAAACGACGGAAGCGTCGACGAGATCAACAAGCTGGCCGGACAACTGCAGGGAGTCGAGGACCAGCAGACCCTCACCGCAACGGTGAATCAACTGAACGGTGCGCTCGCCAAGTTCACGAAGGCGGTCTCCGCCATGGGTCTGGACAGACCCGGTGGCCTCCAGTCGGGTCTGACCGAGCTTCGGCAAGGCGCCGACCGCCTGGCCGGCGGAAGCCGGCAAGTGGCCGGCGGAGTCGAGGAACTGGTCGAGCAGATCAAACTGATGGCTGCCGGACTCGATCAGGCATCGGCTTTTCTGTTGACGATGAGACACGACGCGGCGGGTTCGTCAATGGCGGGGTTCAACATTCCGGCCGAAGTACTGAACGCGGCCGAGTTCCAGAAAGCCGCCGAGGCGTTCATCTCGCCGGACGGCCACTCGGTGCGGTACCTGGTTCAAACCAAGCTCAACCCGTTCAGCTCCGAGGCGATGGATCAGGTCAATACGTTCAGTGACATCGCCAGGGGCGCCCAGCCCAACACCACGCTTGCCGACGCCTCAATTTCGATGGGCGGGTTCCCCGCCGCGCTGCGGGACACGCGCGACTATTACGAGCGGGACATCCGATTCATCATCGCGGTGACCCTCATCATCGTCCTGTTGACCTTGATGGTGCTGCTGCGGTCGATCGTCGCACCCCTTTATCTCGTCGGTTCGGTGGTGCTTTCGTACTTCGCGGCAATCGGCATCGGCGTGCTGACGTTCCAGTTCATCCTCGGCCAGCAATTGCATTGGAGTGTGCCCCCGTTGGCCTTCGTGGTGCTGGTCGCGGTCGGCGCCGACTACAACATGCTCTTCGTGTCGCGAATGCGCGACGAGTCTCCGCACAGCATCCGTTACGGCATTATTCGTACCCTGAGTTCGACGGGCGGTGTGATCACCGCGGCGGGTCTCATCTTCGCCGCCTCGATGGGCGGTCTCCTGTTCTCCAGCATCGGCATTGTGATCCAGGGCGGTTTCGTGATCGGTGTGGGGATCCTGCTGGATACCTTCGTCGTACGCACCATCACGGTGCCCGCCATCGCCGCGCTGGTCGGGCGGGCGAACTGGTGGCCGTCACGAGTGGGCGCGGGGCAGTCAGTGTCGCGTTCACCAGCCGAAGTGGCTCGGTGAGCGCGCGCAGGTGATCTATGTGAAACTACGAAACGGAGCGAAGTGATCAGAAAAGACAACGACTCCGAGCCGACGGATTCGACAAAATATTACGGACGTACAGTGACGCCGACAACACTGAAGCCCCAGTCATCAATTCTCTCGATGCTGCACGGACGTGCCAGCCTGCGCCCCGGCGACGTGGCATTCACGTTCACCGACTACCTCCACGACCCGGCGGGCGTGCCCGAGAGTCTCACGTGGTCGCAACTATCACGACGAACGATGAATGTCGCACGTGAGCTCAGCCGTCATGGGTCGGTCGGTGACAGAGCAGTGATCCTGGCCCCGCAGGGCCTGGATTACATCCTCGCTTTCCTGGGATCCATGCAAGCTGGGCTCGTCGCGGTTCCGCTCCCGTTGCCGCATCGCGGCTCGAATCATGACCGGGTAGGTGCGGTCTTTGCCGATACGAAGCCATCGGTGGTTCTCACGACGTCCGCGGTCGCGGCAGATGTCGGCGATTACGTCGACCAGTCACGTATGGACACCGCGCCAAAGATCATCGAGATCGATTCGATGAATCTGGATGCCCCCATGGTTGATGCCGGGCACAGTCTTTCGCCAATCGATTTTCCCAGCACGGCGTATCTGCAATACAGCTCGGGTTCGACCCGGCTGCCAACCGGGGTCATGATCTCGCACCGCAACCTCCAGGTGAATTTCGAGCAGCTGATGCGCAGCTTGTTTGCGGGCGCTCATGTCAAATCCGCAACCGATCTCACGATCGTGTCGTGGTTGCCCTTCTACCACGACATGGGTTTGGTGCTGGGCGTCTGCGCACCCATCCTGGGCGGCTTTCACGCTGAGCTGACGAGCCCAGTTGCGTTCTTGGAAAGGCCGTCCAGGTGGATGCGAGCGCTGGCTGAGAATCCCCGCGCTTTTTCAGGGGCTCCCAACTTCGCGTTCGAACTGGCCGCCCGCAAAACCAGTGACAGTGACCTCGCCGGGCTCGATCTCGGTGGGGTGCGGGGCATCATCAACGGCGCCGAGCGTGTTGATCCGGCGACTTTGGAACGCTTCGTAGATCGGTTTGCGCACTTCGATTTCCGGGACCACATGCTGCGTCCGTCATACGGCCTGGCGGAGGCAACGGTCTTCGTGGCAAGTGGCACGTGGAGTGAATCGTCGGAGGCTGTCCGTTTCGATGTCGACGAGTTGTCCGAGGGCCGCGCTCAGCGGTGTTCGGCCGGAGCCGGCTCTGCCCTGGTGAGCTACAAACTGCCGCAGTCACCCGTGGTGCGGATCGTCGACGTCGACACGAACCGGGAATGCGTGCAGGACGTGGTCGGCGAGATCTGGGTGCATGGAGACAACGTCTCGACCGGCTATTGGAGTAGGCCACCGGAGGAGCAGGAGTGCTTCGGAGCGACGCTTGTCGACCCTTCGCCAGGCACGCCCGAGGGGCCGTGGCTGCGAACCGGCGATCTGGGCTTCATCTCCGAGGACGAGTTGTTCGTAGTCGGCCGCATCAAGGATCTGCTGATCATTCGCGGGCGCAATCACCATCCCGAGGACATCGAGGCGACGGTCAAAGAGATCACCCGCGGCCGGGTCGCGGCGATATCGGTTCCGGTGCGCAGCACTGAGAATCTGGTCACTGTCATCGAGCTCAAGAAGCGTACTGATCTCAAAATGGACGCGTTGCGCTGGCTCACTGAGGTCAAGAGCGACGTCACCTCCGCGATATCCAATGCGCACGGCCTAAATGTGGGGGATCTCGTTCTGGTACCTCCCGGGTCGATTCCGACGACGACGAGCGGCAAGATCCGTCGCGCCGCCTGCGTCGAGCAGTACCGGCAGGACCAATTCACCCGGTTGGACGCCTGATGCGGCCGGGTATGCATAGTAGGGTCGGGTTCTTAGACAGACGCGTAGTCGAGGGGCGGTAGCGGGAAATGCAGAGACTGTTCGCATCCGTCACTGCGCTGGTAACCGTAGGTGCGACAGGCTGTTTCGGCTTCGGGATCGCGACTGCGGACGATACACCGGTCCCGCCGCCCCCGGGCACTCCGAGCGGCGGCCCGCCCCCGCTGGGAACGCCGGGTCGGGCATACGCATTGGGCGGCGCCCACGTTCTCGGCATTCCCTACGACGAATACATCAAGCGAACGGGCGCGGACTGGTTCCCCGGGCTGGACCGCCAGATCGTCGACTACCCGGCAGGGCAAGTTCAGGGACACACGCTGGAGCGTCTGTTCCCTGGCATCGGTCGGCTCGATGACTCCTTTCCGGGTCTGGGCATTGACGGCCCCAGCGTCGGCGAGTCGGTCGACGTCGGATCGCCCAACGTCATCAACGCGATCCGTGAGGGTGGCCAAGGTACCGCGATCGGCCTGTCCGAGGGTGCGATGGTGCTCAACGACGTGCAGGCGAAGCTTGCGTATGACCCCGCCGCCCCGCCGCCGGATCAGTTGAGCTTCGCCATGTACGGCGATCCGTTGGCACGTCACGCCTTCGGTGAGAGCTTCCTGACCCAGAACTTTCCCGTCGGCAGCGTCGTTCCGTCGCTCGACTACCGGATACCACCGCCGGTGGAGAGCCAGTACGACACCTACCAATTCGTGTCCGCATACGACAGCATCGCCGACTGGCCGGACCGGCCGGACAACTGGATCTCGGTCGCCAATGCGATCGTCGGCCTCGCCACCGGTCACACCGCCGTCGCGTTCACCGAGCCGAGCATGGTGCCACCGCAGAACATCAGGACGACCGTCAACTCCAGGGGCGCGAAGACGACGACGTACATGATTCCCGAACAGCATCTTCCCTTGGTCCTGCCCTTCAAATATCTCGGCGTGCCGAAAGAGACGCTGATGGAGCTCGACGCGGTCCTGAAGCCCTTCGTGGATGCCGGATATTCGCGAAACGACGATCCGCTGACCGCTCCGATCACGGTGGACCCGGTGAATGGCTATGACCCCGCGGCCGTCACGGCGCCGGCCACGCAGGCCGCATTCGGCGGAGCCGGCGATCCGGTGTCGCAGCTCCTCTCCGGCTTGCAGTATGTGATGAATCATCAGCAGCCATGACAAAGACGGCTGCAAAGCCCGAGCCGGCGATCAGTCCCGACCGGCCGTTGTCAACTTCGTCAGAGACCTGTAAACCCGACCACGAGCAGCGCGCAGCCCAACCCGGCCAGTAGTGCAGCAACCGCGCGGGGACTACACGACCGGAGCCAGCCGTGTAGCGCGGCCATCCACGCGCGCGTCGTGTTCGGCGCTATCAGGTAGGCAACGAGTGGGAACTCCACGAGTGCGAAGGCCACGACGTTGAACATCAGCAGCGCGCCCATTTGTGCCGCGGGTGCGGCGCCAGAGGCCAGGATGACGGCGAGCACCGCCAGGTAGTCGACAGACGGCAGCGCAATTCCCAGGCCGGCGGTGCCCGCTACCCAAAGCGACCGCCCCTTCAGCAACTGGCGTGCCCGCCCGGCCGCGTAGTGGCGCTCGAACCGGCCCGACAAGACTTTCGTGGCCAACACTGCGGCGACCAGCAGGGCCATCACGCCCATCATGATCTGCACCTTGGGCAAGGTGAAGTGCGCAGACCCTGGTAGTTGGGGCCGAAACACCATCAGCACGACCAGGCCCACGGCTGTTCCCATCGCGAACCCACCGCTCAGAAACGCGAGCAGTTGCAGGATCGGTCTGGGCCTGTTGAGCATCAGGACCGTCATCCCGATTCGAAACGGTTCCAGGCTCGCTGCGACGGCCATCACCAGGACGGTGATCCACATGGCGAATCGGCTTCGATCGGCGGCCTAGGCGTCCAACCGGGTGAACTCTGCTTGCCGGTCGTCAGGCTGCAGACCGGCACGTTCGCGCGGGATGGTCACGATAGACGGTTGGGGCATGGGCGTCAGGTTACCGCCGTGGTGGGGATTTCGTGGTCGGCGGCCACCGCGACGACAGCAGTTCGCCAGTCCCGCAGCCCTTTCCAAGGCTGTTCGGCATGAACGACTGGTGCTATAAGTAGTAGCGCAAGTTAGCGATGATGTGATGTTCGTGGTCAAACTGCACGCCAGGGTGTGCGATTGCGAGGAGGATCTGGTTGCGGTAGCGGGCAGCCGAAGAAAGTTACCGGGAGGGGCCCATGGAGCGCGGTCATGAGTTCACCGTCAAGCTGGACGGCGACGGCACTTACGTCGTGAAGCTGCTCGAGGGCGTGCAGATCGAGCAGTCCGACGGTGTCACTATCGGCCGCTGGCCGGCTTTCGACCTGGAGGCCGACGGCGACAGTGAGGCTGAGGTCTGCCAGGAGCTGATAGGTCGACTGCGGGAGCGGACCGGCGGTGACCCCGGGTCGCCGGAGTTCGCGACTTTCGCGACGTACGTGCGCAAGCACGGCATCAGGCTGTCCGAGGAGGAGATAGCCGCCCGCGAGCTGGCGCGGCTGCGCGACATCACCGTCCGCTGGCGCGTTACCGACGACGAGCAGTACACGGTCGGGCTCTTTGAGGACGTCGAGGTGCAACGCGACGGCAACACCGTCACCCTGCGTGCCTTCGGGCTGGAAGGCATTGGTCAGCGCGTCGCGCAAGCTGCGCAGACGCTCATGGGTGCCGTCAAGGAAGCCTGCGGGGAT
>NZ_DASSCY010000243.1:0-25580 GCF_035697385.1 Mycobacterium sp. | reverse complement strand
CCCGCATCCCACGCCCGTGGAGGACTGCTACGCCGCGCTGCAGTGGCTGGCCGGGAACGCCGCTGCGCTCGGGTTGGATCCGAGCCGGCTGGCGGTGATGGGCGACAGTGCGGGAGGCGGTCTGGCGGCCGGCGTGTGCCTGATGGCGCGCGACCGCGGGGGACCCGTTGTCGCCCAGCAGCTGCTGATCTACCCGATGCTCGACGACCGCACGACGATCCCTGATCCACAGCTGCTGCCGTTCTTGACCTGGACCTACGACGACAACATCACAGGTTGGGGCGCGCTTTTGGGTGAGAGCGCCGGAACCGACCGGGTATCGCAATATGCGGCTCCGGCGCGAGCGGATGACCTCGCGGGCCTGCCGCCGACCTACATCGACACCGGCGACCTCGACATTTTCCGCGACGAGGACATCGCCTACGCGCGACGCCTCGCCGATGCCGGAGTGCCGACCGAACTGCACCTGCACCCCGGCTGCCCGCATGCATTCGAGGGGTTGGCCAGCGGAGCTGACGTCTCGCAACGAGCAATCAATGATCGGGTGCGTCGCCTGCGCACCCTGTAGCGAGCGCAAAACGCCTTCCAGCACGGGTAGTGTTTGCCCGCTATCGCTTTGCGTACCAACGGTATACGTTTCGTAACAGCATTCGCGGCTTCGTCGATTACCCATGCGGGGATCTAGGGAATGATTAGTGACGATGCCGCGTCGGATTTGATGTCGGGGTCGCAAGGTAGGAGTTAGTCAATGAGGCTGGCGAAGTTTGTGTCCGGCGCCATGATTGTCGGTGCGCTCGGTTTCGGGGCCTTCGGTCCAGGCGGCGCTGTGGCGTCGGCCGGGCCGTCTGCGCCTGCGCCGTTGAAGCCCGGGAACGGGAACGGGAACGACAATTGGTGCAAGCCGTGGTGCGAAAACGGAAACGGCCGCGGCAACGGCCCTGACTGGAATCGCGGCGATTTTGACAAGGGTCCGTGGTGGGCCGGCAACCGACACGATTGGTGGGACGACAACAACGGCCCGCCGCCGTGGGGCTGGGGCCCGCCGCCGGCTTATCAGTGGACCGGAGGGCCACCGCGGCCGTTCAACTACTGGGGTTACGACGTCAACCCGGTGTGGGACGACGGCTTCGGCCAGTGGGGCATCTGGTTGTTCGGCCTGTGGATCCCGATCTTCGGGATCGGCGTGGCCTGACGTACTCAGGAACCTGAGGGTTCGTCGGCCTCGACGACGGCCTTGATCCGTTCGAGTGTCTTGCGCATGTCCCGGATATTTCGCCGTCGTCGAAGCTGGCCGCCCAGCACCGAGAACAGCTGCATCGCAAATGAGTCATCGGTGCGGAACGACTCGGTGACGTCGGTGCCGCCGTCGGATGGCGTCAGCCGGTAGTGCCAGTTGTTGACGGGCTTGTCGTTAAGCAGTACCGCGAAGCCGAATTCGCGTCCGGGTTCGCAGGCGGTGACCTCGCACGTCGTCCAGTACACCGGCCCGATCTCGTTGCGTTTGACGTGCCCGCGGAACCGCGCGCCCAGCGCGGGGCCGTCGGCACCGTCAAGCCATTCGGCCTCCATCACTTCCGGTGAGAACTTGCCGGTGTTGCGAACGTCGGCGATGAGGTTCCAGATCTGGTCTGCGGGTGCCGCCATCGACACCGTTACTGAACCGTCCATGACTAGGGCCGCCCTTCTCTACCAAGCAATTTCGGTCATTCTCCTCGGGTGTCATCGTGGCTTCGTTGTCGGCGCCGGCGACGGCGTGACGTCGGGCGCCTGGACTTCCGGGCTGAGCGTGTAAATGTGTTCCGGCGTCAGTTCTTTGGTGATGGCAGTCGCCAGCGTCGTACTCGGCTCGCCGCCTTGATGTTCGATGTCGGTGTTGGTGAAAATCACCATCGCGGTCTGCTTCTGGGGTAGGTACACCGACACGGTCTGATATCCCGGCAGGCTGCCATTGTGGCCAATCCAGCCGCCCAGATTGAAGATCCCGAGCCCGTAGCCGTCTTGCGGAGGCAGGCCGGGCGCGCCGACGGTCTGCAGCCGCTGCGTTTGCAATCCCGGTGTGAGCAGCTTGCCGGTCGCCAGCGCAGGCGCCCAGATGCGCATGTCATCGAGGGTGGAGATCATCGCGCCTGCCGCCCATCCCCAGGATGGGTCCCAGTCGGTGGCGGTAGCTTCCTTGCCGTCGGCGGTCTGCACGGTGTATCCCTGCGCATGCGGCTCGGGGAAGGCGTTCGTCGTCGGAAAACTAGTGTGGCTCATGCCCAATGGCGTGAGGATGTGGTCGCGGACGTAGTCGTGCAACGGTTGCCCGCCGACCTTTTCCACCACCAAACCCAGCAGAATGTAGTTGGTGTTGCAGTACAGGAAGCCGTCGCCCGGCGGGAATACGTTCGGCTGGGCGAATGCGAAGTCAAGCAGCTCCTGCGGGGAGAACGGGGTACGCGGGTCGGCGAACATCGCCTGCTGGAACGCCGGTGACTCGGAATAGTTGAACAATCCGCTCTGCATCCGCAGCAGTTGGCGAAGCGTGATCTTGTCGCCCTGGGGCACTCCATCGATGTATTTGGCGATGGGATCGTCGAGGCCGACCTTGCCCTGGTCAACCAGTTGCAGTATGCCGGTGGCAGTGAAAGTCTTTGTCTGGCTGCCGATTCGGTGATAGAAGTCCGTCTTCATCGGCGCGCGAGTTGCCTTGTCGGCCACGCCGAAAGCGCGGACGTAGCTGCCGTCGGGGCCCCAGACACCGACGATCGCGCCAGGAACGTTAACTGCCGCCATGGCCTGATTGATGGCGGCGTCGAGTCGCTCTGCGACCGCGTCGCTCATCGGTTGCTCGGCGGCGCTCGACGAGGTCGCCGTCGTCGTCGGTGCCGATTGCTGTGTGCCGGACTGGCCCGAACAGGCCGAAACCGTCAGCAGCATTGTCAACGCAACGGCGATCGCCCGGGTACTCATCGCTGCCAGACTATTCCCAAGGGTGCCAGCTTCGTCAGGGCTCGGCTGACTCGTCCTCCGGCAAGTCATGGCGCACCACACGGACCTGGCCGCGCGGCAGGCACGCCGCATAGCCGTGGTGCTTGCCGTACAGCTCCCAAGCCGTGTGGCTCTGGTCGCTGTGCGCGTGTATCTCGTGACCGTCGGAGAATCGCAGGTGCAGGCTGCCATCCTCATCCCATCCCGCGTGGGTACAGGTTGAGCCCGAGAAGTCGAACAACGCCCGCTCCGCGTCCCTTGCGTGTTTCGGGTCGATGAGCACGACCTCTTCGTCATCCGTTCCGACGGCCGGCAATCTGAAGTGAAACGGCGTGGAAACGACGAGTTCGTTGTAGTCGTCCAGGTTCAGTACCAGGCCGTCACGGAACATGATCCGCTGGACCAAGCACCCCTGGATCCACAGTCGGGTCATGTTTTCACTTTGAACGGTCCGTCACCTGTACACAAGGGCTTTCGCGCCGGTTTCCGTAGCATTGACCGCGGGCCAGGGAAGCGCGTGTGAAGATTCGCTTCGGCGTGGGACTGGGCGCCGACACCGGCCCCGAACAGCTGTCGGATATCGTCGACCACCTCGAAGCGACCGGCGTTGATTCGCTGTGGTTTTCCGAACTCGTGTATTCGATGGCGGTCGATCCCTTCATCGGCATGGCTCATGCGCTTGCCCGAACCGCCAACCTGAAAGTCGGCACATCTGTTGCGGTTCTTCCCGGCCGCCATGCGGTGCTTCGCCAAGCAGCTGGCGTCGCTGGCAGGCCTTGCTCCGGGCAGGGTGCTGCCGGTGTTCGGTCTGCGCTCGGCGATTCCGGAGGAGCGGGAGCTTTTCGTGGTGCCCGATGGTGAGCGCGCCGAGGTCTTCGACGAATCGCTGATGGTGCTGAAATCCGTTCTGGGCCAAGGGGACGTGAGCGTCTCGGGCAAGTACTTCGCGATCAGTGCCGAGGGAGTGGCGCCGGTGACCGCATTGCGCACGGCGAAGCCGCTCGATATCTGGCTCGGTGGGTCCGTGCCCGCGGCGTTCCGCCGAATCGGCCAACTCGGCGACGGATGGCTAGGCAGCTTTCTCACGCCTGACGAAGCCCGTCACGGCCGCGAGCAGATCCAGCACGCCGCCACCGAGGCGGGCCGCGAGATCGAGCCCGACCATTTCGGCATCAACCTCGCCGTCGGTACCGGTGAGCTGCCGAGTTATTTGCCTGCCGCGATCAAACGCCGCAGGCCGGACCTCTCGGCGGGTCTGACCAAGTTCGTCATCCGTCCCACCGGAGCGCAGAATATGGAGGACTTCGTCAATCGTTTCGTGGCCGAGCTCCTGCCGCGCCAGAACTGACGTCGTCGTACAGCAGCGCCATCCGGTCGAGAAACCACAGCTTGCCTGCCATCTGAACGGCCAATCCAAACGCGGTGATCCACGGATCGAGAACGATCAGCCCCCAAACCAGGAAGGGCAGACCGAGCGCGCTGACGACACTGAGCACAACGGGCGCGACCCGGTGGCGCGCCGGCACCGGTGCGTCCTTGCGCCGGGCCCAGACGGTTTCGCCCAGCACGGAACGCGATGCCCAACGCTCTAGCGATGAAGGAGCGGGAAACACGCGCGGGTTCATCAGTGTCCATGCGAGGACCAGCCCGACCGGAACCAACGCCCACCATCCGATCAAGGCCCGGCTCCAGATCGCGACGACCAGCAGCAGCGGAATCGGAATGCGGGTGTACACGCTCCATGGGTTGGCGTGCCGCCGCCAAGCGTCTTCGCCCCTCAACCCGAACGCGTTCGCCAACCTGGTGTCCAGCGACATCGACGCCCCTTTCACCGTCGTGAACCGTGGCGGTCCTGCGACCGTGTTTACAAGTGTGCAGCCCCGGCCAATCACCCGGTGCAGCTTGATGGGGAGGAGATGGGGATGAGTATTCGGTTCCTGCGCACAGTCAGGTCGATCGTGCTCAGCGTGGCAGTCGCTGTCCTCGCGCTGGCGCTAGTGAGTCCGCCCTCGGCGATGGCTGACGATCGGCTGAAGTTCACCGGGACGACGCTCTCGGGCGCACCCTTCGATGGTTCCAGCCTGGTCGGCAAGCCGGCTGTGTTGTGGTTCTGGACCCCGTGGTGCCCGTTCTGCAACGCCGAAGCACCCAGCGTCAGCCAGGTGGCTGCCGCCAACCCCGAGGTGACCTTCATTGGCATCGCGGCCCGCTCCGAAATCGCGGACATGCAGGGTTTTGTGTCGAAGTACAGCCTCAACTTCACGAACCTCAACGACGCTGACGGCTCGATCTGGGCGCGCTACAACGTTCCGTGGCAGCCGGCCTATGTGTTCTACCGGGCCGACGGATCGTCGACGTTCGTGAACAATCCGACCGCGGCAATGCCTCAACAGGAGCTTGCCGACCGGGTAGCGGCCCTGGCCGCCTAGGCCGCCGTGCCGTGGACCGGGACCTGATCGGCTTGGCCTTCGGCGCTGGGATGGTCGCGGCGCTGAACCCGTGCGGCTTCGCGATGCTGCCCGCCTACCTCGCGCTGGTAGTTCGCGGAGACGGGACCGGCGCGTTGGCCGCGCTGAGTCGTGCGGTGGCGGCTACCGCGGCGATGGCGGTCGGATTCGTGGCAGTCTTCGGCGCCTTCGGCCTGCTGACGGTGTCGGCCGCGTCGACGGTGCAACGCTACCTGCCGTACCTCACCGTGCTGATCGGCGTAGTCCTTGTCGGCCTTGGCATTTGGTTACTGCTCGGACGAGAGCTGACCATGCTGACGTCGAAGCGGATGGCCGGCAGCGCGCGCTGGGCGCCGACCGCACGGCTGGGCTCGATGGTCGGCTACGGGCTGAGTTACGCCGTCGCGTCGCTGTCGTGCACCATCGCGCCTTTCCTGGCCGTCACCGGTGCGAGCCTTCGCGGAGATTCGGTTCTTGCCGGGTTGTCCGTCTACCTCGCCTACGCCGCGGGCTTCACGCTGGTGGTCGGCGTACTGGCGGTCGCCGCGGCGTTGTCCAATGCGGCGGCGGCAGAGCGGTTGCGCCGAATCATGCCGTACCTCAACCGAATCAGCGGTCTCTTGCTCGTGGTGGTCGGCCTCTACGTCGCCTACTACGGCCTTTACGAAGTGCGCCTTTTCAGCGGCAACACAGATCCCGAGGACCCGGTGATCGCGGCGGCCGGACGATTGCAGGGTGCGATCGCGGGCTGGGTTCACAGGCAAGGCGCCTGGCCCTGGATGGCCGCGCTCGCAGTGCTCGCCACAGTGGCGGCGGTTACCGCAGTCTGGCGGACAAGCGCTGTGAAATATCGCCGTGCAGATCGGGCCACGGCGGACGACGAACCATAGCGATACCGGCGAGGGTGGCCGATACGAGCCCTACGAGTATCCCCATCATCGCGATCCGCTCGGCGTCGACGGCGGGTTGCCATATCGCCCTGCCGTCCTTGATCACGAAGACGCCGACCGGCTTCGCCCGGTCGCCGCGCACCTTGGCGACCGGAATCACCGTTGCACCATCGGCGGTTTCGTAGGGTTCGCCGTACACCCGCGACGCATCGGAGTCCGGCGCAAGCGTGTCGATGGTTTCTCGAGCCTCTCGCAAGTTCATGCCATCCTGCTTACTACAGCCGCGAACCGGATGGAGAACCAGCGAGAGGGTCAGCGGTCGAATTCGGAACCGTCGTCAGGAACCTCGATGGCTTGTTCGATCAGATCGGCCTCATTCGCGTCCCAATCCCGAACGGTCGCGACCCGTGCTGCATCGCGCCAGGTGTCTGGGTCGTCGACATCGATCGGCATGAGTTGTTCCGCCACGTCAGCTTCGGGAGCGTCGTCGCCGAACACTCGGCGCTCAGGTTTGGTCATGACGGTCTCGGCTACCGAGACCGGGCCCGCGCGTCGGCCGCCTCTTGCTCGGCGGCGGTGACGACAACCGCGTCGGGACCCGGGTACACCGTTGCGACGTGGTCTGAGTGCAGCCACCGCACCACGTAGGGAGGGGAGCCATCGGCCGAGCGCACCTCGGTGATCAGCCCCCGCTGATCATGTTGTTCGACAGTCGTTCCCTTGACTTCAAGGAAATCGCCCACTTTGGCTTTCATCGTCGATTCCTTCCCTTGGGTCCCTCTGGTTGTCCCCGATTCTCCTCTTGTTGTGGCCATCGCCAAGGTGTAACCGACCGTTCGCCGCCTGCGATTAACCCGGTATATGCACGGCCAGGACGAAGGGCGACGAACGTGATTCACCAGGCACGAATGAAATGGATCCGCCGACTCTCGGCGGCTGCGTTCACGGCGGCACTGCTGCCGGGATTTGTCGGGGTCTTCGGCGGTACAGCGACGGCAGGGGCGGCGGTCGAAGTTCTCAGGGTTCCGTCGCCGTCGATGGGCCGCGACATCACGGTCCAGTTCCAGGGCGGCGGCCCCAAGGCCGTCTACCTGCTCGACGGTTTACGGGCACGCGACGACCGCAACGGCTGGGACATCGAGACCGGCGCGTTCGGCTGGTTCGACGGGTCCGGAGTGTCGGTCGTCATGCCGGTCGGCGGCATGTCCAGCTTCTACACCGACTGGTATCGGCCCGCGGTCGGCAACGGCCAGACCCAGACCTACAAGTGGGAGACGTTCCTCACGTCGGAGCTGCCGGCCTGGCTGTCGGCGAACAAGGGCATCAGCCCGAGCGGCAACGCCGTGGTCGGTGTGTCGATGTCGGGTAGTTCGGCGCTGATTCTGGCCGCTAACCACCCTGGACAGTTCGCCTATGCCGGGTCGCTGTCCGGCTTCCTCAATCTGTCGGCCGGGCTGTGGCCGGTCCTGGTCGGCATCGCGATGGCCGACTCGGGCGGTTTCAACGCGCTCGACATGTGGGGCCCTTACGGCGGAGGCGCCTGGCAGCGCAACGACCCGACGCTACAAGTCGGGCGCCTGGCCGCCAACGGCACCCGCATCTGGGTGTACAGCGGCAACGGCAACCCCACCGATCTGGATGCCGGCCTTGGCAACGCGCAGATCCCGGCGCAGTTCCTGGAAGGCCTGACAATGCGCACGAACAGGGAATTTCAGGCCACTTACCAGGCCGCAGGAGGCAGCAACGGTGTGTTTAACTTCCCGCCCAACGGCACGCACAGCTGGGGCTACTGGGGCGGTCAGCTGCAGGCCATGAAGCCCGACATCCAGCGCGTGCTGGGGGCGGCGCCTGCGCCCTAGAGGTCTCGCGACCAGTACTCGCCGACGAGATCGTGCCCGAAGCTGGTATGCGGCTCGCGGCGATCGAGCCGGAAGCCGGCGTGCTCGTAGATTCGGCGTGCGTCGACAAGGACATCGTTGGTCCACAAGGTGATTCGCGAGTAGCCGGCTCGGCGGGCGAACCGCAGGCACTCGTCGACGAGCCGGGTCCCGACACCGCGGCCACGCGCTGAGGGCTCCACGAGCAGCAGGCGCAGCTGCGCCGTGCCCGCGGTCTCGGCGGCGGTGCAGAACACGCACCCGGCCCGCTCACCATCCAGCTCGGCGATCCACGCCGCCTCACGCTTGCTGTCGTGGCGCTGGGCGAAGTCGGCGACGATGCGCGCGACGAGTGCTTCGAACGTCGCATCCCAGCCGTACTCGGCGGCGTAGCGGGCGCCGTGGCGCTCGACAACCCAACCGAGGTCGCCTGGCTCGGGCGCACGCAGCACCTGGCCTGCCGGACGCTCCTGGCCGTCCAGAACGCGCCGGATCTGGCCCATGGCGGCGACAAGCTGCGAGCGCTGCGCCTCATTAAGCGGCTCAACCAAGGCGTCGATCGCACCGGCTTGCAACCGGTCGAGGTCCTCAAACGCCTGCCGGCCGTCGGAGGTCAGCCGGACGACCTGTCGTCGGCCGTCGGAGGTGGACTGCTCGCGCACGACCAGCCCGGCCGCGGTGAAGCCCGACAGGATGCGGCTGAGATAGCCCGCGTCGAGGTCGAGTTCGCGACGCAGATCGGCTACCGCGACTTCATCGCCACGCGCCAGCTCGAACAGCACCCTCGCCTCGGTCAGCCCGAACGCCGACCCTGCGAGGTCTGGCCGGAGCAGGCCGAGGACGCGAGTGTAGAAGCGGTTGAATCCGCGCACGTCGTCGACGACGGTCGTCATAGTTGACATGGTCAAGTAATTGCTTGACGTTGTCAACTATGACGCTGCCGATCGCGCGTCGCTGACGGGTAGCCCTCGGACGGATTGGCGACTGAGACGCGCGTACCAACCCGAATAACGAGTTTGCGCGGGCGACGTGCGGGGGTATCCGCGGGCCGACCCGCGAATCATCTCTGGTGGACGGGGCATCGCAGTCTGCGCACATGTAATGTGCGTAAACTGCCCACACGACGGGGGATGCTCGCGAACCGCGGAGCTTAAGACCAGACCAAAAAAGATGTCAGAGGCTGCAGACTTGCCAGAAATCACGAGCGACACTCAGAACTTGAAACCGCACTTCGAAGAGGTGCAGGCGCACTACGACCTGTCCGACGAGTTCTTCCGGCTCTTCCTGGACCCGACACAGACTTACAGCTGCGCCTACTTCGAACGCGACGATATGACGCTTGAAGAGGCCCAGATCGCGAAGATCGACCTTTCACTCGGCAAGCTCGGCCTGGAGCCGGGCATGACACTGCTGGACATCGGCTGCGGCTGGGGCGCGACGCTCAACCGTGCTCTGGAGAAGTACGACGTGAACGTCATCGGCCTCACGTTGAGCGAGAACCAGAAGGCGCATGTCGAAAAGGTGTTCGCCGCATCGCCCAGCACGCGCACCAAACGGGTGTTGCTGCAGGGGTGGGAGCAGTTCGACGAACCGGTTGACCGCATCGTCTCGATCGGGGCCTTCGAGCACTTCGGCCGCGACCGCTACGACGACTTCTTCAAGAAGGCCTACGCCGTGCTACCCGCCGACGGGGTCATGATGGTGCACACCATCATCAAGCCCGAAGACGAGGAGTTCGTGGCCCAGGGCCTGAAGCTGACCATGCGGATCGTCCGATTCTCGAAGTTCATCATGGACGAGATCTTCCCCGGCGGTGACCTGCCGAAGCCCTCCCAGCTCGAGGGCCACGCCGCCGAGGCGGGTTTCCAGCTCAAGCGCGCCCAGCGGCTGCGCCTGCATTACGCCAAAACCTTGGACATCTGGGCCGAGGCGCTCGAGGCCCGCAAGGACGAGGCCATCGCGATCCAGTCCCAAGAGGTCTACGACCGGTACATGAAGTACCTGACCGGCTGCGCTGAGCTCTTCCGCGAGGGATACACCGACGTCTGCCAGTTCACCCTCACCAAGAGTTAGGGCCGGTTGGCTGCGCTTACCGTTGCCACTGCGTCGATCACAGCGTTTGGATTGTCGAGCGACACAAAGGTTCTGGCGCCTGGTACCTCGATCAGCGTGGAGTTGGGGAACAACGCCGCCAGCCGACGGCCCAGCGCAGGCGTGAATGCGCGATCGCGCTGACCCCAGACGATGGTGACGGGTTTGGTGAAGCGCGGGAGGCGCGTCGACACCTCTGTCAGATCGGTCTTGGCCACGTTTCTCAGCAGCCGGGCGAGGTCGCGGCGGATACGAACATCGGTGCGGCCGGGCTCGAGCCACGAAGCCGTCAGCTGCGGATCTGGATGAGCCAGCAGCCCGAACCCCAGCGGAGAGTGTCGCAGCGCCTTCAGCCGCATCTGCTCGAAGAGCACCTTGATTGAGATCGGCCCACGCAGGAGCGCGAAGACAAGGTTGAACGGAAACGGTGGGAACTTGTCGAACGCGTCGCAGTTGGTCAACACGAGCCGTCCGACAACATCCGGGTAGGCGTCGGCGATGAACTGGCACAGACCGCCGCCCGTGTCGTTACCGACCAGAGTCACGTCGGCAAGTCCGAGTTCGACGATGAAGTCGCGGACCATCGTCGCGACCGCGCGCGGCGACAGCTCGGCATGCTCGTTGACTGGAATCGTGTGTGAGCCCAAGGGCCAGTTGGGCAGGTAGCAACGGAATCCCCGCCGCGCCAATGTTTCTGCGACACGGTCCCACAGCCGGCTGTCGACGAGGATGCCGTGCACGAACACCACTGGCGGATGCGGCGAGTCCTCCGGGCCCAACACGCGGTAATCGATGGTGGCCTGCTCCAGCGCAATCTGCGGCATCTTCGCTATCCTTCCGATCAGACTTACAAACACCTAGTATGGAAGTTACGTGCAGACTGTATGAAAGTCAATGAGGAGATGGCCGGCGTCCCGCCACCACGGCGCACCCAGGCCCAGCGGACTGCTGCCACTCGGGCGCAGCTGATGGATGCTGCGCGAAAGTTGTTCGCTGACAAAGGCTTTGCCGAAGTCTCTACACAGGCGATCGTTGCGGCGGCCGGGGTGACCCGAGGGGCTCTCTATCACCAGTTCGACGACAAGGCGGGCCTGTTCGCGGCCGTGTATGAAGAGGTCGAACGTGAGCTGGTCGCCGATGTCGCACAGCAGATCGCAGACGACCAACCCCTGGATCCACTGGAGGCGATGCGGGTCGGGGCTCGGCGGTTCCTCGACCGCTGCGCAGCACCTGACGTGCAACAGATCGTCCTCATCGACGCACCGGCGGTACTTGGCTGGGACAAGTGGCGTGCCGTCGGGATGAAATACGGGCTCGGCGTCATCGAGGGCATGCTCTCGCACGCGATCGCGCAGGGCGTGATTCCCGAGCAGCCGGTGCGCCCGACCGCGCATGTGCTGCTGGGGGCGCTCGACGAGGCGGCGCTGTTCATGTCACGTGCCAGCGATCGCGAACAGGCTCGTAGGGAGATGGATGCGGTATGCGACCGCTTGATCAACGGGATCGCGGGCGCATAGGCAGCAGCAGCGAAAACGCTACGCCGGCACCGACTTCGAAATTTCAGCCTGACGGGCGCGATGCGCCAGCACGAGCGCTACCGCGCTACCGCTGCACAGCAGCGCCGCGGCGACGAATACCCATTCATAGCCGCCGAATGCGGTGCCTGCGATTCCCGCCAGCAGTGGTCCTGCCGCACGCGCGCCCACCACGAATGCGCCGAGCACGCCGTTGATCCGAGGATAGTTCGCCGGTCCGTAGTATTCGGGCACCAACACACCGCGCAGCAGCGCCTCCAGCCCAAAACCAAGGCCGAACAGCACGACGAACCCCGCCAGTAGCGCCGTTGCCAATGGTCCAGTCCCGTTTGTACACAACAGCATTCCCATCGCTACACCCTGACCGAGAAAGATCAGCGCGGTGACACGATGCTGCGGGAGCCTGCCACGCAGGGCGGTCACCACTAGCCGGCCGCCGACCTGGAACACGCCGATACTGCCTGCGGCAAGCGCCGCGGTTGTCAACGCATAGCCCTGGTCCGTCAGGTAAGCGACCAACACGACGCTGACGGCGAACTTGGCGCCGGTGCTGGTTACTAAGCTCAGCGTCAACCATCGAAACGAGCCGCTGCGCAGTACATCACCGTGAGGGCCGGTGGCGTGATGTTCTTCGGGATGCGGTGGGCCGGGGGCACCGTCGGGATACAGGCCGAGGTCGGCCGGCCGGCGACGGACGAGCATTCCGTGCACCGGCAGCCCGATCACGGCCGCGATGCCGGCGAGCATGACTAGCGCATCCCGCCAGCCAAGCCAGTCGACCAACGCGGCGGTCAGTGGCACGAACACGACGCTGGCGAGGCCACCGAACACGGTCAACACCAGCACCGCGCGCGGCCGACGCCGATCGAACCAGGCCGCGGTGACAGCGAATACCGGCTCATAGAGGGTGGTCGCCATCGCCAGGCCGCCGATGGCGAACACACAGAAGAACATGGGCACCGAGTCGACGCGAGACCACAGCACCAGCATGACCACGGTGGCGACCGTGCCGACCGTCATCACCCCGCGCGCCCCGCGGGCCTGCAACAGCCGCCCGACCGGGATCGCAAGGAGTCCGGAGATGACGACCCCGCTCGCGTACGCGGCGTTGAGTTCGGCCATCGACCAGCCGAGCTCGGCGCGCATCGGCACGATGAGCACCGAGAACGCATAGACCAGCACGCCCCATGACACCAACTCGGTGACACCGAGCCCACTGACCATCAGCCAGCCGTAGAAGGGGCGGACTCGTCGGCCGGTCATCGGCCGGTCAGGCTCCGTTGCAGTAACAGGGTGTCCAGCCAGCGCCCGTGCTTGAAGCCGACTGCCCTGAGCCGACCGGCGTCGACGAACCCGCGATTACGGTGCAGCGCAAGGGAAGCCGCGCCGTTATCGTCGACGATGACGGCGATGATTTCGCGAATGCCTGCCCGCGCGCAGTCGTCGAGCACGGCGTCGAGTAGGCGGCCGCCGACGCCGCGACCGACCGCGTGCGGCGCGAGGTAAACGGAGTCCTCCACGGTGTACCGGTAGGCCGGTCTGGTCTTCCACGGCACGCAGTACGCGTAGCCGGCGACCTCGCCATCGAGCGTCGCAGTCAGAAAAGGCAACTCGCGTTCGGTCACATCTTGCAGCCGTTGCACCCATTCCGACCGGTCGGGTGGGGTGAGCTCGAACGTGGCCACTGAAGTGCGGACGTGATGGGCGTAGATCTCGGCGATCGCATCGAGATCGTTCGGCGAGGTAGGGCGGACGGCCAAATCGGAGGGGGACAAAGCGTGAACCTATTTCACTATAGAGGAATGAATCACTACTATAGTATAGATGGATCTTCAGTCATTGGGCGCGCAGGTTCAGTCGCTGCGCATCGATCGCGGTTTGACACTGCGGGAACTGGCCGATCTGTCCGACGTCAGCGTGAGCATGCTGTCGTCGGTGGAGCGCGGGGAGAAAGCACCGACAGTCGTGGTCCTCGACCGGATCGCGTCAGGGCTCGACGTGACCTTGGCCAGCTTGGTCGCCGAGCCAGACGTCGAGCGGATCATCGTGCGCCGGGCCGATGATCAAGACCAGGTCGACGAACCGGGCGGGTGGCAACGCACCATTCTCACGCCAGTGGTGCCTGGGGTGAATTTCGAGTGGATTCGCAGCACGTTGCCGCCCGGCTGTGACGCCGGCACCTTTCCCGCATACGCCGCGGGTTCCCATGAGTTCGTCGCAGTGGCGTCGGGTACGCTGACCCTGAGTATCGGCGAGCGCGAATTGTCGCTATCTGCAGGCGATTCCGTCTATTTCGCGGCAGACGCCCCGCACGGCTACGCGAACCGCGGCCAGACGCGGTGCGAGTACCACGTTGCAGCATTGATCATGCGGCCACGCGCTCCGGGAACGGGCCGGATGCGCCGCTAGCAGGCGACGGGATGCGATTCGCAGTATGGCGTGGTGCCGGGAAAGCGGTAGCGATGATCGGCCACCCATCGATACACCACGTCTTGCAGTGACCGAACGCCGGGAATGCGGTAGACCAGTACCGGCAAGCGAGTACCCAGTGCCGCTGAGAGCGCGGCATTGATCGCCTCGGCTCCGCTGTAGACAGCGCCGGATTGATCCAGCCACCGGACCGATTCCAGCAGCCGCGACGGCGCGATGCCGAGCCTCTGCGCGACCCCCGGGCCCTGAAGTGGCTCCGTCCTCATGCTGCCGGTCCGATCGAGTCGCACCAGAAGATTGCGCGAGCGCGTGCACATCCCGCAGGCTCCGTCGAAGAACAGAACTCCGGTCATATCTGCATTGTTCACCCTGGCGCGAGGGCGCCGACAGCCTCGCGGGCCGAAATCACAGACGTGAGCCGCAACACGGTTTCACCGGCGTACAGCGCCATCTGCTCGACGGCGGATTCGGGCATTCCCACTGTCGGGGCGGCCGGGGAGAACAGGGGCAAACGTGGCGTCTGCAGTCGCGGAACGGTCGCCTGTCCGCGGTCGGGTAGCTTGGCCAGCACACTGCTGCCGGCGTTGATCAGCCGCGGCGCCAGCTTTGCGTCGCCATCGCCATGACACCACCGCCGGGTGGCGGCATTTGCGACGACGCGGTGGGGTGCGGGCCAACCCAGCCCGAACAGCGTCGTCTGAAATGTCTTGTCTGCAGCAAGGATCCGGCGCTGATACTCCGAATGTGCACGCGATTCATGCGTCAGAAGGAACCGCGTCCCTGCGACAACACCGTCAGCGCCGGCAGCGAGCGCACGGCGAGTGTCGTCGGCCTCGGCGATACCGCCTGCGAGAAGCACCGGCCGGCCGCTGGCAGCTTCGATAGCGCGGGGCAGAAAGGTCAATGCCGAATCCTTGCCGGCGATGTGGCCGCCCGCCTCGCATCCCTGCGCGATGAGACCGTCGGCGCCCGAGCCGAGTGCTTCACGTGCCTGCCCGTCGGTGCCGACCATGACCAGGACGAAGACACCGTGGTCGGTGAGCCGCGCGATGAGGCCGCGATCGATACCGAATGCCATGACCGCGACGTCGATTCGCTCATCGACGCATACATCGGCATGGTCGCGCCGGACGAACGGCATCAGCAGGTTCACCGCGACGGCGCGGTCGGCGGCGCCATCACGCACGTGGCGGATCGCCTCGCGTAGTAGGGCGGCAGGAGCCAGCCCGAGAGTGCCAAGAGCGCCCGCCGCGGCGACGGCCACGGCCAACTCCGATCCCGCCAGGCCGCCGCCCATGCCGGCCTGGGCGACCGGAACGTCGAGACGGAGCCGGTCAAGCAGGTCCACACGGCGCACGTTAACAGGGCGGGCGCACTCGTGGAGCGACCGTCGCCTGCGACGGTCGCCTGGCTACCCGTACAGCTTGCCGAGAATTTCGCCTGCCTCATCGTCTTCGAGTGCTGGCGTCGCCTCGATGTCGAGGTATTCACGCCACTCGGCGACGAGCGCGTACACGCCCTTGGCGTCATCGGTCTCCAGCACCGCACAGCCCTTGCCGTTCATGCCGTGCCAGCGACCGAGTTGCGTCACGCTGTCGGGCGGCTTGCCGCCAGTTTCCAGGAAGCGCTGCGCCGCGGCCCGGTTTGCCTGTTGAGGTACAGACCATGAAACGAGGTACTTCATTGCGTTGCCCCCTGATGTTTTGGTTATCCCCACCGAGGCGGTACTGCGATGGCTACCGCCACCAGCAGTATGCGACCGGCCATGACCCTTGTTCGCCAATTGGCTGCGACGAATACAAGGTGGTTCCGGTTGCAACGGTAAGGCCGCCTAATGCACGGCAAGTGCCAATGGCATCCGGATTGAATATCTTGGGGCACAGCACTTTTCGCGGACAAGGTTGCCGAACGCGACTCGCGTCAGCGCGCCGGCGGTCCCGGTTTGGCGTCGGCGGCGTCGCGGCGGCGGGCAGCCATGCCTGCGAGCGCTTCGAATACGACGCGGTGCGCGGCGTTGACGGTCAGCTCGGCGTGGTCGTAGGCGGGCGCCACCTCGACCACGTCGACCCCGGCGACGTCGTGCTCGTAGCAGAGTTGACGCACCATCCGAAGAAGGTCCGCACTGGTGAGACCGCCCGGCTCGGGCGTGCCGGTGCCAGGAGCATGCGCCGGATCCAGTACGTCGATGTCGACGGAGAGATACAGCTTGTCGGCCTTCGCCAGGGCCTCAGCGACCGCGTCACGCATGACGTCCTTGAAGCCGCGTTCCCAGATCTCCTGCATGGTGTGCCAGGTCATGCCCTGTTCGAGCATCCACTCGAACGTGTCTTGCGGTGGCCAGTATCCGCGCAGTCCGACCTGGACGAAGTGGGTGCCGGGGACCGCGCCCGATTCGATGAGCCGGCGCATCGGCGTGCCGTGACTGGCCAGGTTGCCCTCGATCTCGTCGGCGGTGTCGGCATGCGCGTCGAAATGGACGATCCCGACGTTGCCGTACCCATGCACGTCGGCCACCGCGGTGGCCGACGGCCATGTGATGGAGTGGTCGCCACCCAGGACGACGGGCACGATGCCGCGCGACGCGATCGCGTGCACGCGTTCGCGGATGTTGGCGTGGGAGACCTCCGTCTGGCCGTGGGGACAGTACGCGTCTCCGAAGTCGACGACCTCCAACCAGTCAAAGATCTCCAGACCCAGATCTAGGTGATAAGTACCGGGTTCGTACGCCGTGGCCCGGATGGCGCGCGGACCGAATCGTGCCCCGGGCCGGTTGGTCGTCGAGATGTCGAACGGCGCCCCGACGATCGCCACGTCGGGCCGCCACGACTCGAGCTGCTCAACTTCGGTCAGAAACGGGCGGTGTCCAAACGACACCACTCCGGCGTAGGCCAGCTCGAGCTGCTCCGCCATGCCAGGAGGAAGGTCTCGCTGGTGCTCGTGGTCGTGGCCCATGCGATGACGGTACCGGTCGGCGGGCCAGGATGTAGCGCCGAAGGCTCACGAAATCCGTTGGCGACCAAGTCGGTCGATGAGTTGGTCAGGTATACGCTGCCAGAGCCTCACGCAGCAGCGCAGGGATCTCTCGCTTGGCCCAGTCCTGCGTCGAGACGACCACGTAGACGTTGTGTCCACGGACCGCAGTTTGATCTGCGTCGCGCAGCACGCTGAATCCGAGCGTGAAACTGGTCGATCCAATCCGCTGACAAGCCACAGCGACGCGCACATCGTCACGCCAGCGAACCGGTGTCAGGTAGTCGATTTCGCTGTGCACGACCTGAATGTCGTGGCCGGTGGCGATCAAACCCGGATAGGTCACGCCGAGGTGATCGAGGAAGCCGGTGCACGCCTCGTCGAACCAGGTGAGGTAGTGGCCGTTGAACACCACGCCCTGCTGGTCGACTTCGGCGTAGCGCGGTACCACCGGCAGCGAAAACTGGCTCACGGCACCACAGTAATGTCCCGGCTGTGGCCGCCATCGACATCGAAACGCTCCGCGCGCTGACGCCAGGATGTTCACAGCGCACTCACCTGAACAATGCCGGCGCATCGCTGCTGAGCACACCGACGATCAACACGATGACCGAGTACCTGAACCGCGAGGCGCAGATCGGCGGCTACGAGGCCGAAAACGAAGCGGCAGACCAGATCGCGGCGGTCTACGAATCGCTGGCCGAGCTTCTCGGCGCTTCGCCGTCGCAGATCGCCCTGTTCGACAACTCCACCCATGCCTGGAACGCCGCGTTCTACTCGGTGCCGCTGCGGGCAGGGGACCGCATCCTGACGGGCCGTAACGAATACGGCAGCAACGTGCTGGCATACCTGCAGATCGCGCAGAGGACCGGGGCAGAAGTCGTCGTCGTGCCCAATGACGAGTCGGGTCAGATAGACCTCGACGCGCTGGCGAATCTCATCGATGAACGCACCAAACTCATCGGGCTGACATGGGTGCCCACTGCGGGCGGACTGGTGAACCCCGCCGCCGAGGTGGGACGGCTCGCACGGGCAGCCGATGTGCTCTATCTTCTCGACGCCACCCAGGCCGTCGGCCAGTTCCCGATCGACGTGTCGGCCATCGGCTGCGACTTGCTCACCGGGACCGGCCGCAAATTCTTACGCGGCCCGCGAGGCACCGGCTTCCTTTACGCGGGCGAGCGAGCGATCGAACGACTCGACCCGTTCGTAGCCGAGATCCGTTCCGCCACTTGGGATGGCGGCCGCTCTTTTGAGTGGGTGGACGGAGCGCGACGGTTCGAGACATGGGAGAACAGCTACGTCAACGTCCTCGGTCTCGGCGCCGCGGTCCGTCAAGCGCTCGATATCGGACTCGATTGGGCCGGCACGCGCAGCGCCGCGCTGGGTTCACGGCTGCGTACCGGGCTCGCGCAGATCGACCGTGTGTCGGTGCACGACCTGGGCCGTGAGCAGTGCGCGATCGTCACCGCACGAGTCGAAGGCGTGGACACCGGGGACGCCGCCAAGGTGTTGTCGCGGCGGGGCATCAACGTCAGCACTACTGTCGCCGAACACAACCAGTTCGACAGCGAAGTCCGCGACGTGCATCCGCTGCTGCGACTGTCGCCGCATTACTTCAACACCGAGGCCGAGATCGACCACGCCGTCGCGGCCATCGCTGAGCTGACGGCAATTCGCAACTAATTTGCTGACAGCGCGTCCTAGCCGGCGCGCGAAGCTACGATCTTCGCGTGACCACCGGTGACCAGTGGCAGGCGCCGAGCGCCGCCGGCGACGGCCGCCAGCCCCGGCAACAGCCAGAGGAGACCACTGAGCGACGCATCACCGGTTGGCAGCGCGCACTGCGCTGGGTGACCTGGCTGACGTTTCTTGGTCTGGCGGTGTGGAACTCGCAAAGCGTGTACTTCTCGCCGCTCGAATGGCTGGCGTTGATAGCCGCGATCGGCGTCAGCATCTGGTGTCTTGCAAAACCGTTGGGCGGACCGAAGGTCGAGCTGTCCGAGCCGGCCCATCTGCTCGGCGCCTTCGTGTCCCGAACAAGTTGGGGGCTGGTCTTGTTCGGAGCGATCCTGACGGTAGGCGGGGTAGCCGGGGCAGGCGCCGCGATCTATGACGTGGCCACCGGACGCGCAACGGTCGGCGACGTCGTCGAAGACATCGGGATCTTCATCGAGGGCTGGTTCGCCGAGCTGATCCTGCGCGTCTATGACGCCGAGCTCGAAAACACGCATGCCTATGCGCTTTTCGTGTTAGTGGTGCCGGGCTTTCTGCTGTTGTGGTTCAACTTGATTCCGTTGTTCAACCGCGGCAGCGAATTTCAGGTTCACCCGGACGGGTCGGTCAGCGTGCGCAGGGCCGAGGGCTGGGAACCGCTGATGGAATACCAGTACTCGACAGTCACTGCCGATGGCACGACCATAGATTTCACGCCACCTGCCGACGGCCCGCCCGCAATCGTGCTGCCGCAGTATCGCGTGTTTTCCCGCGAGCACGGAGCGCGGCTGGACAGCAAGGTCAGCGCCGAGTTCTTCCGGCGCCTGCTCGCGGGCCGCGGCTTCGAGGTCGACGCGCCTGCGTCCGGCGGCAGCTTTACCGCGCGTCGTAAGTGACTGGACGCGTCAGGAAGACTTGAGCCGTGCAGATGGTGACGATCGAGGACATCCGGGCTGCGGCCGAGCTGATACACCCCTTCGTGGTGCGGACGCCCCTTGTCCCTGCGAGATGGGCCGACGAGGACCGTCCGCTCTGGATAAAGCCGGAAAGCCTGCAGTCGATCGGCGCGTTCAAGGTCCGCGGCGCCTTCAACGCGATCGGCCACCTGGACGAATCGGTGCGCACCAGGGGCGTGGTGGCCTATTCGAGCGGGAACCACGCGCAGGCGGTGGCGTACGCGGCGGCGATCTATTCGATACCAGCTCACATCGTCATGCCCGAAGAAACGCCCGCCATCAAGGTGGCCGCCACGCGCAGCCACGGCGCCGAGGTGGTGCTGTGCGGGGCGGGCCAGCGCGAGAAGGTCGCGGCCGAAGTGGTCGAGCAGACCGGCGGCGTCCTGGTGCCGCCGTTCGATCACCCGGACATCATCGCGGGCCAGGGCACCGTCGGCCTGGAGATCGCCGACGATCTGCCCGCGGTGGAAAACGTGCTGATCCCCGTCAGCGGCGGCGGGCTGGCCTCCGGCATCGGCACGGCGATCAAGGCGCTATGCCCCGACGCCCGCGTCTTCGGCGTCGAACCCGAGCTTGCCGCAGACACCGCGGAGGGCCTGCGGCTTGGTCACCGGGTGGATTGGAGCATCGAAGACCGCAACCGCACCATCGCGGATGGCCTGCGCTCGCAGCCGTCCGATTTGACCTTCGCGCACCTGCGCAAGGTGTTGGACGGTGTGATCACCGTGTCGGAGAACGAAATTCGTGCGGCCGTACGCGAACTCGCCTACAAGGCGCACCTCGTCAGCGAGCCAAGCGGCGCGGTCGCGCTGGCCGCCTACCGGCAAGGGGCGACGCCGAAGGGCCGAACGGTGATGGTGCTGTCCGGCGGCAACGTCGAACCCGAAACGCTGCGGGAGATTTTGGGCGAGTAGCGGTCAGTTCGCGATCGCAGGCATCACCAGCGGAACGGACACAACGCATTTCTCGTGAATGGAGTGCATCCACGCGTCCTGCTCGGCCGCGGCCTTGAGATAGCGACGCCGCCCACTCCACCCGCACGTGCAGGTGGCGGTGCAATGTGCGAAGCCGTATTCGTGCACTGCCACGACCCCATGCGCAATCAGATCCGGACGCGGCAAATCGCCAGCATCGATAGTTAACGCTACTGACATCCGTCAGCCTCCTACGTCGACCCGACCTCGTTGTCACATCAGACGCCCGTGCAAGCGCTCCGGTTCCAATGCTCAACCCGATACGTGCGTAATTCGATTGCGGCCAGGTTACGACTTGGCCACTTCGATTTGGGGTCTTCCCCCAGGCATTACGGTCACACGTGTCAGCGTGAAATGCCGTCAGCGCAAACGTCTGTCGTGACCGACAATTTGGAACTATGCAGATTGCACATCGAATAACGCTGCGCAGCAACCGATTCAGCAATCGCGGTCTACGTGCCCACGTTTCATGGGATTTGGGGGGCGATCGACAGCTTGCCGATGCGCCGCACCCGCAGGACTGCGGTTGCCGCGCTACGACCGGGCCGTTCACCGTGGCCTTAGCGCCGCCGACCCGATTGGCAAAGGGATCGCTGGTCGGTGTACAGGAGTTTAATGCGGCCCAGCACATTTCGACTTGCGCGTAAGTTATGCCCGCTTAGCCAGCATCACAAGGCGCATGTAGTCTCACCCGGATACATGGACGTCCGAAGGGGTGAAGTGGACGCCGTACTGGGCTTGTCGGTGACACCATCCGCGGTCGGTCTTGTCCTGGTCGAGGGACAGGACGCCGACGGCGCCACGATGGACCGCGACGCCTTCGAGGTTTCGTCTCGCCGAAGGCCGAGCGCGCTTCAAACATGCGAGCAGGCCGCCGCGGCCGTGCTGCGAACCGAGGCGACCGCCGCCGCGCGTGGTCATCGACTGCATTCCATTGGTGTGACGTGGAGCGATGACGCCGACACCGAGGCCTCATTACTGCTGAAATCCTTGACGGACTCGGGCTTCGACAATGTAGTTCCGGTTCGGCTGCCGGAGGCCACCGAGGCGCTGGCGTGGGGGATTGCCGAGGTCATCGGACACGAGACGACCGCGGTGTGCGTGATCGAACCCGAAACCGTCATCACGCTCATCGTGCATGCTCGTGATGGTGCCGTGCAGACCGCGGTCAACCACGCGATCGGCACCGAAGAGCAGCTGATCGGGTGGCTGAGCGCGGTGTTCGCCCGGGCTGATTGGCAACCCGAAGCCCTGGTCGTCGTCGGTTCGGGCGGCGACGAAGCGCTCATGCCCCGCCTCGAGGACGTCCTGTCGGTTCCCGTGTTCGCGCCCGCAGAGGCCGAGCTCGCCCTAGCCCGTGGCGCCGCGCTGGCGTCGGCACATAACACCGAGCTGGCGTTCGAAGATGCCATGGAGAGCATGGCGCAGGCCCGTGCTCAGGACCGCCGCCGACGGCCGCTCGCCCAGACTGGCCCGCTGGCCCTGCTGGTCGCCGGTGTGGTGACCTTCGTGGTTTCCCTGTCCATTGCGATCAGCCTGCAGCTGACACCCAAGAACGAACCCGAGGCGCGTCCCGCTGCCAACACGTCCGCTGAGGTGCCGGCCGCGGTTACCCGGCTTCCGCCGACGGCCGCGATTCCCGCACCCGTCGCCGCGCCGCCCGTAGCGCCTCCACCGCATGCACCACCGATCGAGGTCGCACCGCCGCCGGTCGAGGTGCCCGTCGAACCGCCTGTCAGCGGGCCAGAGGCTCCGGAGTTCGTCTCTGACGCTCCGCCTGCCGATCTGCCCGCCCCCGTCGATACGGCGCCGCTGGAGCCGGGCATGGTGCCGCCGCCGATAGCCCCGGCGCCGCCGTTGCCTGAGCAGGTCGCGCCGCCGGCATTGGCGCCGGAACCCGTCGAGCGTCCTGGCATCCTCAGAAGGATCAAGGACCGGCTGTCGGGCATCGGCGACGACGAGGTTGTGCCTGCGGAGACTCTGCCACCGGCCCCGCCGGCTCCCCTTACCGAGCCGCCGCTGTTTCCGCCTCCGTGATCCGGCGCGCCGAAACCGCATAACCTCTCTTACGTGAACGACGCCGTTGCGCCGCCGGGCTCGCGGACCCTTCGGGTGCTGCTGCGGATCACGATTGTGGTGGCGGTGGTGGCCGCATTGATCGCGGTGGAGATGTCCTCGCGGTCAGGGGTGTTGTGGCGGATGATCACGTTCACCTACCAGGCGAACGTGATCGCTGCGGCGTACTACCTTTGGACGCTCGCGTCGCCGCGGGCCGACGCCCGCGTCGGTCTGCGCGGCGCGGTGGTGCTCTACGTCGTGATCGCCGGCGTGATCTGGAATCTGTTCCTCACCGGGCGAAGCATGGGCTACACGGGCGCGAACATTCTGCTGCACCTCGTCGTGCCTGTACTCGCCCTCACCGACTGGCTGCTGATCGGCCGGGGACACGGCCATGTGCGGTGGTGGCAGCCGGTTGCCTGGCTGGCCTATCCGGCGGCCTATCTCGCGCTGGCACTGGTAGTGCTCAACAAGATCGGCCGGCGCGCGCCCTATTACTTCCTCGACCCCGGCAGCGTCGGGATCACCACCGTCGTCGGCAACATTTGTGTGCTCGCGGCCTGTTTGCTTGCCGTCGGATACGCGTTGCTGGCCGTCAACAGAGTCGCCGTGCCGGCGCGTATCGAGGTCCGCTGAAACGATTTGAGCTGCAGGTTCGATTACCGGTTGTAGCGCGCTGCGCGGTCATCGCCGACATGCGCAGACGCGGGCAGGCTTGCGGTTGCCGGGGGAATCGCTGCCGACGAACTAGGATGAATAGTGTGCTGGACGCCCATCTTCGGAGGTTTGCAGGCCGTGCGTAGAGCTCTTCGATATGTGCTTGTCGTGGTGGGCATCGCGGTGATCGCCGTGACTGGATCAGTCGCTGTCGGTTCTGCGGGCGTGACCTCGACGACCGACCTGGTGAGCATGCAACCGGCGGCGGGCCAGACGGTTGGTGTCGCGCATCCCGTGACGATGACGTTCGCCGGGTCGGTCGTAAACCGCTCGGCGGTCGAGCAGAGCATCGAGTTCACCTCACCCGCCACCCCCAGCGGAACGTTCACCTGGCTCAGTGACCGTGTCCTGCAATGGAATCCGGACGGGTTCTGGCCGGCGCACTCGACCATCACCGTGTTGGCGGGCGGCGCGAAAACGAGCTTCGAAACCGGTGCCTCGGTGGTGAGTGTCGCCGACATCGACGCCTACACGTTCACCGTCAGCATCGACGGTCAGGTGGTGCGCGAGATGCCTGCGTCGATGGGCAAATCCCGGTACCCGACGCCGAAAGGCACCTTCACCGCCCTCGAAAAGCAGCGAAATGTCACATTCGACTCACGCACGATCGGTATTCCGCTCAGCGATCCGGAGGGCTACGTAATCAAGGGGGAGTATGCCGTCCGCGTCACATGGGGCGGCGTCTACGTGCACTCGGCACCGTGGTCGGTGGGTTCACAGGGCTACGCGAACGTCAGCCACGGTTGCATCAACCTCAGCCCGGACAACGCAGCCTGGTATTTCGACACCGTCCACGTCGGAGATCCGATCATCGTTCAGGCGTAGTACGCGCGCCTGCTCTCGACGCTAGGCCGGTTGCCGCTCGGCGTGCAGGTTCTTCGCGGTCGGCGAGGTGGCGACCGTTGCCGGATCGGGGTAGGTGCCCAGCACGCGGTCGGCGGTACCCGAACTGGTGACGGTGAACCAGAAGTGCTCATTCTTGAAGTGATGCTGACGGTGGTTGCGCCAGATCGCCCGGTAGAACCGTGTTTTCGGTTTGTAGTCACTGTGGATCAGGTAATGACTCCATTCGTAACCGATCCCAAGCGCCGCGATGAACACCAAGTAGGTCAGTCCCATCCCGAGCCGTGGGAATGCCAGCAGCGCGATCGCGAGTGTTAGCGGAAGAACCCACAGCAGCGCCTTCCACGGGATGAAGATCAGCGGGACGTTACGCGGATCCATGTGATGCGCACGGTGTTCGCGCGCCAGCAGTGGGTCGACGGTCAGGCGGCCGAGATGCTTTGGGCGCCAGTGCAATATGAACACGTGGATGATCCACTCGAAGAATGGAAAGAGTGCGAGCATCGCCACCGGCACAAGCGCATCGGTGACCTGCCAGTCGCCGACAAGAATTCGCGCTGTCAGGGCAGCGGCAAAGGTGGTGCCAATCATCCAGGGGGAGGGGTGTTTCCAGAACTCACGGCCGGCGTCGGCCAGCGTGAACCCTTTTCGCGCGGTGCGCGCCGTCGAAGTGGTCATCGTCGGTCCTCCAGGTTCTCCATTGCGGCGAGCAGTGCCGTGGTTGCAGGTTCGAGTAGCTCTTGGGCGGCATGCATTGCCTTCGCGGGATCGCCGGCGACTATCGCATCGGCCAGCTTGCGGTATGCCTCCGGTCGGCCGACCTCATCGGCCATCACGGTGGCCAGAGCGGGCAACGCCGGCTCATAGGTCGCGCGAAGCGTGTTGTACATCAACCGAAACGCGATGGAATCCGCGCCGTCGACGACGTGGTCCCAGAACGTCAGCGCGTGCCTCTGCTGCTCGACCGGATCGTCTTCCTCCTCGAGCGCTTGCACCGCCTCGGAGAGCAGTGCGGCCAGGTCAGGTCGTCGGCGCTGCGCGGCGAGCTCGGCAAGTTTGGGTCCGTTGTGCAGTCGGGTTTCCAGAATGCTGCGCACGACAGAGAG
>NZ_DASSCY010000242.1:0-14776 GCF_035697385.1 Mycobacterium sp. | reverse complement strand
ATCGGTGCGGGTGTCACATGGGCGGCCGACAACCGCACCGTCTACTACAGCACCGTCGACGACGCGTGGCGGCCAGACACCATCTGGCGCCACCGGATCGGCGCCGGGTTGCCCGCCGAGAAGGTGTACCACGAGCCCGACGACCGGTACTGGCTCGCTGTCGGCCGCACACGCAGCAACTCCTACATCATCATCGCGGCAGGCAGCGCCGTCACCTCCGAGATGCGCTACGGCGACGCCGCCGACCCGCAGGCCGAGTTCACCGTCGTGTGGCCGCGCCGCGACCTGGTCGAGTACTCCGTCGAGCACGCGATCGTCGGCGGTGAGGACCGCTTCCTGATCCTGCACAACGACGGCGCGGAGAACTTCACCCTCGTCGAGGCTCCGGTCAGTGAGCCCACCGCTATTCGCACGCTGATCGAGCATCGCGACGACGTGCGGCTCGACGCGGTCGACGCGTTCGAGGGACACCTGGTGGTCAGCTACCGCAGCGAGGCGCTTCCGCGGATCCAGCTGTGGCCGCTCTACGCCGACGGCGGCTACGGCCGCCCCGAGGACATCACATTCGACTCCGACCTCATGTCGGCGGGCCTCGGCGCCAACCCGAGTTGGAGCTCACCGAAGCTGCGGATCGGTGCGACGTCGTTCGTCACCCCGGTGCGCATCTACGACATCGACCTGGCCACCGGGCAGCGCACGCTGCTGCGTGAGCAGCCGGTGCTCGGCGACTACCGGCCAGAGGACTACGTGGAGCGCCGTGACTGGGCGGTCGCCGAAGACGGTGCGAGGGTGCCGATCTCGATCATCCACCGAATCGGCCTGCAGTACCCGGCGCCGACGATGCTGTACGGCTACGGTGCCTACGAGTCGTGCGAAGACCCGCGGTTCTCGATTGCCAGGCTGTCGCTGCTCGACCGCGGCATGGTGTTCGCCATTGCGCACGTGCGCGGAGGCGGCGAGCTGGGCAGGCCATGGTACGAACACGGCAAGATGCTGGAGAAGAAGAACACTTTCACCGACTTCATCGCCGTCGCAAAGCATCTCATCAACGCCGACGTCACCCGTCCGGAGAACCTCGTCGCATACGGTGGCAGCGCAGGCGGGCTGCTGATGGGCGCGGTCGCCAACATGGCACCGCAGCTGTTCGCGGGCATCCTGGCTCAGGTGCCCTTCGTCGACGCGCTTACCACGATCCTCGACCCGTCGTTGCCGTTGACGGTCACCGAATGGGACGAGTGGGGAAATCCGTTGGAGGACAAGGACGTCTATCACTACATGAAGTCCTATGCGCCCTACGAGAACGTCGACGCGAAGGAGTACCCGCCCATTCTGGCGATGACCTCGCTCAACGACACCAGGGTCTATTACGTCGAGCCCGCGAAATGGGTTGCGGCGCTGAGGCACACCAAGGTCGGCGACCATCCCGTGTTGCTCAAGACCGAGATGAACGCCGGCCACGGGGGTATCAGTGGACGCTACGAGCGCTGGAAGGAAGCCGCGTTCCAGTACGCCTGGCTACTGGACGCCGCCAAGGCCAACCACGAGGGCGGCGCCTACGAAGACGACCTGCTCGACCGTGCGTAACGGCCGTGAGCCTGTAGTTGTCGAGACGTTTTGCGGGTGGAGGCCTCGATAGCTACAGGCTCGCGGTAATCTAGGCACTGTCAAGATCCCCGGCTATGATGGCCGGATGAGCAGGGACACCTACCACCACGGCGATCTGAAGGCCGTCATCCTGGCGCAGGCAGCCACGCTGGTGGCCCAGCGCGGCGCCGACGGCATCTCGCTGCGTGAGCTGGCCCGAGCCGCTGGGGTGTCGCACGCCGCGCCCGCGCATCACTTCACCGACCGACGTGGGCTGTTCACCGCGCTGGCGGCCGAAGGCTGGCGCAAGCTGGCAGTCGCGCTCACTGGCGCCCGGCCGAACTTCGTCGACGCCGCGCTCGCCTACGTGCGGTTCGCGCTCGATCATCCCGGCCACTACGCGGTGATGTTCGA
Organism: Mycobacterium sp.; assembly: GCF_035697385.1. Taxonomy (GTDB): domain Bacteria; phylum Actinomycetota; class Actinomycetes; order Mycobacteriales; family Mycobacteriaceae; genus Mycobacterium. Next base: position 12,778 of record NZ_DASSCY010000242.1, on the reverse strand, counting down.
CAGCTCGCTGGTGAACCCCGACGACCCGGAACTCGTCGCTGCCCAGAATGCGGCAGGGGCGGAGCTGGCGCACGGTGTCGGCACGCTGAAGGACCCACGCGCCAAGACCGATCCAGAAGCCGCCGCGCTCGCGGCCTGGTCTCTGGTGCATGGCTTTTCGATGCTCTGGCTCAACAAGGCGATCGACGCCGACGGTGACCCCATGGCCGAAGTCGAGCGCATCGCCCAAATGTTGTTCGCCGGGTAACGTGCGGGCATGACCGACACCCCACTTGGCAACATCGAACTGACCACGCTGGACGGCAAAGCCACCACGCTTGCCGAATTGGCCGACGGGGCCGCGCTGGTCGTCAACGTCGCCTCGAAATGTGGCCTGACACCGCAATACAGTGCGCTGGAGCAGATCGCGAAGGACTACGGCGACCGCGGACTCACGGTGATCGGAGTGCCGTGCAATCAGTTCATGGGCCAGGAACCCGGCACCGCCGAAGAGATTCAGACGTTCTGCTCGACCACCTACGGCGTGACGTTTCCGCTGCTCGCCAAGACCGACGTCAACGGTCCTGACCAGCACCCGCTATACGCCGAGCTGACCAAGACGCCCGATGACGGCGGCGAGGCCGGTGACGTGCAATGGAACTTCGAGAAGTTCCTGCTCACGCCGGACGGACAGGTGGTCAAGAGGTTCCGCCCGCGCACGGTTCCCGATGCGCCCGAGGTGATCGCCGCCATAGAAAAGGTCTTGCCGCGATAGCTGAACGACAGCCGCCGTACGAGTGTCGGCAACCGAACAGACACCTGACGTTGCCACACTGAACATGTGGCTGGACAACTGATCGTCTCGATCTCCGGGATCAGCGACCGCACGCTGGCCGACGTCGACATGTTCTCCTCGCAGCTGGACCGGCGCGGGGTTCCGGTGTCATTCCTTGTCGCACCGAGGATCAAGGGTGGTTACCGGCTCGATTCCGATGCTCCGACGGTCGAGTGGCTGGCCGCTCGGCGGGAAGCCGGCGGAGCTGTCGTGCTGCACGGCTTCGACGAGGCCGCCACCAAGAAGCGTCGCGGAGAGTTCGCGACATTGCCTGCGCACGAGGCGAATCTGCGGCTGATGGCCGCTGACCGGGTGCTCGAACATCTGGGACTGCGAACGCGACTGTTCGCGGCTCCCGGCTGGACGGTATCGCAAGGCACGGTGACCGCGTTGCCGCGCAACGGCTTTCGCTTGCTTGCCGGATTGAGCGGAATCACGGATCTGGTCCGTCGGGCGACAGTGCGGGCTCGGGTGCTCGGCATCGGCGAGGGCTTCCTGACCGAGCCGTGGTGGTGTCGAACGTTGGTGCTTTCCGCCGAGCGAACCGCGCGGCGTGACGGCATCGTGCGCGTCGCGGTGGCGGCGCGGCACCTGCGTCGACCCGGTCCGCGTCAGGCGATGCTGGACGCCGTCGACCTCGCGCTGATGCACCAGTGTGTGCCCGCGGTCTACGAGTGGCGTCCGAACCCCGCCCTTACCGACGCCGCCTGACACGCTTTACCGTAGCGACGTGGACGCTGATGTCATTGTGGTTGGCGCTGGACTGGCCGGCCTGGTAGCCGCCTGTGAAGTGATCGAACGTGGCCGCCGCGTGCTGATCGTGGACCAGGAGAACTCCAACAACGTCGGGGGCCAGGCATTCTGGTCGTTCGGTGGACTGTTCTTCGTCGACAGCCCCGAACAGCGGCGGTTGGGCATTCATGACAGCCACGAACTGGCGTTGCAGGACTGGCTGGGCAGCGCAGGATTCGACCGGCCGGAAGACCATTGGCCGCGGCAATGGGCACACGCCTACGTCGACTTCGCGGCCGGCGAGAAGCGAAGCTGGTTGCGCGAGCGCGGCCTGCAGACCTTCCCCGTCGTCGGCTGGGCCGAACGCGGCGGCTACGACGCCCGTGGTCACGGAAACTCGGTGCCGCGCTTCCACATCACGTGGGGCACCGGGCCCGCAATCGTGGAGATCTTCGCCCGCAGGCTGCGCGGCGCGTCCAATGTGCGATTCGCGCACCGCCACCGGGTCGACGAGCTGATCGTCGAGGACGGCGCGGTGGTCGGGGTGCGTGGTGCGGTGCTGGAACCGTCGACGGAGCCGCGCGGGGTGGCGTCGTCGCGAAACACCGTGAGCGACTTCGAATTCCGCGCGCAGGCGGTCATCGTGGCCAGCGGCGGAATCGGTGGTAACCATGATCTGGTGCGGCAGAACTGGCCGCCGCGGATGGGGCGGGTGCCAGAACAGTTGATCAGCGGTGTGCCTGCGCATGTCGACGGCCGGATGATCGGTATCACCGAATCCGTTGGGGCGCGGGTGATCAACAGCGACCGGATGTGGCATTACACCGAGGGCATCACCAACTACGACCCGATCTGGCCGCTGCACGGCATCCGGATCCTGCCAGGGCCCTCGTCGTTGTGGCTCGACGCCCACGGCAAACGCCTGCCGTCGCCGCTGTATCCGGGCTTCGACACGCTTGGCACGCTGGAGTACATCGCGAAAACCGGTCGGGACTACACCTGGTTCGTGTTGAACGCCCGCATCATCGCCAAGGAGTTCGCGCTGTCGGGTCAAGAGCAGAACCCGGACCTCACCGGCCGCAGCGTGCGCGACGTGCTGGCTCGGGTCCGACCAGGAGCGCCGAAGCCGGTGCAGGCCTTCGTCGACAAGGGTGTCGACTTCGTCAGCGCAAACTCGTTGCGGGAGTTGGTGTCCGCGATGAACTCCGTGCCCGACGTGCTTCCCGTGGACTATGCCACCGTGGAGGCCGAGGTCACCGCGCGTGACAGGGAAGTGGCTAACAAGTTCACCAAGGACACCCAGGTCATGGCGATCCGTGCCGCGCGTGGGTATATCGGTGACAAGATCAGCCGCGTCGTCGCCCCGCACCGGCTCACCGACCCGAAGGCGGGTCCGCTGATCGCGGTCAAGTTGCACATCCTGACGCGAAAGTCCCTGGGCGGTCTGGAAACCGACCTCGACGCCCGGGTGTTGCGTGCCGACGGCACCGTGTTCGACGGGCTGTACGCAGCCGGCGAAGCCGCGGGGTTCGGCGGTGGCGGTGTGCACGGCTACCGCTCGCTGGAGGGCACGTTCCTCGGCGGCTGCATTTTCTCCGGTCGGGCGGCTGGCCGCGCCGCGGCGCGCGCGGCCGCCTAGAACCTAGAAATCCGTGCCGTTCTCGGGTTCGAGCACCTGAAAGTCGGTGTCGGTCATCTCCGACAGCCGACCGTAGAAGATGCCGCGGGCGCTCGGGTCGATGATCGCCTGATGGATGGGCACCGCATGCGTCGGCGCCACGGCCCGTAGGTAATCCACCGCCTCCGAGATCTTCATCCACGGCGCGGCTGCCGGAGTGGCCAGCACGTCCACCGGCTCACCGGGCGGGTAGAGCGCGTCACCAGGGTGCATCAGCCGGGCGGGATGATCGCCGTCGCCGACGAGATACGAAATGTTGTCTATGACAGGGATTTCGGGGTGAATCACGGCGTGCTTTCCGCCGACGCCCCGCACAGTCAGATGCCCGACGCTGAACTCGTCGCCGACATTCACGGCGCGCCACGGCTCGCCGAGTTGAGCGGCGGTCTGCGGGTCGGCGTACAGGGCCGCCTGCGGATTGCCGTCGAGGAGCGCTGGCAGCCGTTCGGTGTCAGCATGGTCAGGATGCTGATGGGTGATCAGGATCGCGGAGAGCCCGGTGATGCCCTCGAAGCCGTGCGAGAAGTTGCCCGGATCGAACAGCACCGAGGTATCGCCGAAACTTGCGAGTAGGCATGAATGGCCGAAATGCGTCAATTGCATGCTTATAGTGTGGCCCGCAGGGGGTGCGGAAACATGCGATTGATGCTGGCGGTGGCCGTGGCGACCTGCGGTTTGGCCATCGCGCCTGCAGGGGGAGTGGCGCAGGCGGTGCCGGGCGAATGTCCGCCGTTTTGCGACGCCATCCCAAATTCCGCATGGATCGCGCCCGCCGCCATCCCGCTCGACGAGGTGTACAAATGGCCCGGCCTGGCCGGTTTGGCGGTCACGGCGTCGCCAACCAGGTTTGGATTCGAGGCGCTGTGCGACAGCCGGCCGATTGCCGACGACGCACGCGCATACGTGATCGCCGAGCGGGCGGTGGTACCGAACCCGGCCGGCCAGTGGAACCTGGCGGTGCAGGTGATGCATTGGCGCGGCGACACCGCGTGGGGTGGGACGACGGCGCTGGACACCCTGGAGACCGCCAGGGCAAGGCTGCGGGACTGCCAGGCGACGGCTCCGCTGGCTTCCCCGTCGGTCACCACTGACCAGCCCGAGCAGATCGCCGCGGTGATCAGCGTGGCCGGTGAGCAGGTGATGCACGAATACCTGCTCGCTCACCCCAGCAGCAGCTCCGTCGTGGAGCTGGCGATGTGGTCCACGTTGCCGCCGCAGGTGGACTGGCCCGCAGTGGCCGATGCGCAGGTTTTCGAGGCGATGACCGCGCCGTTGTGCAGCGCATATCTCGGATCGTGCCGGTGAGGCGGTGCGGACGTAGCCGCAGGTACAGTTGTCGCGTGGCAAGGGTGGTAGTGCATGTGATGCCGAAGGCCGAGATCCTCGACCCGCAGGGGCAGGCGATCGTCGGCGCCCTGGGCCGTCTCGGCTTCAACGGCGTGTCAGATGTGCGGCAGGGCAAGCGTTTTGAGCTCGAGGTCGACGACGGCATCGACGACGAGACCCTTGCCGAGATAGCAGAGTCGTTACTGGCGAACACCGTTATCGAGGACTGGTCGGTCAGCAGGGAGCCATCGTGACAGCACGTGTGGGGGTGATCACATTCCCGGGCACGCTCGACGACGTCGACGCGGCGCGAGCGGTCCGGTTGGCGGGTGCCGAAGCGGTCAGTTTGTGGCACGCCGACGCCGACCTCAAGGGTGTGGACGCCGTCGTGGTGCCCGGCGGCTTCTCGTACGGCGACTATCTGCGCTGCGGCGCGATTGCGAAGTTCGCGCCGGTGATGGGTGAGGTGGTTTCCGCCGCTGGCCGCGGATTGCCAGTGTTGGGGATTTGCAACGGTTTTCAGGTGCTATGCGAGGCGGGACTGCTGCCGGGCGCGTTGACGCGCAACGCCGGACTGCATTTCGTCTGCCGGGATATCTGGCTCGAGGTCGCGTCGAACTCGACGGCGTGGACGTCGCGCTATGAGCTGGGCGCCGACCTGCTGGTGCCGCTGAAGTCCGGCGAAGGCCGCTACGTCGCCAGCGAAAAGGTGCTCGACGAGCTCGAGGGCGAGAACCGGGTGGTGTTCCGCTACCGCGACAACCCGAACGGCTCGCAGCGCGACATCGCCGGCATCAGCTCGGCAAACGGACGCGTCGTGGGCCTGATGCCCCACCCCGAGCACGCGACCGAGGCCCTGACCGGCCCGTCTGACGACGGTCTCGGCCTGTTCTACTCGGCGCTGGACGTCGTGCTGGCCGCCTGACTTCTGGCGGTCCGGTCCGTGGACTCGACGAATGCGGTCAGAGCTGCCGAGTGTCTAGCCGCACCTCGTCGGCCGTATTTACGAAGTAAGCCGCTGCCCCGGCGGTCTCGCTGACAGCTTCTACGAAAACGCTCCCTCGGTAGAGCAGGCCTGCGCCGTCATCGGTGGCGTACCCAGCCGGTAGCGTCCCGTCGGCGATGAGCCGCTGGAACAGCGGCCGTCGCTGCGGTTCGGAGTTGTAGTGCACGCCGTTGGCGAATGGCACCAGGGCCAGGCCGTCGGTGACGGGGCGCAGGTCGGGACCGAAGGAGTCGGTGGTGCCGCCGACATGCCAGCAGATGGAGCCGGCGGAGATGCCAGTGAGCACGACGCCCGCCTCCCACGCGCGACGCATCGCCGCGTCCACACCGTGCAATCGCCACATGGCAAGCAGGCCTGCAACGCTTCCGCCGAACACCCAAACCACGTCCTGGTCGAGCAGCAGGCCGTCGATGTCGTCGACGTTCGGCATCGGAAAGAGCGACAGATGCGAGGCGAGCCACCCGCGCACACGAGCCGCCTCGTATAGATGGTGCAGCAGTCCGATGTCGTCGCCAATTGCGGTCGCCAGGAAGCAGACTCGCGGTGCCCGGCCTGTCACGCCGGACACCTCGACCGCGAATTCGCTGAGTGCACTGAACTCAAACCGGGTCCGATCGCCTGAGCGGATGCCACCGCTGGTTGCCAGGATGGTTGGAGCGTCGGCGGGCATGGGTCGAACCTACAGGCCAGAATTCGTGCACTGGAGCCTGCTCGCAGCGGCTTAGGGTCGATCTACGGGCGACCCGCTACGCGGGCCGATAAGAAAAGGGACCCCACCATGTACAGAGGACGACGGAGTGTCCGTGTCATTGGCACCGCGCTGGCGACCGGAGCAATGATGTGGGCCGCGGCAGCGCCGGCGGCGGCCTGGCCCTTGCCGTTGACCTCGGACGAGACGAACTACCTCAATGCGATTCGCGGCAACTTTCCCGGTGACGACGACCAGCTTCTGCTGGCGGGCAAGCAGGCATGCCGGCTGCTCTATACCGGCCAGCCCGCATCAGCCGTCATCGGTTCGACAGCGGCCCAGTACGGCGCCAGCCCCGACCAAGCCGCCGGGCTGGTGAGCGCCGCGCGCGGCACGATGTGCACACAAGCGCCCGGCTGACCGGTCGCTAGAGTCGCTCCATGGTGGCCGAGCCTCTGATCGCGTGGCTTCTGGAGTCTGATCCGACCCTGCGCTGGCAGGTCGAGCGCGACCTCATGGGCAAGCCGGCCGAGGTTTGGGAAGCCACGCGGGCACGGATCGCGACCGAAGGCTTCGGCGCGCGCCTTCTCGAACTTCAGGACGCCGACGGCCAATGGGCAGGCGGCGCGTTCTTCCCCGCAGACTTCGATTTTGACGAGTCTGAGGCAACTCAAGCTGGACAGCCCTGGACCGCCACGACGTGGACGCTGAACTCGTTGCGGGAGTGGGGCCTTGACGCCATCGCCTTGCGGGAGCGCCGCACGGCCGAACTGCTCGCCGAGAACTGCCGCTGGGAATACGACGATCTGCCGTTCTGGGGCGGCGAGGTGGACTGCTGCATCAATGCCTGGACGGTGGCCAATGGTCTGTGGCTTGGCGCCGACATCACCGGCATCGTCGACTGGTTCGTCGAACATCAACTGCCCGACGGCGGCTGGAACTGCGAGTGGGTCGAAGGCTCGAGGCGATCGTCGTTTCACTCGACGCTCAACTCGCTCAAGGGACTGCTTGCGTTCGACGCGGCCACAGGCGGCACCGACACCACACGCGCTGCACGGCACACCGGGCAGGAATACCTCCTGCAGCGCAGGCTTTTCCGCCGTCTGTCGACGGGCGAACCGGTCGCTTCGTGGGTAGACCAGTTCGCCTATCCCTTCCGTTGGGTCTACAACGTGCTCAACGCTGCCGAGTACTTCCGTCAGGCTTCGCTGCTTGACGGTGTGGCGCCGGACCCGCGCATGAGTGGGGCGATCGAGCTCATCCGCTCCGTAAGACAGCCCGACGGCACATGGCTGCAGGCCGGCAGGCAACCCGGCCGCGTGTGGTTCGAGGTAGACGTACCAGCCGGCGAGCCCTCGAAGTGGCTGACGCTGTTCGCAACTCGGGTGCTGGCGTGGTGGGACTCACGACACTAGGGGGTAAGTGCGACCGAGGCTTCTGCGGTGTAGCACAGGAACGTCAGCGTCTCCTGCAGATACAGCTGCACCGTCTCGGCGTCGTGGGACAGGTATCCGATCGACACATCGGTGCCCAACTGCAGATCGAAATCGCCGCCGCGCGTGGACATTACGAACGCGCCGTCGATGGCGGGCGCCCAGATGATTTCACCGTCGACGAGCCGGTTGAGGTGCTCGCGGATCGGATAGCCGTGTTCGGTGGTCTCGCTGACCTTGGTGTAGACGTCGGCCGACAGCAGCACCGAGTACGGCCCGTCGACACCGGCCAGCCGCAGCTCGGAAAGCGCCTGGGCGATCACGTCGGGGATTTCTCGCGCGTCTTCGGGCAGGGCTAGCGCCGGGTTCGAACTGCACGCCCGGATACCCTCGATGGAGGCCGCCTCGTAACCCTCGAAGATGGCCCGGTCCTCGACGAACGCCAGCTTCTTGGCGGCATCCTTGACCGGATCCCAATCCGAGTCCTGCGACCCGCGCTCGACATCGTCGATGGCCGTTCGGGCCACAGTGAACGGCACCCGCAGCCGCACCAGCGGCTTGCTGTCGCGCAGGTGGGCGACGACGCCGTCACCGGGCGGAATGACGTCGCGCAGATGGCCGGTGCTGATCGCCGCGGTCACCGGCCCACCGGGCTCGCTGACGTCGACCACCCGACGTCCGGCGATGTGCCGCTTGAAGGTGCGTGTCGCCTCCAATTCGATTTCCGTCCAGGCAGCTTCGGTCACCGGAGCTAGATCGCGGTACAGGTTGTTCATCGAGGAGATCCTTTCAGGCTGCCGATCCCGAGTGATCCGGCATATGCGACCTGGGCCGCCACCGGCAGTTCGGCCTCGGATGCCGAATCGGGAAGTGGTGGTGGGTCATTGAGGAAGTCGGTGATGGGGGTGAAGAACATGCCGCCGGTGACGGCGGTCGAAAAGTCGAGCACGCGATCGGTGTTTCCGGGCGGATCACCGATGAACATGTTGTTCAGCATCTTCTCGGTGACCGCGGCGGTGCGTGAGTATCCGATGAAGTACGTGCCGAATTCGCCCTTTCCGACCTCGCCGAACGGCATGTTGTGCCGGACGATCTTCAGCTCGTTGCCGTCCTCGTCCTCGATGACATTAAGGGCCACATGCGAATTCGCGGGCTTCACGGCGTCATCGAGCTCGATGTCGTCCAGCTTGGTTCGCCCGATGACACGCTCCTGCTCCTGCGTCGACAGCGAGTTCCACGAATTCATGTCGTGCACGTACTTCTGCACATGCACGTAACAGCCGCCTGCGAAATCCGGGTCCTCGGCACCGATCTGGGTCGCGCTGTCGGCCAGCGGTCCGTCAGGGTTTTCGGTGCCGTCGACGAAGCCGAGCAGGTCGCGGTTGTCGAAGAACCGGAAGCCGTGCACCTCGTCGACCACACTCAGCGCACCGGAGGCCTCGACGAGCTTGGTGGCCAGTTCGAAGCAGACGTCCATCGACTCCGCCCGGATGTGGAACAGCAGGTCGCCCGGCGTGGATGGGGCGTGATGGCGCGGTCCGTCGAGCTCGATGAACGGGTGCAGTTCGGCCGGCCGCGGACCGGAGAACAGCCGGTCCCACGCCTCAGATCCGATTGACGTCACCACCGACAGTCGCTTGGCCGGATCGCGGAATCCGATCGCCCGCACCAGTCCCGAGATGTCGGGCAGTGCGTCGTGGACGGCCTGTTCGCCACCCTGGTCAATCGTCGCCACCAGAAAGATGGCCGCAGGCGTCAAAGGCGCCAACACCGGCTGCGGCAATGGATCGGGCACCGTCTGACCTTAACGTCATGCGCGTCGGCCATGATGGTGAACCATGTCGGCTACCCCACAAGGGCTGTGCGAGTTCATCGACGCGTCGCCATCGCCGTTTCACGTCTGCCTGACCGCCGCGCAACGGCTCAGCGCCGCCGGCTTCACCGAACTTTCGGAGCGCGACCCGTGGCCGGGCGAAGGCCGGTTCTTCACCGTGCGGGCCGGGTCGCTACTCGCCTGGCGGGTCAGCGGAGACCCGAGTGCCCCGTTTCGCATCGTCGGCGCCCACACCGACAGCCCCAATCTGCGGGTCAAACAGCACCCGGACCGATTCGTCTCCGGCTGGCAGGTCGTCGCGTTGGCGCCCTACGGCGGTGCGTGGCTGAACTCGTGGCTCGACCGCGATCTGGGCATCAGCGGCCGGCTGTCGGTACGGGTCGGCGACACCATCGATCACCGGCTGGTGCGTGTCGACGAACCGATCCTGCGGGTGCCGCAGCTGGCCATCCACCTTGCCGACGACCGCAAGTCGGTGTCGCTGGATCCGCAGCGCCACGTCAACGCGGTTTGGGGCACCGGCGGTGGGACCAGATCGTTCATGGCCTTTGTCGCCGAGCGCGCCGGTGTCGATTCGTCCGACATCCTCGGCTTCGACCTGATGACCCACGACCTCACCCCATCGACGCTCGCGGGCGCGAACCGCGAGCTGCTCAGCGCGCCGCGGCTGGACAACCAGGCCACCTGTTACGCGGGGCTGGAGGCGTTCCTGGCAGCTTCAGAGTCGGGCGATTACCTGCCGGTGCTGGCGTTGTTCGACCACGAGGAGGTCGGCTCACAATCCGACCACGGTGCGCAGTCCGAGCTGCTGATCACCGTCCTGGAGCGGATCACTCTCGCCGCCGGCGGTTCGCGGGAAGACTTCCTGCGGCGGCTGCCTGCGTCGATGGTGGCGTCCGGCGACATGGCGCATGCAACGCACCCGAACTACCCGGAACGCCATGAGCCCAGCCACCTCATCGAAGTCAACGCCGGGCCGGTGCTCAAGGTGCAGCCGAATCTGCGCTACGCCACCGACGGGCGCACCGCAGCCGCATTCGCGCTGGCGTGCGCGCAGGCCGGGGTGCCGCTGCAGCGTTACGAACATCGGGCTGACCTGCCGTGCGGTTCGACGATCGGGCCGATGACATCCGCGCGCACCGGCATTCCGACCGTCGACGTCGGCGCAGCGCAGCTCGCCATGCATTCGGCACGCGAAGTGATGGGTGCCGACGACGTCGCCGCCTACTCGGCGGCGCTGGAGGCTTTCTTGTCACCCCGCTGATTTAGGGTCAGGGCCATGGCACTCAAGGTTGAGAACATCACTATCGACAGCAGCGATCCCGACACGCTGGCCAACTGGTGGGCCCAGGCGGTCGGTGGCGAGGTAAATGCCGTTGCCCCAGGAGAATTCGTCATCGTGGCCCGGCCCGACGGACCGGGGATGGCGTTCCAGAGAGTCGACGATCCGACCCACGGCAAGAACCGGGTGCACGTCGACTTCTCTGCCGCAGATCTAGAGGCAGAGGTGAAGAGGCTGGTTGATTTGGGCGCCGCCGAGACCGGCCGGCACAGCTTCGGGGAGGAGTTCCGCTGGGTCGTGCTGGCCGATCCCGACGGCAACGCGTTCTGTGTGGCGGGGCAGTGATCGCTACTTGATCCGCTGGGCGAGCATGCGCTTGCCCTCTTCTGCGCCCTTCTTGCTGTCGGCCTGTGCCTTGCGGAACAGGTCGGCGAGGTCGTTGTCGCCATCGCGCTCGGCGTCCTCAATGTAGGTCTCCAGGCGCAGCGCGTTCTCCAAACACTGCTCGGTGTACCAGATGAGGTTGTAGTTCTTGTCCTTGGTTCCGGTCACGTGGCCGGTTTCGCTTGTCGTGCTCACGTGTCACCTTCTTTCACATCATGTTTTACTGTGACGTAAATCGCCTACCCACGGGCTCCGGCGTGCAAACCGCCCTTTCGCGCGGACGGCCAAGGATGTGGTCGGCGCCAGTCTGACCGTGCGCGTCGCGTCGCGTTACCCCTAGTGATGCGGCCCAAACTAGACTGTCGACGTGACGTCCGGGCTCAGGCACGACCTCGACACTGTCGACCACGCCGCCGCCACTCCCGAAACACCGCAGCCGTTCCGCGAACTTGGCCTCAAAGACGACGAGTACACGCGGATCCGAGAGATCCTCGGGCGTCGACCCACCGACGCTGAGCTGGCGATGTACTCGGTGATGTGGAGCGAGCACTGCTCCTACAAATCGTCCAAGGTGCACCTGCGCTACTTCGGTGAGACGACCACCGACGAGATGCGGGCCTCGATGCTGGCCGGCATCGGTGAGAACGCCGGCGTTGTCGACATCGGCGACGGCTGGGCGGTGACGTTCAAGGTCGAGTCCCATAACCACCCGTCCTATGTCGAGCCGTATCAGGGCGCGGCCACCGGGGTCGGCGGTATCGTGCGCGACATCATGGCGATGGGCGCGCGGCCCGTCGCGGTCATGGACCAACTCCGCTTCGGCGCTGCCGACGCCCCCGACACTCGCCGCGTGCTCGACGGCGTGGTGCGCGGCATCGGCGGCTATGGCAACTCGCTCGGCCTGCCCAACATCGGAGGCGAGACCGTCTTCGACCCTTCGTATGCCGGCAACCCGTTGGTGAACGCCCTGTGCGTCGGCGTGCTGCGCAAGGAGGACCTGCACCTGGCGTTCGCGTCGGGAACCGGCAACAAGATCATCCTGTTCGGCGCTCGCACCGGACTGGACGGCATCGGCGGCGTTTCGGTGCTGGCGTCGGAGACGTTCGGCGGCGACGAGGGTGCGGGGCCGGGACGCAAGAAGCTGCCATCGGTCCAGGTCGGCGACCCCTTCATGGAGAAGGTACTCATCGAGTGCTGCCTCGAGCTGTACGCGGCAGGCCTGGTGATCGGCATCCAAGATCTCGGCGGGGCCGGATTATCCTGTGCCACATCCGAACTCGCATCGGCGGGTGACGGCGGCATGCGTATCGAGCTCGACACCGTGCCGCTGCGCGCCGCCAACATGACCCCTGCTGAGGTGCTGTCCAGCGAGTCGCAGGAGCGCATGTGCGCGGTCGTCGCACCTGAGAACGTGGACGCGTTTCTGGCGGTGTGCCGCAAGTGGGAGGTGTTGGCCACCGTTATCGGTGAGGTCACCGACGGCGACCGGCTGCAGATCACGTGGCACGGAGAGACGGTCGTCGACGTGCCGCCTCGCACCGTGGCGCACGAAGGCCCCGTGTATCAGCGTCCCGTCGCCCGCCCAGAAAGCCAGGATGCGC
>NZ_DASSCY010000241.1:0-18064 GCF_035697385.1 Mycobacterium sp. | reverse complement strand
CCACACGATCAGCGCGACCAGTACCGCCCCGATCGCGCCGAACGCCACGAGCGCGGCGGGCTTGCGATACCAGGGCTCAGCTTCTTCCGGTAGCTCGCCCTGCGGGAGGTAAGCGGTCGGTTCGTCGTCGGGGTAATCCGGATTGCCGGGAGGTCCGTAGCGCGCCACGGGCACTGATAGTAGGCGTTCAGGGGCGCGGGTAGAGCGTGCGAGTGATATTCGTGCGGGGTGTCCGGCGGGTCGTGGGGCGCCGTGTCTCCCCGTCGTCTTCGCCTGCAGTGGTCTCGGGAGTCGATGTTTCGCTGCCCGATGTTTCGCTGCCCGATGTGTCGGTGGTCGACGTCGGTGCTCCCGGGTTGATATCGGAGGTGACGGGAGGGCTCGTGCTGGTGATCGTCTGGGTCGTGGTCGGCGTCGTCGTCGGCGGGGCGGTCGCCGAGTATGACGGCTCGACATAGTAGGTCGGCGCCTGGGTGGGCTCGCTGAACTGGCGCGACACGTACGTCACGGCCAACACGAGGATTCCGATGACGACGATGCCGAGGACGCTGGCGCCGAGAACGGCCGGGGTGCGGTTGTGCCAGGGAATGGACGACGGGTCGCGTTGCTCACCGTCGTAGTCGTCGGAATTCCGGCTGGTCACGGGCACTGATAGTAGCCGCGGGGCCTAACCAGGTGTCCGTCAGCCGACGGCAGGGATGACCTGGCTTGCGAAGAACTCCAGGTGGTCGAGGTCGGACATGTCGAGAAGCTGCAGGTAAACGCGTTGCACGCCGGCCTCTATATAGCCGCTCAACTTTTCGGCGATCTCGCCTGGCGTGCCCACCAGAGGCGAGTTGCTGCGCAACTCGTCGACCTCGCGACCGATCGCGGCCGCACGCCGAGCGATTTCCGCGTCGTCGCGACCCGCGCAGACCACGAAGGCCGCCGAGTAGGTCAGCGAATCCGCCTCGCGCCCGGCATCGGCCAGCGCGGCGGCGACCCGCTCGATCTGCGCCTTCGCCACGTCCAGCGGGGCGAACGGCACGTTGAACTCGGCGGCGAACGCGGCCGCCAGCGCCGGTGTGCGCTTGGCGCCCGCGCCGCCGATGATGATCGGCGGATGCGGTGATTGGACCGGTTTGGGCAGCGCAGGGGATTCCACGACGGTGTAGTGGGTCCCTGAGTAGTCGAATTTCTCGCCGACCGGTGTGGTCCACAGCCCGGTGATGATGTCCAGCTGCTCGCTCAGCCTGTCGAATCGTTCGCCCAGCGGCGGGAATGGGATCGCATAGGCGAGGTGCTCGGCTTCGAACCAGCCTGCGCCGATACCGAATTCGACACGGCCGCCGCTCATTTCGTCGACCTGGGCGACGGAGATCGCCAGCGGGCCTGGGTGGCGGAAGGTGGCGGACGTGACCATCGTGCCCAGCCTGATCGACGTGGTCTCCCGGGCGATACCGCCAAGCGTCACCCACGAATCGGTCGGTCCTGGCAGGCCGTCGCCGCTCATCGCGACATAGTGGTCCGACCGAAAGAACGCGGAATAACCCAGTGACTCGGCCGCTTGAGCGACCGCGAGTTGGTCGGCGTAGCTGGCACCCTGCTGAGGTTCGACGAACACGCGAAAATCCACGGACGCCAGCCTAGAGGGACCTCAGAGCCCGCGCCGGGCGGCGCGGACATCGTCGACCGTCTCGGCATCTCCGTCGAAGGTGAGCCGCACCTCGTCGCGGCCTGAGATGAACAGCAGCAGCTCAGGTAGCTCACCGGTGATGCTCAGCGCCGGGCCCTTGCCCACGGTGGCCAGGGTCTTGCCCTGCGGGGTGCGCAGCGATACCCGGGCGGGCGCCTTGGCCAGCGTCAGCCGCGCCATCACACCGAGCCCGCGGCCCAGCGCGTTCACCGTAGCGTCATCGAGAGTGCGTGGCTCCCAACCGCTTTGGGCGCGACGAACGTCCTCGTTGTGGATGAACATCTCGCCCATGTTGGCCACCGGATCGAGGATCTTGAATGGCGACAAGAGCGATGGGCCGGACGCGACCTTGTCCAGCAGGTCATCCCAGTTCGTTGACTCCGCGGCCTGGCGCCGGACCTTTTCGGTGTGGTCGGCGAGAAACGGCAGGACGATGCCGGGGGTGGTGTCCAGCCTGCCTTCGCGCACGACGAGGTGGGCGGCGAGGTCGCGGGCTGTCCAGTCACCGCACAGCGTCGGCGCGTCAGGCCCGACGGCCCGCATGCTCTCGACGAGTGCCGCGCGTTCACGCTGAGCGGCGGTCATGCCCCAACCCTAGAACGTCTGCACGTCCTCGATGGCCACAACCATGCCGTGGCCCGTGCTGTCATTGGTGAACCGGGTGCCGTCCTCGCTCGCCTCGATGGTCCAGCCGAGCGCGCGGTACGTCCGGTAGTCGAGCGTGACGACCGGGATGTCGCCGAGGTTGCCGACGAGCCACTCGACGTTTCCGTCGGCGGTTAGCCGAACGCCGTTGGTGCGCACCCCGTCCTGCATGGGTGAGTTCGTGAATTGGGCTTCGCAGCCGACCTCGTTCTCGTTGATCTGACAGCGGGTCTGGCCCGACTTCGTCTCGATGAAGACGTAGCCGTTCTGGGGCGCCAACACTTCGGCGCCCGGCGCGGGCACCGACGGCGGGGGTGTGGGCGTCAGCGTCTTCGGCGGGGCGGCGGTGGGCCGGGTCGGCCGGCTGGTCGGGAAGCTCGGCTCGGTGGGGGAGTCCGGGCTCGTGACGGGTGTGCCGGATGTGCCCGACTGGCAGCCTGCCAGCAGCGCACCGACGGCGAGGACGCCCGCAAGGACCAGCCGGACCTTCATCCCGCCAAGGCTACTTAGTGGGATGCCTCGGTCATCGCAATGACGCGCCAGCCATCGCCTCGTATCCGCGTGCCAGCTCCCGCAGCTGTCCGGCGCCGTCACCCGTGAACGACGAGCCGTGCATGATCGCCAGCGTCGTGGGGTTCAGTGCGGCGAGCTGCTCGAGCGTCGGCGCCAGGTTCGTCGTCAGCCCGGTGGCGTGGAACACCTCCTCGGCGTCCAAAGCCGGTGCTACACAGTCTGACTCGGTAACCGCAGGGCACTGACCGATGTGCGAGAGGATGTCGCCCGCGAGCAGCGTCGAGGTGGTCTCGTCGAACCACAGCGCCGCCTCCCAGTTGTGCGGCACGTGTGGGGTGGGGAGGAAGCGCAGCCGGTGCCCGCCGATATCGTGCACGGCGCCCGGTTCCTCGCTGGCGATCACCGGCGGTCGGTCGCACAAGTCGTTGAGCGACACCATGCAGGCAAGAGCACCGTGTATCACCTCGGCATTAGGTGCGGCCGCCAGCAACAGGTTGACCGCTCCGCACTCGTCGGCCTCGACATGGCCGAACGCTATCCACCTCAGCTTCTCCAGCGGCATCACCCCGTTAATGGCTTCGGACACCAGCGGGAACAGCTGGCGATGCCCGCAGTGGAACAGGAAAGGTTCGTCCCCGGTGAGCAAGAACTGGTTGAACGTGAAGCCCTGCGCGGTGACGTCCGGAACATAGGTGGACAGCCGGTAGATGTCCGTCCCGATCTCGTCGATTTTGGTCTCCATGTACCCATGGTCCGCCTGTTCGGGCGGGTGGCGCGTCGAATCCGCAGACAGAGCTCAGGCTTTCCAGACCGTCTTGAGGTTGCAGAACTCGCGGATCCCCGCGGCAGCCAGTTCACGGCCGTAACCCGAGTCCTTGACGCCTCCGAACGGCAACTCCGGATACGACACCGTCATCCCGTTGACGAACACCGCGCCCGCGTCGAGGTGCCGGATGAACCAGTCCTGTTCTGCCGCATCGTTACTCCAAACCGCCGAGCTCAGACCGAAGGTGGTTTGGTTGGCCACACGTGCCGCCTCCTCGCGATCGGCGACTCGGTACAGGGACGCAACCGGCCCGAATGCCTCCTCCATCACCACTCGCATGTCATCGCTGAGCCCGGCCAGCACAGTGGGCGAGTAGAACCAGCCGGGACCATCGGGAGCACCGCCGCCGGTGAGCACCTCGGCACCCTTGGCCACCGCATCGTCGACCAGTTCGGCGAGGTCGTCTCGTCCCGATGCGGTAGCCAGCGGTCCGACGTCGGTGGCTTCGTCCATCGGGTCGCCGACCACCAGGGTGTCCATCTTCGCGACGAACAGGCGGGCGAACTCGTCATAGACATCGGTGTGCACGATGAAACGCTTTCCTGCGATGCAGGATTGGCCGTTGTTGGAGATCCTGGCCTTGACGGCCACCGTGGAAGCGGCGTCGAGGTCGGCGCTGGGCAACACGATGAACGGGTCGGAGCCGCCGAGTTCGAGCACCGCCTTCTTGATCTGCCCGCCTGCCGTCGACGCCACCGAGCGGCCCGCCGGTTCCGAGCCGGTCAAGGTGACGGCCTTGACGCGATCGTCGGCGATCACTGCAGCGACTTCGGCCGACCCGATCAGCAGGGTGCGGAAGGACCCGGTCGGGAAGCCGCCTTTGTCGAACAGGTTGTCGAGGTACAGCGCGGATTGCGGCACATTCGAGGCGTGCTTGAGCAGTCCCGTGTTGCCTGCCATCAGCGCAGGTGCGGCGAACCGGATGACTTGCCACAGTGGGTAATTCCACGGCATCACCGCCAGCACCACACCGAGTGGCTGCCACACCGTCCAGGCCTGCGACGCCGACACCGTGGAGGGATCGTCCAATGGCTCGTCGGCGAGGAAGGACTCCGCGTGCTCGGCATAGAACCGCATGTTCTTCGCGCACTTGAGTACCTCGGCGCGGGCCTGGCCGATGGGCTTACCCATTTCGAGGGTGAGCATCTGGGCGGCCTGCTCGACATCGGCCTCCAGGATGTCTGCGGTGGTGTTCATCCACTCGGCGCGTTGGGCAAACGTGGTGTCCCGCAACGCGACAGCGGCCTCGGCAGTCTCTGCGATGCGACGCGCCACCTCGGCGTCGTCGTGGGGTTCAAAGGTTTCCACGGTCTCGCCCGTGGCGGGGTTCACGGTGGCGATCGTCATGTTCTCTGGTTACTCCTTCGACGGATTGGATGAGATTGATGGTGTGTGCGCCTGGCCTGCCTACGTGAAAACCTCGGGATGGCGCGTGAGCTGCAGCCGGGTCCTGCGGATGTGGCCGAGCAGCACGCGCTCGGCGTCGTCAGGATCGTTCTCGCGGATCGCCGCCACGAGCATGTGGTGTTCATCGTGCACAATCCGGTTGCTGTCGACGTCCAGCAGCCGGGTGAAGGCGCGGCGGTAGTGCTGGGTGGAGTTCCACAGCCGTTCGACGGTCGGGCGCAGAAACGTCGTCTCGGCCCGTCGGTAGCTGCCCAAATGAAACTCCCGGTCCAGTGCGAGGAAATGCTCGATATCGCGGGTGTTGCGCATCTCATCGACCAGCTCGGCCAAGCGGTCGATATCGGCGGACGTCAGGTGAGGCATGCTGTAGCGCAACAGAAGTGGTTCGATCCGCTCGCGGACTTGATACAGCTCGGCGCATTCGTCGGGGCTCAGGCTGGCAATCCATGCGCCAGCGTTGGCCACCATGGTGACGAGGCCCTCGGCCTCCAGAATTCGCAGCGCCTCGCGGATCGGCACGCGGCTGGCCCCGTACTGTGCGGCGAGTTCCTCCTGCCGCAGCCGGGTGCCCGGCGGATAGGCGCCGTGCAGGATCGCCGCGCGCAGTTCGTCGGCGACCCGCGCTCCGCTGGCGCCGTCGCGTACCTGGGGTTGCGCCACCCTGTCTACTGTGCCGGATCGTTCGGGTTCCACAACAACACCTCGGTGTCCTTCTCGTATGCCTTGCCGTTCGGGAAGCTCACCAGCTCGAACTGCATGCCCCAGGGGCTGAGAAAGTACACCCATCGCTGACCTTCGCTGGCGTTGCGACTGGCCGTCGGAGCGCCAAGCACCCGAATACCCTCGGCGCGAAGGTGATCGACGGCCGCATCGATGTCGTGCACGTAGAACGCCAAATGGTGGCCGCCGATGTCGCTGTTGCGCGGAATGGGTGCCTGTCCGTCGGCAGGCTCATACTCGAAGACCTCGAAATTGGCTCCCGTGCCGCACCGGTAGAAGCGCAGCTGCCGCATCACGGTGCGCGGATGGACGTTGAGGTGCTCGTGCATCCAGTCATCGTCATGTTGATACGGGCCGAGCGTGTACACGTGCGTGCAACCAAGAACCCGCACGAAGAAGTCGTGGGCTTCCTCCAGGTCGGGCACGGTGAACCCGACGTGATCGGTGCCCACCAGTCCAGGTAGTGCCATGCAGCCTCCCGTGGAATGGATCCAATACGGCCACGATAGCGGACATAACTCGGGATACAACCCACCGATCTAGCCAAAGTGCATCCAATCGGCGTACCTTGATCCCCAACGCCACCGGCGTCGCCGGTCGCGCGCGGTCAACGGAGATAAGGGTTATGCCACGCGAACAACGCCTCGAGACCGGCTCCGCCTGGGTCGAACTGTCGACCACCGACGACGACTGGAAGGCCGCCTCCCCACAACTTCTGGGCACCATGCTCGCCGAACTGCACCTCATTCGCGCCTTCGAAGAAACCGTGCTCGAGCTGGCGGGTGAAGGTCTGGTGCACGGGCCAGCGCATTCAAGCATCGGGCAGGAAGGCGGCGCGGTCGGATCGATTGTCGGCCTGCGCTCCACTGATGCGGTCAACGGATCACACCGCGGGCATCACCAGTTCCTCGCCAAGGCGCTGACGCACGTCACGGGCGGGGTCATCGATCCCGCCGCGGCGGTCAGCCCGAAGGTCCAGCGGGTGCTGCAACGGACTCTGGCCGAGATACTCGGGCTGGCCCAGGGTTACTGCCGTGGGCGCGGGGGATCCATGCACCTGCAATGGTTCGAAGCGGGCGCCCTTGGTACCAACGCGATCGTCGGCGGCGGTGTCCCGATGGGAGCCGGTAACGCCTGGGCCCAAAAGCGCAGTGGCACTAGCGATCTCACGATCAGCTACTTCGGCGACGGGGCCAGTCAGATCGGCTCCGTGCTGGAGACGATGAATCTCGCTGCAGCATGGAAGCTGCCGTTTTGCTTCTTCATCGAGAACAATCTGTACGCCGTGTCCACGAGGGTCGACGAGATCACCGCCGATCCCCGGTTGTCGGTGCGCGGCCAGGGATTCGGTATTCCCGGCTGGCGCGTCGACGGCATGGATCCGTTGGCTGTTCATCTCGCCACCGAGCGGGCCGCTGACCGAATGCGCAGCGGCGAGGGACCCGCGGTCATCGAAGTCGAGGTGTACCGGTTCTTCCACCAGAACGGGCCCTACCCGGGCAGCGCGTTCGGGTACCGCGACAAAGAGGAGGAAGCGCAGTGGCGCGTCCGTGACCCGATCGACCGGGTCGCACGCGAGATGATCGCACTCGGCCTCATCGACGAGGCAGGGGTGACGTCATTGCGCAGGCAGGCGCAGGAAGCGATGACCGCCGCCGCTGCCGAGCTGGTCGAGGCCGACCCTGACAACGCCGGCAAGCGTCGCATCCGGCCGCAGTTGTGGCCCGATCCCGGGTTCGTCGACGTCGGCCTGCGAGGTGACGCAAGCGAGCTGGAAACACTTGCTGCCCTGGAACCCACGAAGCATCAAGGGCCTTGGCGCTCAATGAAATTCGTCGAGGCAGTGGCCGCCGTGATGGACCGCCGGATGGCCTGCGACGAGCGCATAGTGGTGTTCGGCGAGGACGTGCACCGCCTTGGCGGTGGCACCAACGGCGCCACCAAGGGGCTGACGAAGTACGGCGAGAACAGGCTGGTGGGAACGCCCATCAGCGAGAACGCGTTCACCGGCATCGGCGGTGGACTGGCGCTCGACGGCCGCTTCCGGCCGGTGGTCGAGTTCATGTACCCCGACTTCATGTGGGTGGCCGCCGACCAGGTGTTCAACCAGATAGGCAAAGCGCGGCACATGTTCGGTGGTGACAACCCGGTGCCGTTCGTGCTGCGCACCAAGGTAGCGATGGGTGCCGGTTACGGGTCTCAGCACCTGATGGACCCTGCGGGCATCTTCGCGACCAGCCCTGGCTGGCGGATCGTGGCGCCCTCTACCGCCGCCGACTACGTCGGGCTGATGAATGCCGCTTTGGCCCTTCAAGATCCGGTGCTCGTCATCGAACACGTCGACCTCTACGGTGTCGCCGACCAGGTCCCCGAAGGGGATCTGGATTACATCATCCCGCCGGGCCGCGCCGCGGTCCGGCGGACAGGCAGCGACGTCACCGTCATCAGCTATCTGTCCATGGTGTCGCACTGCCTCGAGGCGATCGGACAGACCGACATCGACGCGGAACTGATCGACCTGCGCTGGCTGGATCGCGCGTCGATCGACTGGGACACGATCGCGGCCAGTGTCCGAAAGACCAACGCGGTCTTGCTCGTCGAACAGGGTGCACGCGGCAGCTCATACGGTGGCTGGCTCGCCGACGAGATTCAGCGCAGGCTCTTCGACTGGTTGGACCAACCTGTGGAACGGGTGTCCGGTTCGGAGGCGTCGCCGAGCATCTCCAAGGTGCTCGAGCGCGCCGCGATAGCCCGCACTGAGGACGTCGTTGCCGGTCTGGAGAAGATCCGGGTTGGAATGGGGCAACGCTGATGCCCACAGTGGTGCGGATGCCCGAAGTGCTTGCCAACGCGGGCGAAGCCGTCATCCAGGCTTGGCTCGTTACCGAGGGGCAGGAGATCACCGTTGGTGACCCGCTTGCCGAGATCGAAACCGAGAAGGCCGTCGTCGAATACGTCGCCGAGGTAAGCGGGATCCTTGGCCGGCTGATCGCGGAACCGGGGGCGACGATTGCGGTGGGTGAGCCGATCGCGCTGGTGCTGGCGCCGGGGGAGACCGACGCCGACATCGACGTCGCCGTGCCGGAGTCGGCCGCCGAGCCTGTGGCCGCCGTCTCGGCAACGCGGGAGCCCGTGGCCGCGACCAACGGCGAGCGCCTGTTCGCCACGCCGCTGGTGCGAAAGCTCGCGCGTGAGCGCGGAATCGAGCTGGCGAGCGTCAAGGGCACCGGACCCGGCGGGCGTATCGTGCGCCGTGATGTGGACCGGCTGCCGGTCGCCGAAACCGTCGTTGCGGTCGAATCACATGGACCGACGACAGATTTCACGGATATCCCCCTCACCGGGATGCGCAAGGCCATCGCACGCCGGCTCACCGAGAGCAAGACGACGGTGCCGCACTTCTATGTCACCGCGGATTGCTGCGTCGACGACCTGCTCGAGCTGCGGCGCCGAATCAACGCGGCCGCCGCCATCAAGGTGTCGCTGAACGACTTCGTCCTCAAAGCCGTGGCGGGCGCACTGATCGAGATACCGGACGCCAACGCGATCTGGAACGGCGACTCGATCCGCCGATACGACAACGCCGATATCGCCGTGGCCGTGGCGGTGGACGGTGGGCTGCTGACACCGGTGCTGCGTGGTGTCGACACCGCGCCGCTCTCGGCGATTTCGGCACAAGCCGCCGATCTCGCACAGCGGGCCAGAGCCGGAAAGCTCCAACAGCACGAGCTCGAGGGCGGCAGCTTCTCGGTATCCAACCTCGGGATGTTCGGCGTCAAAGAGTTTTCCGCCATCCTCAACCCGCCACAGTCCGGCATCCTCGCCGTCGGCGGCGCCATCCAGCAACCCGTAGTCGTCGACGGTGAACTGCAGGTGGGCACGGTCATGGCGGTCACGCTGTCGGCCGATCACCGGGTGATCGACGGTGCGGTCGCCGCCGCGTGGATGGCCGCCTTTGTCCGTCGCATCGAGAATCCATTGACCATGCTGATCTGACGGCAGCGCGCCCAAACCAGCGCGCTGCAATCGATTGTCGATAGGCAGGTACCGCACCGCAAAGCTGTGGAAGTCTCCGCAGCAATCCCCCCTTTAACGTTGATGCTGTCCCGCCGGTACTTAGCTCGCAGGACGGGCCGGCTTAAGGCCTCAAGATTCGTTGACACCCGAAGGTGAAATGTGACATGGTGCATAGCAATCGATTGCATAACATGTTCGGTACATGGCGCTGCAGATCAATCGGCAATCGATCTGACAGAAAGGTTTGGACATTGCGCAGAACAACTGCACTTCGCGCGATAGCGGCCGCCGCCGCAATCGCCCTCGCCGTGTCGGGGTGTTCTGCGGACACCCCGAACAACGGTGACACCATCACGATCGGCGCCTCGCTTCCCCTCACCGGTGAGTTCAGCCAGGGCGGCCTGGACACCCAGCACGGGTACGAGACCTGGGTCGAGATGACCAACGAGGCGGGCGGGCTGCTCGGCAAGCCGGTCGAGATCATCGTCCGCGACGACGCAACGACCCAGGACACCGCCGTCAGCAACTACAACAACCTGATCTCCAAGGACAAGGTCAACTTGGTGCTCGGCAGCCAGTCGTCGCTGCTGAACATCCCCTCCTCGGCGGTCGCCGAGAAGAACAACATGCTGTTCGTGTGCCCGTCGTGCGGCTCACCCGACATGTACAACCGGGGCTTCAAGTACATCTTCTTCTCGCAACAGGCCGTCGCCACTGACCAGGCCAAGGTGTTCGCCGAATGGATCGCCAACTTGCCCCCCGAGCAGCGGCCGAAGACTGCCGCGTACCCGTCGCTGGATGATCCGTTCGCGGGCCCGGTGGTCGAAGGAGCCGAGAAGATCCTGTCCGCGGCGGGCATCAGGACCGTCTACAAGGACGAATACCCGGCGACGACCAAGAACTTCGACTCCGTCGTCAATGCCATGCGCGATGCCGGCGCCGAAATCGTGGTGCAGGGCGCACAATTCGAGGATGGCGTCAACATGATCAGGTCGATGAACCGTGCCGGTTACAAGCCGTCCATCGTGTACCAGAGCAGTTCGCCCACCTACGGACAGCAGTACCTCGAAGGTGTCGGAGAGCAGAACGCCGAGGGCGTGTTCTTCTCGTCGAGCTACAGCTCACTCGCCAAGACCAACCAGAACGCCGAGTTCGTCAAGAAGTTCGAGGAGAAGTTCGGCGGGCTCCCGCCAGAGGACGCCGCCGACGGATTCGCCGCAGGGCAGGTGCTCGCCGCCGCGGTCACGGCCGTCGGCTCCATCGACGATCAGGCCAAGCTCGCTGACTGGCTGCGCAACAACACCGTCGAAACGATCCTCGGCCCGCTGAGCTGGAACGCCGACGGCAGCCCCAAGGGCGAGTTCCTGGTGGGTCAGTGGCAGGGTGGCGTTTCGCAGGTC
Organism: Mycobacterium sp.; assembly: GCF_035697385.1. Classification (GTDB taxonomy): domain Bacteria; phylum Actinomycetota; class Actinomycetes; order Mycobacteriales; family Mycobacteriaceae; genus Mycobacterium. Next base: position 6,861 of record NZ_DASSCY010000241.1, on the reverse strand, counting down.
GTGTTGCCCACCGATGTCGCCACCACCGACAAGATCCTGCGTTGGCAGGGTGGCCCAATCTGACGCCGCAGGACTGACGCAGCGTTAGGAGCCGCAACGCATGACCTCGTTCATCCAAACCCTCATCCTCGGTCTGCTCGTCGGCGCGCTCTACGCGCTGATGGCTTCGGGGCTGACGCTGATCTTCGGGGTCATGCGGGTGATCAACCTCGCCCACGGGGCGTTCGCGGTGCTGGCGGCGTTCCTGACCTTCACGCTGTGGCAGCGCCTCGGGCTTGACCCGATCCTGTCGATTCCCATCGTGATGGCGGTGATGTTCGGCGTCGGTTGGCTGGTCTACGTAACGGTGATCCGGCACGTCCGCGGATCCCACGTCAGCATGACGGTGTTGGCCACCTTCGGCATCGCGCTGATGCTGGAGGGGATCATGGGCTTCATCTGGGGCAACACGTCCGCGGCGGTGCGGGTGTCCTATACCGACGCCTCGATTGCGTTGGGGCCGTTGTACATACCTCAGGTGATGCTCATCGCCGCAGGCATCGCGGTGCTGATCCTCGGCGGTCTCTACTTGTTGCTCAACCACACCTGGGCGGGTCGCGCCATCCGCGCCGCGTCGGCGAACGAGAGCGGGGCGCTACTGGTGGGGGTGAGCGTGGCCACGATCGCCGCGCTCACTTTCGCCATCGGCGTCTCGACGCTTGGCGCAGGCGGGGCGATGCTCAGCACCATCTACCCTTTCCTGCCCGGCTCGCATTACCAGTGGATCGCCCGACTGCTGGCCATCGTCGTGCTCGGCGGACTGGGCAGCCTTCCCGGCGCCATCCTCGGGGCGCTCGTCATCGGCGTTGGTGAGATCGCGGCCACCAGCTACCTCGGCGCAGCCTGGCCCGTCGCGGTGCCCTTCCTCGTCATCATCGTCGTGCTGATCACCCGCCCGCAGGGCATCCTCGGCACCCGGCTTCGAGAGGACGCGGTCGCATGAGTGCCATAACCCTGGCCACCCGACTGCTGGATCCGCGGCTGCAGACACTGGTGACTCGGGCCGTCGTCGTGGTCGCGGCCGTCGTGATCGTGCTATTTCCGTTGTCGCCCAGCATGTCCGCGCAGAACACGGTGATCATGGCGCTGGTGCTGGCCATCGGCGCCAGCGGTCTGAACGTGATCACCGGCTACACCGGCTACCTGTCGCTGAGTCAGGGCGCCTTTATCGGTATCGGTGCGTATGTCGGTGCCATCCTGGCCATCCGGATCCCCAATGTTCCGCCGCTGCTGTGGGTTCCGGTCGCCGGCGTGTTCGCCGCGGCGATCGCCATGCTGCTGGGTCTGGTGACCTACCGCTCCCGCGGCCCCGCGTTCGTGATCATCACGGTGGCGTTCCTGTTCCTTGCGCAGTTCGTCGCCATCGAATGGGTGCCGGTGACCAACGGCACCGCCGGGCTGACCCTGCCGTTGCCTGACTGGCCGGACGCGTGGGGCAACTGGCCCTTCCACCTCGTCCTGGTGACGCTGCTTGCGCTGTCGCTATTGATGACGTGGGCCATCCGGCGCACCAAATTCGGTATGGGGCTCATCGCAATTCGCGAGGACGAGGGCAAGGCGGGCACGATCGGCGTCAACGCTCCGGTGTACAAGCTGCTGGCGTTCGGCGCCAGTGCACTGTTCGTCGGGATGGCTGGATCGGCGTACGGTTACTACTTGTCGTTCGTCGACCCGATCGGCATGTTCTCGATCATCACCAGCGCGCTGATCGTGCTGTCGGTCATCCTCGGCGGGCGCGGCACGCTGTTCGGACCGGTGCTCGGCGCGTTCATCATCCAGCCCGTCAACACCTTCGCCAACGACACCTTCGGCGGCGGCAACGCCCGCCTTGTGTTGTTCGGCGGTCTGCTGGTGCTGCTGGTGATCCTGCTGCCAAAAGGCATCCTGCCGACCGTGGCGGCATTGTTGGAGAAGGCGAGAACCAAAGGCACCGTTGGTCTTTCCGGTGCCCGGCTCAATCCGCTGGACCGCCCGCTCGCGCCTGCCGACGTCAAGCGGCCTGCGCCGACAGGGCGTACCCTGCTGGAGGTCCGTGGGCTGCACAAGAGCTTTGGCGGCAACCATGCGGTCAACGACTGCAGTTTCACGGTGCCAGAGGGCTCGATCACCGCGCTGATCGGACCCAACGGGTCGGGCAAGACCACGGTGTTCAACCTGATCTCGGGCACCATGACGCCCCACAAAGGTGAGATCCTGCTCAACGGCGAACGCATCGAACGTCTTTCGCCGTGGTCGAGGGCCCACCGCGGGGTGGGCCGAACCTTCCAGATCACCCGGCTGTTCCCCGAGATGACGGTGTTGGAGAACACCGTCGCCCCGCTGCGCGACTTCTCGGTGCGCCAACTGGGACTTGGCGCGGTGAGCGGCTCGGAGGCCGCGCGCGCAAGCGAACTGCTCGAGTTCGTCGGGATGTCCGCCTACCGCGACGCACTCGCCGGGTCGCTGTCCTACGGCCAGCAGAAGCTGGTGGAGCTGGCCCAGGTGCTCATGCTGGATCCGAAGCTGATCCTGCTCGACGAGCCCGCGGGCGGTATCAACCCGACGCTGATCGAGCGGATGGGCGATCTGATCCGTGATCTCAACGCCAGGGGCACGACCTTCCTGCTGGTCGAACACAACATGCCGTTCGTCGTGGGGCTGTGCGACCCGATCAGGGTGTTGGCGCGCGGCGCGGTGATCGCCAACGGCACACCCGAGCAGATCCAGAAGGACCCGCTCGTGCTCGACGCCTACCTCGGCGACGACTACCTGCTCGAAGCGCCGTCGAAAGCCAAGCAGTCCGCGGACGTGCCTGCGGTGGAAAGGAATCCGGCATGATTCGGCTCGATGGAGTGGTCGCGGGCTACGGCGGCGGCAACGTCCTGCAGGGCGTCGATCTTGAGGTAGGCGCTGGCGAGCTCGGCTGCATCGTCGGACCCAACGGCGCGGGGAAGTCCACCGTGCTGCGCGCGGTCAGCGGTCTGCTCAAACCGAGCGCGGGCCGCATCCTGCTTGACGGCGACGACATCACCGGCCTTTCGCCCGACGCGGTGCTCGGAAGGGGCGTGACCCAGGTGCCGCAGAGCAACGGACTCTTCCCGACTCTGACCGTTCGGGAGAACATCCTGATGGGTGCCTACGTCATCCGAAGGCAGCGCGCGTTGGTGCGGCAACGTTACGACGAGGTGCTCGACATGTTCCCGCTGGTTCGCGACAAGACATCGATCCGCTGCGGCAACCTGTCCGGCGGCCAGCGCCGCATGGTCGAGTTCGCCCGCTCGCTGATGCTCGACCCCAAACTGGTGCTGCTCGACGAGCCCTCGCTCGGACTGGATCCCAAGTCGCTCACCGTGATCGACGAGGCGGTCTCGCTCATGCGCAGCAGCGGCAAGGCCGTGCTGATGGTCGAGCAGAACGTTCGCTTCGGGTTGCGCATGGCCACCAGCGGCATCGTGATGGAAAGCGGGCGGGTGCTGCTGACCGGCGAGGCCTCATCGGTGCTGTCCAACCCCGAGATCGCCGACCTCTACTTCGGCGGCGCTGTGCACGCCGCCCCCACCGCCTGACCCGCTCGGGTGCTCAGTACTTGTTGGCGATGACGAGCTCCTGCGCAGGGAACAGCGTCAGGATCCGCGGCCCATCGGCGGTCACCACCACCTCTTCTTCGATACGTGCGGCCGAATAGCCGTCGGAGGCAGGGCAATACGTCTCGAGTGCGAACACCATGCCCTCCTTCAGCTCGATCGGCTCGGTCATCGAGTTCAGCCGCGAGATGATCGGGCGTTCGTGCAGACCGAGGCCAAGGCCGTGCCCGAATTGCAGCCCGAAGGCAGCGAGCTCGTTGTCGAACCCGAACTCGGTGGCCTTCGGCCAGACCGCGGCCACTTCGTCGGTGCCGACGCCGGGCCGGACCATCGCGATGGAGGCATCCATCCACTCGCGGGCCTTGGTGTAGGCGTCGTGCTGGCTCGGCGTTGCGCTGCCGACCGCGAATGTCCGGTAGTAGCACGTGCGGTAGCCGTTGAAGCTGTGGATGATGTCGAAGAAGGCTTGGTCCCCCGGCCGGATGAGCCGGTCGGTGAAGTTGTGCGGATGGGGATTACATCGTTCACCGCTGATGGCGTTGACCGCCTCCACCTGATCCGATCCCATCGCGTAGAGCCGCTGGTTCACCAGCGCGACGATCTCGTTCTCCCGGATGCCGGGCTTGAGCACCTCGACGATGTCCTGATAGACGCCGTCGACCATCGCCGCGGCCTGGGTGAGCAGCATGATCTCGTCGGCGGACTTGATCTCCCGCGCGTCGAGCATGCGCTGCTGGCAGTCGACGACGGTCAACCCTTGTCGCTGCATCTCGAACAGGAACGGGGGCTCGACGATGTCGACACCGACAGGCGCGTCGGCAAGGCCGGCGTCCTCGAGGATTCCCTTGAGCTCGCGGATGGCCGACACCATCAGGCCGGCCGACGGCGCGACGGCGCCGCGCATCCCGAGCATGCCGGGGCGGCAGTTCTCGTCGGGCAGCCAGTTCGAGTAGATCTGGTGATGGCGTACGGCCGAGCCGAAGTCCCACAGCCACGGCTCGTCGGCCGTGCGCGTGAGCAACGCGTACCGCGTCATCTTGTCGCCGAGGGCGCCACCGATCCAGGTCTGGGTCGTATAGCGGATGTTGTAGAAGTCGAAGAGCAGGAACGCGCCGCATTCACTGGACTCCAACGCCGCCTTCGCGCGACCGAGTCGGTAGTCGCGGAGCCGGGCGAAGTCGACGCGTTCTTCGTAGTCGACGCCCATGTGCCCCGGAGCCGGAAGGGGTCGCAGCTCACCCATCCGCGTCGGTTCCCAGCCCGTCGTCGACGTCCGCCTCTTCGGAAACCAGCTCGACTCCCGAGCGTCGGGCCTGTTCCAGCAGCAAGGTGGCGAAGTCCTCGCTGGTGTGGCCTGCGCCGATCGCCGAGGACACCAATTCGGCGGCCAGTGCGGCGACGGGCATCGGCACGCCGTGCTCGCGGGCGGCTTCAAGACCGAGGTCGAAGTCCTTGCGCAGCAAGACATTTGTGAACGTCGGGGAGAAGTCGAGGTTCACCAACGCCGGCGACTTGTACCGAGTGAAGACCGACCCCATGACCGAGTTGTTGAGGAAATCCAAGAACGCTTGGCGGCTGGTGCCGCCCTGCTCAGCAAGCACGGTGATCTCGGCGAGGGACTGCGCGACCACGCCGAGGAAGACGTTGTGGCAGATCTTGACGAGACGAGCGACCTCGCCCTCACCGACGTAGGTGACGCCCCTGCCAAGGGGACGCAGCAGCGGCTCGGCCCGGTCGAAAGCCTCACGTGGGCCCGAGATCGCGAGCGTGAGCTTGCCCGCTCTGACGACCTTCGGGTTGCCGCTGACCGGCGCGGCCAGAAGCGTGGTCCCGCGCTCGGCGGCAAGACGGCGAATCTTCTCTGAGACGGCCGCCGATACGGTCGAGCAGTCGACGATGATCTGGGGCGAGGCGTCTGCGGTCAGGAGCCCGTCCTCGCCTACGGTGACGGCCTCGAGGTCGTCAGAGGCCGCCACCATGATGAAGACCACGTCGCGGTCGGCGAGCTGCTCGGGGGAGTCGACCAGCTTGGCGCCCCGCTGGGCCAGCGGCTCCGCCTTGGACCGGGTGCGGTTGTACACCGACACGTCATGACCGGCGTCCAGCAGGCGCTCGATCATCGCGTAGCCCATCCGCCCGGCGCCGATCCACCCAACGCTCGTCGTCTCGTTGTCGCCCATTCAATCTCCCACCTCGACTGCAATCGGTTGCAATCCTGCCGTGCGGTCTAGCGCAAGTCAACACCGCAGCATGCGCGGGATCCATGGCGGTCACTCCACCATGCGGCAGCGCCGGTGGTGCGAACGGTTGCAGCCGGTTGTACCGGCCACGGGCAGAGCGCGGGCGCGAAGGTGCGCTAGTCGCCGGCGCGAGGAGCAGGCACCGGACCGGTCGAGGACCGGACCACCATCGTCAGCGGCAGCAACAGCGACCGCGGATGACGATCAGGGTCATTGAGCACTTCGAGCAGCAGTCGCGCCGCTTCTGCGCCGATGTCGTAGTGGGGAATTCGTACCGTCGTCATGGGCGGTGACACCTTGTCCATGAACGGCATGTCATTGAACCCGACCACGCTGATGTCGTCGGGGCAGCGCAGGCCGCGTTCGGACAGCGCGTCGTAGACGCCGAGGGCAAGCAGGTCGTTACCGGCCAGGACCGCGGTGAACGCAGGACCAGAATCCAACATTGCGCGCATTGCCTTCGCACCCGCCTGCTCTGACCATTCGTCGCAGATGATCGTCCGCGAGCTCTCGGCCGGGAGATGGAGTTCCTCCAGGTTGGCCAGGAATGCGCGACGCCGGTTGACGCCGGTCGACAGGTCCTGCGGTCCTGCGAGATGCACGATGTTGGTGTGGCCGAGATCGACGAGGTGCTGCATCGCCATCGAGACGCCTGCCGCGTCGTCGGAAGTGACCGATGGGATGTCTGCGCTGTTGCTGCGGCGGTTGACCAGCACCATCGGCGTCGAAGCCGCAGCGAGTTCGTCGAGCAGAGGGTGTTTCAAATGCGCGGTCGCGAACACGAAGCCCTCGACGTTGCGCTGGCGGAACGAGTCGACCGCCGCTTTCTCCACGTCGGGCCGGTTGTCGGTGTTGACGATCCACGCGTTGTAGCCGACGGTGCGTAGCACGTCCTCGACCCCCCGCACGATGGGCGGGAACAGCGGGTTGGTCAGATCGGGGATCAACAGTCCGATGCTGGCCGACCGAGATGTCTTGAGGCTGCGGGCGATTGGGTTCGGCGTGTAACCCATCTCGGC
>NZ_DASSCY010000240.1:0-4137 GCF_035697385.1 Mycobacterium sp. | reverse complement strand
GGAGGAAATTTCATTCCCGCCGTTCGATCAGCAGCATCTGGACAACTCGCTGAAGCATCTGGCTGAGCTGGCCGAGCGCACCTCGTGACTGAGGAACGCATATCCGCAACGTGTACCGTCAAAGCGCCTGCTCAGGTCGTTTTCGACGTGCTGGCCGACCCGTCGACACATCCCGCGATCGACGGCACGGGCTGGGTACGCGAGCCTGTCGACAGCAAGCGCCTGACGGAGACGGGTCAGATTTTCCGGGTGGCGATGTACCACGACAACCACCCCAACAAGGACTACGAGATGGCGAACCGGGTCGAGGTGTTCGACCGACCACGCGCCATCGCGTGGCAGCCAGGAGCGGAAGCCCGGCACATCCCTGGTCGCGATGGTCCTGACGACGGCGCTATCGAATACGGCGGGTGGGTCTGGCGCTACGACCTCAAACCGGTCGGCGCCGACCAGACCGAGGTCACGCTGACCTACGACTGGTCGCGAGTGCCGCCGCACAATCGCGACATCGAATTCCCGCCGTTCGCCCCCCAGCACCTGGACGACTCGCTGAGAAATCTTGCAGAAATCGCAGGTCAGACACTGCCTGACAGTGACGGCGGCTGATTGAAGAAGTCGTGCGCCTCCTGGCCGATGGCAAGGCCCAGGGGCACGCCGCCGACATTCTGCGCGGCGTTGCTCGGGAGGCCGTCGAAGCGCCAGTGCACGCCGAGATAGATCCGGCTCACCGCGTTCTCCCACACCGGCTCGGCGAAGTTCTTGAACGTGACCGGCACCCGCGTCCGGACCGAACCATCGGGGTCGCTCGAGACGCCGTCGAGTTCGTCGGAGATGAAGGTGAATGTCTCCGACGTGATCGGATCGGAATTTCCGGTCTCGACGTCGAGCACATCCTGAACCGTGATCGGTTCGGGAGCGGTGCTCAGGCCCAGCCTCAATGCCTGCATCAGCGCCGCGCCAAACGTCGCGTGCCCAGATGGATAAGCGGGGAACGGCGGGGTCTTCGTGCCGCGCGCGGCATTGGTCTGGGGCGCGCCGAGCGGTGCCCAGAACGGGTCGCCATCGGGAGCGTTCTCCTGGCGGATGCCGACCACAGGACGCCACAGGTCGTTGTCGTACTTGTAATGCCAGGCGTCGATGCCCGCGTCCGCCATGGCGACGTTCACGACCGCGAACAATTCGGCCAACTGTGCTGTGTTGAGCGAGGGCGTGTGGTTCTGCGCGATGAGGCGTGCGATCTGGTTGTAAAGGCGTGGGGGCACGCCGAGTTTGTTCGCGCCGTCATAACCCCAATAGACACCGATCCGCTCCTGCTCGGCGGTGCGGTCTCCGCGGGTAGCCGCGCCGTACTCGCGCACTTCTTCGAAATCGGCGCGATAGTTCGCATCGTCTAGATAGTTGGCCTGATCCTTGCCCGGGAACGGGTCGAGCTTCTGACGCTCAGTGCCGGTGAAGCGCTTTACATTGCCCCACACCGGCCCCACCTGCGGCTGACCCGGTGCGTATGGATCGGCGCGGTGCTGGCCGTACCCCGGGGATGGGGCCTGAGCCCCGAAGATCGTGTCCGTGGACCCGTCGTTGTCGCGATGTGCCAGGAGCGCCTCGGCGACCGTCACGCCGTGGTTGAAGGCGGCGGTGTTCACCGTGCCGAGCGCGCCGTTGAAGAAAAGTGCCTCGTCGAAAAACGCGGTGTAGTCGGGATAGAGCGCTTTCAGCGTCGTCACCGCTGCGCCGGCGATGAGGTCGGCGACTGGCTGACCGGTCAGATTCGGGATGCCGTGCGCCACGCTTTTCTTGTTGAGATAGGCGGCCTGCGGCCGGTTGCGGAAGGCGACCGCGTCATGGATAGCGAGATGGACTATCGCCATCGCTCGGGAGGTCCGGATGGGTCCAGGCTGCTGGTTATTCGGATAGCCGGTCGTGAAATCCCGCCGCGAGGCTTCGAGAAGGATGGAATTCCAGTAAAGGACGCTATTCATTTCGCGCTCCTGCACAGACAGTCGGTTGGGACGCAGGCAGATTAAGTTCGCGCAGAATTGGAAAGCGTGAGTAATCAACTACTCGATTTCGCTCGAGGGTTGACCCTCTTTCCGAGTAGTCCTAGGCCTGCAGTGTGCGGACGGCCTCGATGCGGGCCTTGAGCTGATCCGTCGTCGCGGCCGCAATCGGCGGCCCGCCGCAGAGCCGGCGCAGTTCGTTGTGGATCCAGCCGTGTGGCTTTCCCGTCCGGTGATGCGCGATCGACACGAGCGTGTTCAGCTCGCGGCGGAGTTCCCGCAGCTGTCCGTATTGCGAGGACCGCGAAGGACTCGCCGTGCTCGATTCGATGTCGCCGACTGCGCGGCTCCGACGGTCAAGTTGCTCTTCTTGCCTGCGCCGCAACAGGTCTCGCATCTGACCCGCATCGAGCAGGCCGGGGATGCCGAGGTAGTCGGCCTCCTCCTCGCTGCCTGCCGGCGTCGCGGTGCCGAACGAGGAGCCGTCGAAGATGACCTGGTCCAGCTCGGCGTCAGCACCCAGCGACTCGAAGCCGTTATCCAATTCACTGGGCTCAGACTTGCGGCGCTCGACGTATTCTTCGTCGCCCTCGGACTCCCTGTGCGGCTTGCCGAGCACGTGATTGCGCTGAGCTTCCATCTCGCTGGCCAGCATCAGCAGGTTGGGCACCGACGGCAGGAAGATGCTCGCCGTTTCACCGGGGCGCCGTGACCTAACGAAGCGGCCGATGGCCTGGGCGAAGAACAGCGGCGTCGACGCGCTGGTGGCGTACACGCCAACGGACAGCCGCGGCACATCGACGCCTTCGGACACCATGCGCACCGCGACCAGCCAGCGGCTGGTGCTGGCCGAGTACTGGCTGATGCGTTCGGACGATCCGGGATCGTCGGAGAGCACGACCGTCGGCGCCTCCCCGGTTAGCTTGGTGAGCAGCTCGGCGTAGGCGCGGGCGGACGTTTGATCGGAGGCGATGATCATGCCGCCTGCATCGGGCACATGCTGGCGCTTCTGCTGTAGCCGGGTGTCGGCGGCCGCGATGACCGCAGGCATCCACTCGCCGGCCGGGTTCAGCGCGGTGCGCCAGGCGCGGGCGGTCTGTTCGGCAGTGAGCGGCTCGCCAAGGCGCGCTGCGTGCTCCTCGCCTGCGCTGTCGCGCCACCGCGCCTCCCCGGAGTACGCCAGGAACACCACCGGCCGGACGACGCCGTCGCGCAGCGCGTCGGTGTAGCCGTAGACATGGTCGGCCTGCGAACGCAGCATGCCTTCGCCGTCCGGCTCGTAGTTGACGAACGGGATCGGGCTGTCGTCGCTGCGAAACGGCGTGCCTGTCAGCGCCAGCCGTCGGGTCGCGTCACCGAAGGCCTCGCGGATGGCCTCGCCCCAGCTTTTCGCGTCGCCGCCGTGGTGGATCTCGTCGAAGATGACGAGCGTGCGATGGTTCTCGGTACGCACCCGGTGTCGCGTCGGGTGGCTGGCCACCTGTGCATAGGTGACGACGACGCCGTGATACTCCGACGACGTCTGCGCTGACGAGTTGGAGAACTTCGGGTCAAGCGCGATCCCGACACCCGCGGCGGCAAGCGCCCACTGGATCTTGAGGTGTTCGGTCGGCACGACGACGGTGATCCGCTCGACAACGCCTTCGGCCAGCAGCTCGCCGGCGACGCGCAGGGCAAACGCCGTCTTGCCTGAACCCGGGGTTGCGACGGCGAGGAAGTCGCGCGGTTGCGCGGCAAGATACCGCACCAATGCCCGACGCTGCCAGCTTCGCAAAGCCTGGGTGTCGGGCGCTGTATAAGCCCGCACCCAAAGACTCCTCACTGATCGAGGAGCAGCCTAGCGCAAGGGATTACGGCGGCGCATCTCTCGGCGTGTCGACGGTTGGCGTGTCATTCGATGAAGAAGTTGTCGTTCTTGATGAACCATTGCCGACGTTCCTCGTCGGTCATGTCGCCCAGCTGGGCCATGCCCTCGAAGTAGTGCTCGCGCGGCGCGCCCGGAGCAAACAGCATCAAGATCGACGTAGGCTCGTCGGCCTCGTTGCGGAAGCCATGAATGCCGCCGGGTGGCACGTAGAGGAAGTCGTTCGGGTGCCCGTCGATCCAGTCGTTGCCGTCGTACAGCCTGACCGTTCCCGAC
>NZ_DASSCY010000239.1:0-21389 GCF_035697385.1 Mycobacterium sp. | reverse complement strand
AACCGTTGTCGATGTTCACCACGGCGACCCCGGGAGCGCAGCTGTTGAGCATCGTCAGCAGCGGCGCCAGGCCCTCGAACGCCGCGCCGTACCCGGTCGACGTCGGCACCGCCACCACCGGCGCCGAAACCAGCCCGGCGACCACCGCGGGGAGTGCCCCGTCCATACCCGCCACCACGACGATTACCCTGGCCTCACGGAGCTCGTCGAGCCGGCGCAGCACTCGGTGCAGGCCCGCGACACCGACGTCCATGATCAGGTCGGCGGGCCGGCCCAGGTGCCGGGCGGTCAGCAGCGCCTCGCGCGCGACGGGCGCATCGGCCGTGCCTGCGGCCACGACGAGGATCTGCCCACCCACCGGTTCCGGCGGGTTGGGCGGCCAGGCCAGCAGCCCGCTGGCCTCGTCATGAAAAGCGTCGGGCAGTTCGCCGAGGATCGCTGCGGCGTGCTCAGGGCTCGCCCGGGTGAACAACGTGCGTGCACCGTGGCCGCGCAGCGCGCCGGCGATCAGCCGGACCTGTTCGCCCGTCTTGCCTCGGCAATACACCGCCTCCGGATAACCGCGTCGGACAGCCCGGTCGAGGTCGAGGTCGGCGAAGTTGGCCAGCGCCTCGTCGGGTTTCCAAGGCTCCGTCATGTTTCGGCCTCCAGGTGTGCGGGGCACCGCTGTAACGGTGACGATCTCACGAAGCGTCCGCACTGTCACCGGTGGCGGGCGCCAGCGTGGGAGAGCTATACGTCCCCAGCCGCCCGGCACCGGTCAGGCCAAGGCCATTCAGTTCAGTGAGGACCTCGGCGGTGAGTGATGGCGACTTCTCCAGCGCGGCGTGTGCCGACGGGTCCAGCTCAACCCGAAATCCGTTACCTAGCAACCGAACTCGTAGATCACGCGGTTGCAGACCGGCATCGGCCAGCCTCGCTCGGACCGCGATCTCGGCGCGCTCCACCAGGCCCAGCCGGCCAATGGAGACGGGGATTCCCACGGCGATACGTGAGGCCAGACACGGCGTCGCCGGCTTATCAGCGACGGGTAACGACCACGCAGCCGCCAGCATCCGGATCTCCTGCTTGCCGAGCCCGGCATCGGCGAGCGGTTCGACCACTGCCAGCTCACGGGCGGCGCGCAGACCGGGTCGGTGCAGGGCCCGACGGTCGTCGGCATGCGTACCGGTGGCCACGTGTGCAATGCCCCGCTGGACCGCGAGCTCGCTGGCGGCGCTCAGCACGGTGTGTTTACAGAAATAGCAGCGGTTGCCCGCATTCGCGCGGTAGCCGGGCACGTCGAGTTCGGCGCTCCGGACTTCGACCAGCTCCGCGCCGAGTTCGGCGGCGATCTGCCGCGCGTCGATGAGTTCGGTACGGGCGAGGCTGGGCGAGTCCGCAATCACCGCCACGACCCGATCGGCAGGCAGCGCGCGCAGGGCCGCGGCAAGCACGAGGGTGGAGTCGACTCCACCGGAGAACGCGACGGCGACACTGTCAAGTGATCGAAGCTGAGCCAGCAGCCGGTCGGCGATCTCTTCCAGGTCGGTCGCGATCGGCATGTCTCGGAAGGTGGTCATGCCGCCCCCACTCGCTCCGCGGACAGCCTGCTGATCATGCCGCGCACCGCATTGCCGACAATGTCGACGCCTTGTTCGGTGAACAGCGACTCCGGGTGGAACTGAACGCCCTCGATCGGCAGGGTCCGGTGCCGGACGCCCATGATCTCGCCGTCTTCCGACCACGCGGTAGCCACCAGTTCGGCTGGCAGCGAGTCGGACTCGATCACCAGTGAGTGGTAGCGAGCGACAGTCAGTGGGTTCGGCAGTCCGGCGAAAACGCCCTTTGCGTCGTGCGTGATGTCCGAGCACTTTCCGTGCATTGGCGCGGCAGCGTGCCGGATCCGAGCGCCGAAGGCGGCACCGATCGCTTGGTGACCAAGACATACTCCGAAGATCGGGAACGTGTGCCCCAGCCGCTGGATCAGCTCGATGGAGATACCTGCGGCGGCCGGATCCCCGGGGCCCGGCGAGATGAGGATCAAGTCGGGAGCGAGCTCGGCGACCTGCTCGACGGTCACCTCGTCGTTGCGGTACACGACGCACTCGTCGCCAAGATCTCCCACGTACTGCACGAGGTTGTAGACGAATGAGTCGTAGTTGTCGATGACGCAGATCATGTCGCGCCCCCTTTCATGGTTACGCCAAGGGCGCGGGCGCCCGAGCCGAGCTTCGCGAGGCACTCGGCGTACTCGGCCGACGCATCGGAGTCGTGCACGATGCCACCTCCCGCCTGCAGGCGAATCTCCCCGTCGCACAGCACCATGCTGCGAATCGTGAGGAACAGGTCCACGTGGGACAGTCCGAATGAGCCGACCGCGCCCGAGTACAGCCAGCGCCGGCTCGGCTCCAGGTCGTCGATGATCTCCATTGCGCGCACCTTGGGCGTGCCGGTCATGGTGCCCGCGGGGAACGTCGCCCGGATGAGCTCGTCGGTTCGCCGGTCGCCGCGGATCTGGCCGTACACGTCCGAGGTCAGATGCATCACGTGGGAGTAGCGCTCCACGTCCATCAGCCGCTCGACGGAGACGCTGCCCGGCCGGCACACCCGGCCAAGGTCGTTGCGCGCGAGATCGACGAGCATCCGGTGCTCGGCCAGTTCCTTGACCGACGCGCGCAGGTCGGCTTCAGCGCGCTCGTCGGCGAGGCGGTCGTGGCCGCGAGGTCGGGTTCCGGCGAGGGGACGGATGAGCGCCCGGCCGTCGTTCAGCGTCATGCACGGTTCCGGTGAGGCGCCGACCACCTCGAACCGCGGGCCCGCGTACCAGAAGTGGTAGGGGGACGGATTGATGGCGGTCAGTCTCTCGAAAACCGCCAGGCCGTCCACGGTGGCCGGTGCGGTCCAGGCGGTGGACAGCACGAGCTGGAAGACGTCGCCGTCGAGGATGTGCCGCTTCGCGCGATCGACCGCGGCGGCGTACTCCTCGAAGCTGAAGCCGAACCGGCCGGCGCCCACGGCCACGACGCCCAACGGTGCGAGCGTCGGTCCGTTCAGCCTCCTCGCGACCCGCTCGGCCGCGGCGCGTGCGGCGGCGGCTGAGGGACCCCTGCCGATCACCTTCCCGTACCCGTCGGTGAACTGGACCAGTGTTTCGGGCAGGAAGAATTCGTACACCGGCCGATCGGTCGCCGGGTGGCGGCTCGGCAACCGCTCGAAGTCGCGCACTGCGTCATAGCCCAGCAGCCCGTACCAGGCCGCCTCGGTAGCCGGGGTGTCGACCGGGATATCAAGCGCAGCAAGGAAATTCACGGCGTCAGCCAACGGCGCGTGGCCCGCGCCGCCGGGATGGGACAGGGCGGCCAGCTCGCCAACGGCCAGCGTTGCGTTGCGACCGTCGGATCCGGCGGTGAGCATGACCCGCCCGGCGGTACGCAGCGCCGCGGCCGCCGCCACCGGGGTGATCGATGTGGCCAGCGGAACGACGTGGCGGTACAGCCGTGAGCCGGCCGGCAGCGCGGGCGCGGTGATCAACGTGATCGTCATCCCGGCACACCCTCCCGCTGTGGCGGCACACGGAACTGCGTCCGCTCGTGGTCGCCGACCCGCTTGCCCATCGCATACCGGAACGCGGCGAGCTGGATGGCACGCGGCGGGCAACCCTCGATGAAGATCCCGAGATCGCGGCTCTCGTAGAGGCAGTTGCCGACCAGGATCACTTCACCGCGCAGCGGCGGCATCTGCACCTGCGGACCGGAGATGATCGTCATCTCACCGTCCCAGGCGCACAACTCCTCGGCGAGTGCGCGCATGGCCCCGGCCACAAACCGGCTGCACGCCGGGCAGGCGTTCTCGGCGTGGACGTGGATACCGGCTCGCGGAGGGACGATCTCGACCGGCGCCTTGACCATGTCGAAGGCGAGCTCCGCCAGCGGCGTGCCGCGCAGGTCGATGTCCTCGAGTGCGAGCGGGCCCATACCGCGCTGGTGCGCGTCGCGCAGATAGGCGACGCTGTTCGGGTCGAAGCCCGCCAGCACGCCGACCGCGACGTCGAGGGCGACCGCGTTGCGGCTGGCGGCCAGGAAGCCCACCGAGCGCGCGCGCCCGTCCATCGGGTAGTTGCCCTCGATCACCGTCGTTCCGTCGCAGATGACCAGGTCCTGCGGGCGCATCAGGTTCAGGTCTACGGTGGACTCGTCGACCCCGGCCATGTGGACGATGCGGGTCGTGTAGCCGGGAAGCAGCCCGACCAAGTTCTTCATGGCGTTGGAGTAGACGACGCTGGCGTGCGTGCGCAGCTGCGGCACCCCGATGAAGTAGTCGCAGTCCTCGATCAGCTCGGGCACCGCGATCGGCACCCGCAACGACGTCGCGCCGGGAATGTTGGTGATGCGCAACGGAAGATCGTCGAGGCTGACGACGCGGGCGTACCGGGCGGCCTCGTGGTCGTTGAGGATCTCGTAGATGGCGTGCGTGCGCTCCGCGATCACTGGGCGGGCCCCGTGTTCGGCGACCGCGCGGGCAATGGCGGCCAGCAGCGCCGGGCTCACGTGGAACCCGGGCTCCGTCTGGAACAGGTTCGGCTTGATCAACACCTCGGCGCCGGGAGGCAGGCCGGCCAACGGCTCGTCGATCAGCTCGAGCAGCCGGCGCAACACACCGGGCACCGCGGCGTCGTCGGTCGCGGGCGCGAGTGCAACCGGGGGCCGTGCCGGCTCAGCCATCGGTGTCCTCCATCGCGATGACTCTCGTGGGAGCCGCCTCTGCGCCGGCGGCCTTCATGGGCAGAGCAACCAGCTGCACGACCTGCTTGGTGAGCTCGTGCATGTTGGTGACGTACTCCAGCAGCGGGATGCCGGCCGCTAGCAAGGCGTGATGCACGGGGGACTCGGCGTCGCCGGGCCGTTCGGTGAGGCAGTCCAGCCCGAATAGGCTGGCGCCGTTGTCGATTGCCCATTCCGCGGCCGACGGGGTCAGGTATGGCGGCCTGTCCCAGTAGTCAGGCCGGCCCCAGTTGTTGTGCAGGTAATCGGTGCGCACCAGTAGCCGGTCGCCCTCCTGCCACACGGGGCGCAGCACCCGCTCCAGGTCCTCACCGGTGACCGGCTCCAGCTCGCCCTTGTCGGACAGGTCGGCGACGCAGGCGCGCCCGATCAGGGTGTGCAGCGGAACCTCGTCGATCCCCTCGGTGCCCGGGAAGAAATGCAGCTTGTATTCCATGTGCGTCCCGTTGTGGGGAAACACGTGGAGGTAGGAGAACGTGCGCTTGGTGCCGTAAGGGTCGGTCTCCGGTGTCATCGTGCGCTCGCTGACGAACTGCGGAAACCAGTCGGCGGGATAGGACGGCATTCCGTCGTAGAAGCCGTGAGTCAGGTCGACGAATCGGGTCATTGAATTGCTCCTTGCTCGGTAGATGAATCAGCAGGTGAAGAGGCAGGTGTTGCGGACTTGGGTGTTGTTGATCATGGTGATGACGGTGCTGCCGCCCGGCGGTACAGCGCGCACGCCGCCACCGCAGAGCCCGGTCGGGGTCATGAAGGCGGCCCACAGTGCGAAATACTCAGTGCGGGCACCGCTTTGAGGTTCGATCACCGTCTCCACGTTCGGCGCTACGATTTCCTGTACGAGGCAGCCGGTCTGCGTGCTCGCCGCCAGCGCCTCCCGCCAGGTACCGGGGTCCACTTCACGTCCGATGAGGACGCCCTCGCCGCCGAACAGCCCAGTTGGCTTGAACACCAGGCTTTCCCGGCGCTGCATGCACTCGGAGATGAACCGCTCATCCGATTCCGCGCCGGGCCGGCCTAGCATGCGGCTCCACGGGAGCACCCGGTCGATCACCGCCCGCTCCTGCGCCGAGAACACCGAGGCGTCCTCCGCGAACTCGGACAGCATCGCGAGGGTGCCCTTGTTTCCGAACACGTTGGTCGGCGTCCACACCACCACCGTGCCGTTCTCATGGGCGCGGAATACCGGCTCCATGAGCGCGTCGCCGTCGGGATGGGCGAGCATCTCTTCGAGTCCGTAGTAGCGCAGGATCACGTCGATCCCGGTGCCGTGAAGGTACGGCTTGCCGGCGCGGAAGGTCAGGTCGCTGATCTCGCCGACCCGGCAGTCGATGCCCTGCTCGGCCAGGAGCTCGCCGATCGCCCGCCGCTGGTGGCCGTAGGCGGCCATCCCGCCGGGCCCCTCGAGCACCGCGACTACCGGCTCGCCGGCTCCAATGCCCTTGCCGGCGTTGCGTAGCGCCGCGGCCAGATCCCCGCTCGTGTCCAGGTAGCCAAGGCCGTGCTCGGCGGCGAACTCGGCGACCGCCGGGATCCGCAGATAGGCCTTCGGCAGCGGGCCGACCATGTCAAGGCCGCCCAGCGCGCTGCCGATGTTGAACTCGAGCAGCTTGAAAGATGAACCGTCGTAATAGGTGTCGGCCCGACCGTACAGCGGCGGGGGGCCGTCGCCGAGCAGCCGGCGCATCCAAGCACCGCGCCGGTCATCGATGCCAAGGGCCGCGCGGAACCGTTCGAAGTCTCCATCGAAGCAGCGCTGCGGCAGCGAGGTGACCAGATCGAAGATGGTGACGAGATCCCGGCCGAAAGCCCGGAACTCGGTCTCGTCGACCATGACCGGGCGGGGCAGCAGCCTCGGCCACGCCGCCCGCATGGTCTCCGATACGTCGAGCTCGGCCAGCGCGCCGCGCAGCCGGCTGTCCGGGGTCGCACAGTCAGCGAGGTAGGCCTCGGTGACCTGGTTCGCGCGTGCCGACATGATTGCCTCCAAGGTGTGAAAAGTCAGACGGATACCGGTGTTTGGGCACCGGCATGCGCGGGGCGGCGGGCCAGGATGACCCGGTACTGCATGAGGATCACGACGCCGAAGAGCAGGTAGATCCCCGCCATCCCCTGGGTGCTCAGCACCGCACTCAGGCTGATCAGCAGCGAGTTGACCACCTGACCGAACCGGATGTGCAGGTAGTACGCGGCCATGTACCGGGGCCGGCCGTCTTCCGGCGCCAGGTCCGCCAGCAGCGCCTGCTGGACCGGCGTGTTCATCAGCTCGCCGATGGTCAGCACCACGACCGCGGCCAGTAGCACCCAGGCGGTGTTGGTGACCGCCAGCACCGCGAAGCCGCCTACGTACAGGGGGATTCCCACATAGATCCGGGTCCGGTCCGGCAGCCGCCGCAGCAGGGAGTTGACCTGCAGCGCGAGCAGCACGACCAGGATGGTGTTCACCGCTTTGAGCACGCCGAGCATCTGCACCCCGTGGACGTCGCCGAACGGAAACACGTGCTGGACTCCGAAGTCGTTCGACAAGCGGATCCCGATCGCGGTGCTCAGCTGCCCTTCGAGGGTCAGCACCAGCGTGGCGACGATGATCAGCCGGCGGAACGTCGAGTCGACAAGCACCACCTTGTAGCCCTCGACGAACTGGGCCAGGCCGCGAAGCTTGGCGGGTGCGGCAGCAGCCGCCGATTGCGGCTTCGTCTCGGCCACCAGCAGCACGGTGACGAGGAGGGCGAAGCCCATGCCGATGGCGCCGCCAAGGATCACGGCACCGAAATGCGAGCCGTAGAGGAAGCCGCCGAGCAGCGCGCCACCGCCGAGCGCGACGTTGATCACCCAGTAATTGACTGTGTAGACGTACTTGCGGTCCTCGGGCGGAGTGACGTCGATGATGGTCGAGTCGTTGGCCGGCAGCGCCATGTTGGTCCCGAACTTGACGATGGCGTAGCTGAAGTAGACCGCGAGTGGGCCCCAGTCAGCGAAGTAGGCCACGGTCATCAGCACTAGGAAGGCGGTGCCGATGACGTCCCCGACGATAAGGACGGGCCGGCGTCCCCACTTCTCTGACAAATGACCGCCGAGCAGCATGCCGAAGACCGCGAAAACGGCGAACAGCAGGATCAACGCGCCGGTGGTCGCGATCCCCACCCGGGACGCGAGGTAGATCGCGATGAAGGTGAGGATCATCGCGTCGATCAACTTGTGGACGAACGCCAACCCGATCCTGACCCGGACATTGCGGTGCAGCGCCATGAACTTCTTCATCGGGCCACAACCTCTTCGGCCGGGGCACTGGCCGGCTGCGCGGCATCCTCGGTGAGGATCACGACGTCGTGACGGGTCTTGGAGCTCATTGTCTCCGCGAGCACATTTGTACGCATGAGACGAATTGTTGTGATCGAGCAGTGGTTCCGTAATCGCTGGGAAGCCAGATTCCACGCGTCGATGGGAAAGGGTTTCCTATCCGCGGGGTGAGCACCGTGCTCGTTCGATGACCGTCAGCGCAGCGATCATCTGATCGTTTCGCTGCGGCAGTCTCGGGTAACTCTTCAGCGCACACATCGTTTGAATGCGATGACGGAAGGGATCACCATGCCACTCAATGATGACGACATCACCACCTCGGGCAACGGCGGC
This sequence comes from Mycobacterium sp., assembly GCF_035697385.1. Taxonomy (GTDB): domain Bacteria; phylum Actinomycetota; class Actinomycetes; order Mycobacteriales; family Mycobacteriaceae; genus Mycobacterium. The sequence goes on along the minus strand of NZ_DASSCY010000239.1, from coordinate 12,993 downwards.
GAGGGTACCGCCGACGGCGGCTCGAACCCCGAAGGCCACGACGGCGGAGCCGACGGAACCGCAGGCGGCGAAGGTCCCGCCGACGGCGGCTCGAACCCCGAAGGCCAGGACGGCGGAGCCGACGGAACCGCAGGCGGCGAAGGTCCCGCCGACGGCGGCTCGAACCCCGAAGGTCACGACGGCGGTGCCGACGGAACCGCATGACCGCTTCGCGGTGCTGAGCCGCTGTATTGCGACCGACCCCCACACATTCGCCACCGAATTCTGGGGGCGAAGGCCGTTGCTCAGCCTGTCAAGCGCGCTGCCCCGCGACTTCGGCGATCTGCTTTCGCCCGACATGGTCGACGAGTTGATCGCCGAGCGTGGAGTGCGCGCGCCGTTCATCCGCCTGGCCAAAGAAGGTGACGTGCTGGCCAGAGACTGCTATCTCGGCTCGGCCGGATTCGGCGCCGAGACGCCAGATCAGGTTGACTCCGCGAAGGTTCTCGCTCAGTTCGCTTCTGGCGCAACGATTGTGTTGCAAGGGCTGCATCGACTATGGCCACCGCTGATCGACTTCGTCCGGCAGGCGGTAGATGAATTGGGCCATCCTGTGCAGGCGAACGCCTACATCACGCCGCCAACCAACCGCGGGTTCGATCCGCACTACGACGTCCACGACGTGTTCGTCCTGCAAGCGGCCGGGCGGAAGCGCTGGATCGTGCACGAGCCTGTGCTCGACCATCCCCTGCCGTCGCAGCCGTGGACGCAGCATCGGGCGGCGATCGCTGAGCGGGTGACCGGAGATCCGGTCATCGACACCGTTCTCACCGAAGGCGACGCCCTGTATCTGCCACGCGGGTGGGTACATTCGGCGCAGGCGCTGGACTCTACGTCCATCCACCTGACCATCGGCGTGTCCGCCGTAACAGGCTTGGACGTCGCCCGCGCAGTCGTCGATCAGCTGTCGACCGTTGACGCGTTCCGGAAGTCGCTACCGTTGGGCAGCGACCCGGCCGATCAGGATGAGATCATCGCGACGGTGACGAAAGTGATGTCAGAAATGGTCGACACGTTGCGAGACGAAGCGGTCATGCTCAGCGGCGGCGCGGCCGCACAATTGATGCAACGTCACGCCGAGCGGACACGGCCCGTTGCCGTCCGTCCGCTGGCCACGCTCGCGGCCTCGGAATCCGCCGCAACCACTGCGGTTCAGTGGCGCCGTGGGCTCGTCGCCACCATCGATTCTTCGGCTGGGCGTGTCGTGCTCCGGCTGCCAGACAAGGTGATGACATTTCCGATGTCGTGTGCCGATGCCATGGCGGCGCTGCACCGCGGCCTCCCTGCCGACGCGGCGACGTTACCGGGCCTCGATCATGCCGACGCCACGGTGCTGATCCGCCGGCTGCTCCGTGAGGCCGTTGTCGTGCCGGTCAACGGATGACCGCTGCTAAGCGACAGCCGTGCAGCGACCAATCGCTGAACCGCGATGACCCGCTGTACGGCACCGCGTCTGCGGGTTCTTCCTGGGTCCTGCTCGAATTAGCGGGAGGTTGGGGGCATTCGGCCTTCCTGCAGTCTCCGGCCACCATCGATCCCGAACTCGGACGCGCCATCGTCCGTCGGTTCGAGGCCGCGAAGATGCGGATCGCGGCGATACGTAAGCACGGCCGTCGGCCGACCGCTCCGCGGTGGCGGTGGTTCGTCGCACAAGCCGGCGTTGGCAACGAAGCGCTGTACGGCGGAGAGGTGAGTGATCCGCGCGAATATCTGGACCTCGCCCTCGATGGATCCGACGGGACGCTGTCCACGGATCCATTGGTAGCCGTCTGTGCGCACGGCAGGCACGATCAGTGTTGCGCTGTCCGCGGCCGCGGCGCGTGCAAGGAGATCGCCGCGAAGTATCCCGACTTCACTTGGGAATGCTCACATCTGGGTGGCGATCGCTTCGCGGCCACCATGCTGATACTGCCCGAAGGCCTGTGTTACGGGCGCGTCGACTCGACCGATTCGGCGGGCCTGGTGCGCCTGTATCTCGAGGGGCGACTCGACAACAGGTTTCTCCGCGGACGCACGTCACTCCCGCACGTTGTCCAAGCGGCTCAATATTTCGCACGGGAAGCGAATGGCGATGACCGCATCGCGAGCCTGCCACCGCTCGGCGTCGACAAGGAGGCGGAGCAAACTCGTGTCGTGCTCGGCGGCACGTCGGGGCCGATCGAAGTCTGCGTCAACGAAGAATGGTCAGAGCCGCTGCTGTCGCAATGTCATGCGCGGGTTCCCGGCCGGGTTCGGACCTACACGTTGGCCTCGATTACGTAACGTCGGCGGCCGGTACGCCCCTCACGACGGCGGCGGCGGTGCCATGGCCCGGGCGGCCAACCCCGCGGCGACGGCGGAGAGGACGTGCCACGCGCCGTGGTACTGCCACAGGCTGTCGGGCCGGCACAGCGGCGACCCGGAACGTCCCGCGGCGTAGGCCGCGAGTGCCAGCGCGAAGACTCCAGCCGGTGCCGCCCACACCGACAATCGCTTCCGGCGCCAGCTCAGGACCAGTCCCGCGACGCATACCACTCCCAGCGCGACGATCGGCAAGTCGTGAGCAAGCTCCGCCCACGAGGGCTGCGGTCCGTGGTACGCGAAGCTCCCGCCCCCGACCGCCACCAGTGCAACTCCGGCAGCCCCAGCCAGCGGTGCCCGGACCCGCACTGCCCATAACAGCACGGCCACCCCGGCGACGACGTAGGCGAGACTGGTGACAGCCAGGACGGGCTGCGCTAGTTCGCCGCCGACAATGCGCTCGCAATCCGTATGACCGAAACCCGCCATCACGGAGGTGGCGGCGGCGGTGGTGGCACCGGAGGCGGCGGTGGTGGCACCGGAGGTGGCGGTGGTCCGAGCACTGGCACGGTGATTGGCGGCAGCCCCGGAATCTCCACCACCGTCGTGCCCACCGTGGGTGGCGGTGGTGGGGCTCCCGGCGGAGGCGGCGGAGGTGGCGGCGGTGCAGGCGGAACACCGTTGCTGACGTTGATCGTGATGATCGACCCAGGAATGGTTTGACCGCTCGGGCTGGTCCCGACCACCGTGCCATAGGAAGCGCCGCTGCTTACAAGCGTCGTCTGGTCGGCGACCTGAAAACCGGCCTCCCTCAGCCGTTGCCGGGCAGCATCCACCTTCAGCCCGGACACACTTGGCACCCGGCTGCCCGGCGCGCCGACGACGTAGCGCGGATCCGTTGGCGGCAGATGCACATCGCCGAAATCTCCTGCGATCGGCTTCATCGCCGCGAACCAGGTGCGGGCGGGCTCGTTGCCGCCGAACAGGTTGCCGCTGCCGCACTTACGCAGCGGGAACGAACAGATTCCGGACGGATTGTTGGAGTCGTCGAAGATGTAGTTCGCTGCGGCGTACTGATTCGTGAACCCCAGAAAACCCGAGGACCGATTCGACTCGGTAGTGCCGGTCTTGCCCGACATCGGCAGATCCCAGCCCACGGTGGCCGCGGCGCCGGCTGCGGTGCCTGGCGGTTTGTCGTCCTTACTAAGGGCGTTCGCGAAGGTGTTCGCCAGTCCCTCGGGCACCGCCTGGTCGCACGGTTGACTGTCGAACGACACCTCGTTGCCGTGGCGGTCGATGATCTTGTCGATCGGCGTCGGCGGGCACCACACTCCACCGGAAGCCAGCGTCGCCGCCACGTTGGCCAGCTCGAGCGCATTGAGCTGAAATGGGCCAAGAGTGAACGAGCCGATGTTCTGTCTCTTGATGAAGTCGGCAAGGCTTTCGTTGCTTTCGGGGTCGTAGCTGCGCGCCGTTCCGGGAAGCGCGTAGGACCGAAGCCCGAGCCGCACCGCCATATCGACCGCGCGCGGAACCCCGACCTGTTGAATCAACTTGGCAAACGCCGTATTCGGCGAGACGGCTAGCGCGTCGGTGACATTCATCGAACCGCGATAGTTCCCCGCGTTCCGCACGCACCACGTCTCTTTTGGACATCCCGGCGTGTCGCTGCTGCCGAGACCTCTCGCCTGGAAAGAGCCAGGCACCTGCAACTGAGCGTCGATGCCCATGCCCATGTCGAGCGCCGCCGCCGTGGTGAAGATCTTGAAGATCGATCCGGCGCCATCGCCGATGAGCGAGAACGGCAGTGGCTGCATTGATTCGTTGGCGTCGTCATTGAGGCCATACGTCCGGTTGCTGGCCATCGCCATCACTCGATGCGCGTCTTTGCCCGGCTTGATCACGCTCATCACGCTCGCGACACTGTCGAGTGTTGGGTCGGCGAACTCGTCGATCGCCGACTTGACTGACGACTGCACCTTCGGGTCCAGCGTCGTGCGAATCAGATATCCGCCGCGCGCCACTTGCTCCTTGCTGATGCCGGAACGGGCCAGGTATTCCAGCGCATAGTCGCAAAAGAAACCGCGGTCGCCTGCGGCAATGCAGCCGTTCGGGAGCCCGTCCGGCTGGGGCAGCACACCCAGCGGCTCCGCCTTGGCGGTGCGCAGCTCGTCGGCGTGCTGAGGGAGATTCTCAATCATGGTGTCCAGCACGAGATTCCGCCGCTCCATTGCCCGTTGGGGATTGGCGTAGGGGTCAAGCAAGCTGGTCGACTGCACCAGTCCCGCCAGCAGGGCGGCCTGCTGCCAGTTCAGCTGCAAGGCGTCGATGCCGAAGTAGGTCTGCGCGGCGTCCTGGACGCCGAACGCCCCGTTGCCGAAATACACCAAGTTGAGGTATCGGGTGAGAATCTCAGCCTTGGTGAGCGTCTCGTTGAGAGTCAGCGCCATCCGGATCTCGCGCAGCTTGCGCGCCGGTGTCAGCGCGACTGCGGCCCGCCGCTGGGCGTCGGTCTGCGCCGTCACCAGCAGCTGATAGTTCTTGACGTACTGCTGCTCGATGGTAGAGCCGCCGCGGGTACCGGGGTTTCCAGCGAGGTATCCGGACAGCCCGGTCAGTGTGCCCGGCCAGTCCACGCCGTTGTGCTCGGCGAACCGCTTGTCCTCGATCGAGACGATCGCCAGCTTCATCGAATTCGCGATCTGATCCGATTCCACCTCGAACCGACGCTGGGTGTACAGCCATGCGATCGGGTTCCCTGCTGTGTCGACCATCGTCGACACCTGCGGGACGTCGCCTTCGACTAGTTGCGCGGATCCGTTGGCGACGACGTCCGCGGCCCGGTTGGACATCAACCCGATGCCGCCGACGAACGGGAACATCAGTGCGGCCGCCAGTACTCCGGCCATGAAGCAGTAGGCCGCCAGCCTGCTGACGGTCCCCCAAGTCGGCCGCCCCTCCGACATGCATCAAGGCTATCCGCGACCCTCATCGAATTCTGTGCATTGGCGAAAGCTCTTTAGTCCCCGGGGAAACCGCGACTCCAGCCGCATTGCGTAGTTGCCCGCGCCCGAACGGAACCAGAGTGCCCAGCAAGATTTATTCAGCGGAACTCTGTATGCCCGGTCCGCATGACTGCCATAATCACGGTCGGGCCGGGCTAGCAGTGGGGGTTAGAAATGAAGAAGCTCGCAGCTGTGCTGTTGACGGCGATGGGGGCGGCGGTAGCACCGTTGGTGATCGCGCCGGTTGCGGACGCTGACATATGTGCGGGCGCGGCTGGACGCCATTTCGCGGCGGGTGGCTGCACCAACGTCGCCGGTGACGTGGCGGTCGGCACTGCCATCGCTGCAGCTCACGTGCCCTATGTGCCGGGTGAGGTGCCGTGCTACACGGTAGAGGGCGTTCCGTACTACACGCCTCCTGGCCAACCCTGCTGACGCGAGAGTCGCGAGTGGCGCGAAAAATGGGGTAGCCCACTACTCCATACAAGCGGGCTTCTTGCAGCCACGATTTCCTTACGAGCGCAACGCGCCTCGCGAAGGGAAGCAACCATGAACCGAATTTCGCGTTTCGCAACGACTATGGTGATGTCAGGCGGTCTCGGGTTGGCCGCCATGGGGTTCGGCGCTGGCATCGCCCAGGCCTTGCCCGGCGGTCCTGCGCCGCTCGGGTCCTGGCCCGGTTGTCCGCCCGACAACCCGTCCGGCCCGTGTCGTTGGTGCCCGGGGGATCCCCCGGTGCAGACCGGCAATCTTCGTGTGAACCCGGTGGTTTGGGACAACAACGTCTGCCACACGTACTGGTACGTCTATCACGGGCAGGGCAACGTTGCTCAGAACATCTTCGAGGGCGAGGCTCCACCCCCACCACCTCCACCCCCGCCGAACTTCACCCCGCCTCTTCCACCGGGGCAGTGCTGGTATCTCTTCATTCCGGGGCCGTGTTAGCAGCTAAAAGCAAGGCGCGCAATGTATCCCGCGACAAAGTCGCTCTGAAGTTGGCACGATGGACAACCGGTCGCACAGGCCAGCCGATTAACCGAGCACTGCGCCCCGGCCCGGTCATCGCCACGTGATCAACTCCGCGCGAAACGGGATCTTCGTCAAAAATCCAACCGCCGACCACCTCGAAGTCCAGACTGGGACGAGGTCTGGACGGGGTGGTGAACGACATGACCTCTCCGCGCACGCTGGACGCGCGAGGCTCTGCCGCATGGTTGCGACGTCTTGCCCGTACGACGCCGGGTGTCATCGGCGCAATCGCTGTCGCCATCGCGGCATCCTGCTTGATCACCGGGCTGGTATGCGGCGGGCAGCTGGACGGGAGGATCGCCCAGCACAACGCGGTTCTCGACCGTTCTGAGCCGCTCGCCTACGCGGCGCAGAACCTATACGCAGCCTTATCGGCCGCCGACGCCGCCGCAGCATCAGCGTTCCTGTCCGGCGGGATCGAAACAGCTCCGATCCGGGCCAGCTATCAACAAGCGCTGGCTGAGGCGGCATCGGCGCTGTCGGACGTGACCGCGGGGAGCACGGACGCGGACACCCGCGCCGCGCTGGCGCAAATTTCCGCCGAACTGGCTGCGTACACGGGGCTGGTCGAGTCGGCGCGGGTGAACAACCGGCAGGGGCTGACGGTCGGGTCGGCGTACTTGCGAGAAGCGTCGTCGTTGATGCGGAACGAGCTGCTTGCCGACGCCGAACACATATACGATCGCAATCTCGAAGCCCTCGACCGAGACCAGCGCGCGGTCGGCTCTGTACCGAAGGTCAGTCTCGTGCTGCTGGTCCTCGTCCTGGTGGCAATCGGCGTCGGTTCGGTGATCGTGTTTCGCCGCACGAACAGACAGTTCAACCCGGGCCTGCTCATCGCCGCGGCAGTGGTGTTGCTGGTGATCACGTGGATCGCCGTGGCGACCCGGCTGGCCGCAGCCAACATCGAGGACAGCCGAACGGAGGGCACGGCGAAATTCCAGCAGCTTGCGACCGCTCGCATCCTCGCGCAAAAAGCACGAACCGACGAAACCCTGGAGCTGATCGGCCGTGGCGACATCTCTGCCGGAGAGAAGTCGTTCTACGGCCACATCGGCGAGATGAGGACACTGCTCGACGCGGCACCGCCGGCCGCGAACGACGCCGCGCAGAAATGGGTCGCCAGCCACGGAAAGCAGACCTTGGCCTACGAAGCCGGCGACTATGAGGCCGCGGTCGCCCAGGCAATCGGCCCTGATCCGGCGGCCTCTGCGACGCAGTTCGCCAAGGTCGAATCCAGCCTGCGCGAAGGGATCGAGCGAACCCGCGAGACACTGCGCGATCGAGTGACGGTGGCCGGCACCTTCCTGGCGCGGAGTCCCACAGGGACCCTCGTGCTGATGGTCGTCGCTGCGTCGGCGGTCGTCGTCGGATTGTGGCCGCGGCTCAAGGAGTTCTTGTGAGGCGACGAATTGCCTTGGCGCTGCTCGCTATTGCGCTCACCGCCGCGGGATGCGGATCGTCCGTTGCGCCGGTATCGGTGTCAGTCTCGCCCGTTGAGCCGTCGCCATCCGGTGCAACGAAAATCACGAGCGCGCCAACGGCGGCACATGTGAACTGCGACAGGGAAGCCAGCCTGCGCCCCGATCCGCTGCCCCCGCCGGGAGCCATGCCGCCCGGTTCGACGATGGCGGCAATCGCCGAACGTGGCCGCCTCATCGTCGGGGTCGACCAGGACACCTATCTGTTCGGCTTTCGAAACCCTTCCACCGGGAAAGTGGAGGGATTTGACATCGACATCGCAGGCGAGATCGCGCAGGCGATCTTCGGCGACCCGGAACTGATCCAACCGCGAGTGGTCAATGCGGACCAAAGAGAGTCGGTATTGCAGAACGGCGAGGTCGACCTGGTGGTGCGGACGTATTCGATCACTTGTGCCCGTAAGCAACTCGTCGATTTCTCCACCGTGTACTTCATCGCCAACCAGAGAATCCTTTCCGTGAAGAATTCCGGAATCGATTCTTTCGGGGCACTCTCCGGAAAACGAGTCTGCGCCGTGTCGGGCACCACCTCGCTCGCGAAGCTGTACGAGCTCAACCCCAAGCCGGAGATCTTCGGCGCGACGACCTGGACGGACTGCCTCGTGATGCTGCAACAGGGCCAGGTCGACGCGATCAGCACCGACGACGTGGTGCTCGAGGGGCTTGCCCACCAGGACCCGAATGTGGAAGTCGTCGGCGACAGCATCGCAATAGAGCCCTACGGCATCGGCGTCAAGAAGGGTGACGACGAACTGGTCCGATTCGTCAACGGCGTTCTCGAGAAAATCCGCGAAGACGGAACGTGGGAACGCCTTTACCAGGCGCGGCTGCAAAGCCTCGGACCGTCGCCGGGTCCGCCGGCGGCACGGTACGAGGACTGAAAATGGGAAGTTCCGAACCGGCCCGCAGCCTCTCGACCGCTCGATCGATGCAAACGACTCGCGCCAAGCCGTCGAAATCCGCCAGCGCTCGCGGCCGCCTCGGCGCCGGGATTGTCGCCATACCGCGTATACCGAAGCGCGATCCGACTGCGGCGATCATGACCGACCCGAAAGTGCCGGAGGCAAACCGGTTCTGCGGCGACCGCGAATGCCACGAACCCGTCGGGCGTGGACGCGGCGACAGGCCCGGAAGCCCCGAGGGCGTCTGTACCGAGTGCGGCACGCGATATTCGTTCGTTCCCAAGCTTTCTCGCGGCGACCTCGTTGGCGCACAGTACGAAGTGCAGGGATGCATCGCCCACGGCGGTCTTGGCTGGATCTACCTTGCGATAGACCGAAACGTGCGCGACCGCTGGGTGGTACTCAAGGGCCTACTGAACTCTGGCGATGCCGACGCGATGGCCGCCGCCGAGGCCGAGGTCCTCGCCCTTGCCAAGGTGGAACACCCGAACATCGTCCGGATCTACAACTTCGTCGAGCATGTCGACTCCGCAGGGATTCCCGTCGGCTACATCGTCATGGAGTACGTCGGCGGCACGTCACTCAAGCAGATCCGCAAAGCCCGCAACGCTCCGCTTCCGCCCGACCAGGCGGTCGCCTACATCGTCGAGATCGCACCTGCACTTCACTACCTGCACACCCAGGGCCTCGCCTACTGCGACTTCAAGCCGGACAACGTGATACAGGCCGACGAGCAGCTCAAGCTCATCGACCTCGGCGCCGTCATCGCCATGGACGACGAGGAAAGCCCGATCTACGGAACCCCCGGCTATCAGGCACCCGAGATCGCCGAGACCGGGCCCACCGTCGCCAGTGACGTCTACACCGTCGGGCGGACTCTCGCCGTTCTTGTGATGGACGTTCCACAGGCGCACGGACGTTTCGTCGAGCAGCTGCCCGGACCGGCGACAGTGCCGGTCCTCGAAAAGCACGAATCGTTGTACCGTGCGCTCCTGCGCGCCACGGACCCCGACCCGGGTCGACGGTTCTCTTCCATGGAAGAGCTGGCCGATCAGCTGACTGGGGTGCTGCACGAGATCGCGGCCACCGACAGCGGCACTGCACAGCCAAGGAAGTCGAACTACTTCAGTCCGCAACGTGCGCTCTACGGCGGCGGCCGCGACGTGCCGGTGGGCGCCCCGGATGTCATCGCGGCACTGTCAGTCCCCGTGGTCGACCCCAACGACGCAGGCGCGGCAGTGCTCGCGACGACGAGTGGCACACCTGCGGCCCAACTCGAACAGGCGCTGGCGGTCGCCCGGCGGGGTGCCTACCCCGGAGACAGCTCATCCGTCGAGGTCCCGCTGCGGCTCGTTCGCGCGTCGCTCGAGTTGGGCGCCCCCGAGCAGGCGCGGAAACGACTTTCGGAGCTGGCTGCGGTCATCCCAGAAGACTGGCGGCTGACATGGTACAGCGGACAATGCGCGCTTCTAGAGCGCGAATTCGACAAGGCTGCAATGGATTTCAACGCGGTGGCGACCACGTTGCCCGGCGAGCTCGCCCCGATGCTGGCAATGGCGGCCACCGCCGAATTGCGCGACGAGTACGACGAAGCTGCGCGCTACTACGCGACGGTCTGGCGAACGGATCACAGCTACGTCAGTGCTGCGTTCGGGCTGGCGAGGCTGTACACACGCGCGGGAGACCACGCCGCCGCGATCAGGGCGCTGGACGAGGTCGACCCCACATCGGCGCATTTCACCGCCGCGGGTTCGACCGCGATCGAGATCCTGCTCGACGGCCGAAGCCCGGAGGACCTGGACGAGCAGACGGTGCTCGATGCCGAGAAGCGCGCCGACGCATTGACCCTCGAATCGACCGCCCAGCGGGCTGCGGTTCGGCTGCGGGTGCTCGGTTCGGCGTTGGATTGGTTGCAGGCGGGCAACCAGAGCACCGCCCAACGACTCTTCGGTGCCGCCTTCGACGAACGCGCCATCCGGACCGGAATGGAGCGCGCCTACCGCGACCTGGCGCGCGCAATGACCGACGTGTGGGAGCGCATCGCGTTGGTGGAGAAGGCAAACACGATCCGGCCGAGGACACGAGTATGACGAGCAGGCGCTTGTCATGGCCATTGACCGGCCGCATGGCAGAGATGGGTGCGATCGCGGCCGCCACCGTGGCTTCCGATGTTTCCGGGATCGTTATTTGTGGCGCGGCAGGTGTGGGAAAGAGCCGGGTCGCCCGTGAGGCGCTGTCGAGCGCCGTGTCGCGGGGGTGCGAAACCCGTTGGGCTGTCGGCACATCCGCGGCGCGGATGCTGCCGCTGGGTGCTTTCACCGCATGGGCGCAGTCGGGAGTCACCGACACGGTTGTATTGGTGCGGGGCGTGATCGATTCGCTGACAGCCGCACCCGCGGGCACCAGTGTGGTCATCGGTGTCGATGACGTCCATCTGCTCGACGACCTATCAACGTTCGTCATGCAGCAGATCGTGCAACGCGGCGCGGCGAAGGTTGTGCTCACTGTGCGCGACGGTGAACCGATTCCCGCCGCCGTGCAGGAGATTTGGCGCGATGGCCAGTTCGAGCGGCTAGATCTGCAGCCGCTGTCACTCGACGAGACCGGCATGTTGTTGTCGTCGGCATTGGGTGGGTCGGTGGATCCGGATGCCGTGCAGCGGCTGTGGACGCTGACTTGCGGCAACGTGTTGTATCTGCGAAACATCGTCGAGCGGGAGGTCGCCGACGGCCGATTCGTAATGCACCACGGGCACTGGCGATGGACCGGCGACCCGATCGTGGCACCGAGCTTGGTCGAACTGATCGAGTCCCGCATCGGCGACCTACCCGCGCAAGTTGCCGATGTAATCGATGCGCTGGCTGTCGGGGAGCCGATTGAGTTGGCGGCCCTGACGCGAATCACTGATGCGGCGGCGGTCGAGCAGGCGGACTCGCGTGGCCTCATCACTGTCGAGCCGAGCGCCGACGCTGTCGAGGTGCGCGTCGCGCATCCGCTGTACGGCGAGGTGCGCCGCAGGCGCGCGGCACCCACCCGGCTGCGGCGGCTGCGCGGGCTGGTGGCCGGCGAACTGGCCGCAGCCGCTGACCGCGACGACGTCCGGGTCGTGGTGCGCCGCGCCACGTTGAGCCTCGACTCCGACGTCACGCCCGACGCCGACCTGCTCGTCAGGGCGGCGCGCGGCGCGGTGTGGCTGGCGGATCTGCCCCTCGCCGATCGACTGGCGGAGGCGGCGATCCGCGGCGGAGCGGGACCCGAAGCGAACTTCATTCGCGCGCACGCACTTTCGTGGCTCAGCCGGGGCGAAGAGGCCGACGCGGTGCTCGCCGAGGTACGCACCAGCGATTTGTCCGACGAAGACCAAGCCCGACTCGCGTTCCTGCGGGCCAGCAACATGCTCTGGGTGCTAGCCGACCCCACGCGCGCAAAGCAGCTCATCGACGATGCGTCGCACGCCACCACACCGTCCGCTCGTAGCTATATCGACGCCTTCCTGACGGTTTACTGGTTTGCGAAGGACAAGCCGGGTTTGGCGGCGCAAACGTCGAAAGGCCTTGCGCTGGAAGAGCTGCCCGCGGTCGTCGACGCGGAAATAGCCTGGGCGCTCGCTGCCATGTCCGCGGATGCGGGGCGCACCACCGAAGCGGTGGCCGCCGCCGACGCGGGGTACGCCGTTGCGACACGCTCGTTCGACGCCCCGCAGATGGGGTTCAACATCGCCGATGCACACGTCAGCGCGCTGCTGCTAGCCGGCCGGATCAACGAGGCCGTTGAGGTGGCTGAGCGGGCCCGGCTGCAGGGCGCCGACCTCCCTGGGGCGGCGCATTTCCTCGGTGCCGCGGTGGCGGGTCGGGCCGCACTTGGTGCCGGCCACGTTGACACCGCAGGCTTGTTGCTGGACCAGGCAGCAGTGGCGTTGTCCGCCTTGGGCCATGCCATCGGCTGGGGCTACCGCTATCACATCCCCTACGCGACCGCCCTGGCCATCACGGGGTCAGTGGACGAGGCGGCCGCCGCGCTTGCTGAGCTGGACCAGCTGCAGCGTCCATTTCGGTCACTGGATTATGAGCGGAGCCTGGCCCGCGCATGGGTGGCCGCCGGCCAGGGTGCCGTCAGTGAGGCGGTCGCCACCGTGTTATCTGCAGCCGAAAGGGCAGGAGAAAACGGGCAATTCGCGGCAGAAGTCATCTGCCTGCAGACGGCCACCCAATTCGGAGACCGGTCGGGCGCGCAGCGGCTACGCCAGCTAGAGGCGAT
>NZ_DASSCY010000238.1:0-8936 GCF_035697385.1 Mycobacterium sp. | reverse complement strand
GTCACGCCCGACCACACGCGTCAAGCGCGTGAAACACTCGGCGCCGGGCCCCTGCTGCTGCCCGAGCAGACCGTTCTGCTGACCGACAATCGCGACGAAGCCCGCTCCATCGGAACCAGTTGGCTCAGAAACTATCTCGCCCTACCGAACTACGCCAACAACCTGCTGCGCTCCGGCTTCACCGAAGACGACCTGGCAACGGTCAGCGACCGACTCCTCGACGCGATCATCGCGTGGGGCGATGAGGACGCCATCCTGACGAGGGTGAATGAGCACCGCGCCGCGGGCGCCGACCACATCTGCATTCAGGCGCTCACGGCCGACCCAGCAGAGTTTCCGCGCGACCAGTGGCGCCGCCTCGCCGCCGCGCTTAATTAGCGCCCGATCGTCGTTGATTCTGCGCGGAGGGCGTTCGTCTCTCGCACTTTTGCGCCCTGTACGCAGAGCTAGCGCTGTCGTGCCACCAGGTACGGCGCGAGCGTCGTCAGCTTCTCGCAGGTCTCCTCGAACTCGCGATCCGGCGTGGAAGCCGCGATGATCCCCGCGCCCGCCCGCAGCCACGTCTGCCCATCCCGCTCGTATGCCGAGCGCAGCGCCAAAGCGGCGTCCATGGCACCGTCTGCTGAAAACACCGCCACCGCACCGGAATAGAGCCCGCGCGGGCACTCGTCGAGGCGCAGGATCGCGTCGACACTTTCCGCTTTCGGGATGCCAGAAGCCGTCACCGCCGGGAACAACGCCTCCAGCGCGTCCATCCGGTCCATCGAGGCATGCAGACGGGCGCCCACCGTCGAGCCAAGGTGCTGGACGCTGCCCCGCTCACGCACACTCATGAAATCGGTGACCACCGCCGTGCCGGGTTCTGCCACCTCGGAGATCTCCTTCAACGAGCTGCGCACCGAAATAGCGTGCTCAACAATCTCTTTCGAGTCGGATTCGAGATCGTCGCGTGCGGCACGGTCGTGATCGACTCCACGGCCGAGCGCCCGCGTGCCCGCCAGCGGCTCGGTCACCACCACGCCGTCCTCGCCGACGGCGGCAACCAACTCCGGGCTGTAGCCCAGCGCGCGAATCCCCCCGAGGCGCAACAAGAACGACCGGGCAGGCGTGTTGTGCTGACGGCCCAGCCGGTAGGTCGCCGGGAAATCCACGTCGAACGGAACATCCACCCGCCGCGACAAAATCACTTTCTGGTAGCGCCCGCCGACGATCTCCTCGATGGCCGTCGCAACACGACCGCGGTACCCCGCGACGTCATTGCGGACGTCGACAGGGCTGGCAGGAGATGTCGCCGGCACGCCGGCGCTCAGCAGCCGCTGGAGCACCTCCATGTGACCGTCGTCGGCGCCGATCAGCCGAATCTCTGCGCCGGTGACGACGAATTGCGTGCGGGGCCAAAAGATCCGAGCCAGCGGAGTGCCCGGCTGCAGGCGCTGTTGCAACCCGAACCGGTACGCGCCGAACTCGAACGCCACCCACCCGAACACCCGATTCGTCTCCAACAACAGCCGGTCGACCGCCTCACCGAGGACCGCACCCGGGCGACCAGACCAGCCTTGGCGCTGCACCACGCCGTCCCGGATGACGCGCAGTTCATCGGAGTCGAGCTCGACGGTCGCGCATACGCCGGTAGCCAGCGTCCATTCGCCGTCATGCTCGTAGACCAGGTATTCATCGCCGGTTCGCTCCGGCAGCGCGCTGGCCAATTCGGCGACCAGATCGGCGGGCGTGACCCCCGGCGGCAAAGTCACGGAAAGCGACGCGGCATCTTCTGAGCTTGTCTCGACACTGACCTTCGGCACAGTAAGTAAATTTAGCCTAACCTACATAGCGGCGGCGTCCTACGTCGGTGTGACGGTCGTCATCGTCCAGCCCGTCGCCGAGACGCGCTGCGCCCAGAACTCGGCGTATTGGCCACCACGAGCCATCAGCTCGGCGTGGGTGCCGCTGTCCTGCACGGTGCCCTCCGCCGAAAGCACGACGATGTTGTCGGCGGCGGTCACCGTCGACAGCTTGTGCGCGATCACGATGACGGTGCTGCGTTGCCCAAGCGTGCGGATCGACTCCGCGATGTGGTGCTCGTTCTCGGGGTCCAGTGCGCTGGTGGCCTCGTCGAACAAGACGATGGGCGCGTTCTTGAGGAGCGCCCGTGCGATCGAGACCCGTTGGCGTTCACCGCCGGACAGCGCCGAGCCGCCCTCACCCACCCGGGTCTGCCACCCATTCGGCAGCCGGTCCACCACCGACAGCAGACCGGCGGTGCGGGCTGCCTCGACGATCTCTTCGTCGGTGGCGTCGGGCCGTCCGACGCGGATGTTGCCCCACAACGTGTCGTCGAACAGGTAGACGTCCTGGAATACCAGCGACACCTGGGCCATCAGCTCGGCCGTCAACTGGTCGCGCACGTCGACGCCACCCACGCGGACCACACCGGAGTCGACGTCGTAGAAGCGGGCGATCAAGCGGGTGATGGTGGTCTTGCCCGAGCCCGACGGCCCGACGAGCGCGGTCATCGTCATAGGCTCAGCGGCAAAACTGATGTCCGACAGGACTTTACGCCCCGGATAGCTGAACGCGACGTGGTCGAACTCCACCCTGCCCGGTGCCGCGACCGGCTGCGAAACCTCGGGCTCGGGTAGTGACGGCGTTTCCAGGATCGACGTGATGCGCCGCAACTCGGTGGCCGCCAGCCGCATCGCGGAGCCGTATTCGGCCAGCGCCGCCAACGGTGAGGCAAACCGCGCCGCCAGCCCGAGGATGGCGACCAGGGTGATCGGGTTCATGTCGCCGTCCACCGCGATCCACGCTCCGGTCGCGATGAGCACCGAGAAAACCGCTTGTACCGCAACACCGTTGAGAATCAGCCCGGCGACCGACTGCCACAGGGCACGGCGGCCAGCCCGATGTTGCGTCTCGAGCGCCTCGCCAAGCGGTTGGTAGTCGGTGCCCGTTCGGCCGAATGCCCGCAGTACCGGCTGGCACCTGGCGAATTCGATCACCCGGGTGTTGACCGCGGTGGCGGCGTCATGGGTGCGGCTCTCGGCCCCGGCGATCAGGCGTGACGCAAACCGCCCGCACGCCACCAGCAGCACTCCCCCGACCAGCGCCACCATGCCGATACGCCAGTCGAAGATGAACAGGCCAACGACGACGGTTGCCGCGCTGGTGGTGTTGAGCACCACCGGCGTCACCAGATTGCCTCCGCTGGTCCCGACGAAAACCGTTCCCTTGACGGCGATCTGGGACACCTTGCCAACGGTCTCGCGGTTGAACCAGCCCAGCGGCAGCGTCACCATGTGATCGCCGAGTCGGTGATGCAGCAGCCGCATGGTGGTCAGCGCCATCCGGATCGCAAGTGTCGCCTGCACATAGTGGGCCACAGCGCCCACGACCACGACGACGGCCAGCACGCCCAGCCACCGCCCGGTGGTGGTGAAGTCCCTGTCGAACAGCGCCACCGAGATGGGTACCAGCAGCGTCATCGCGACGCCGTGCAGGACGCCGTAGGCCGAGACCCACGCCAGGTAGCTGTACATCCGTCCACGTTGCGGACCCAGAATCCGCAGGAATCCCCGGATCATCGGGCCACCTCCCACTCCTTGGCGTGGCCGGCGGTGTAGCTCTGCCACATCTGCGCGTATTGACCGCCTCGTTCGAGGAGTTCGTCGTGACGACCTTGTTCGGTGATGCGCCCCCGGTTGAGCACGACGATGTTGTGGGCACCGACGATCGATCCGAGCCGGTGTGCGATGACCAGCACGGTGCGGCCGTCGATGAGCCGCGACAAGGCGGCCTGGATCTGCGCTTCGGAATCCGGGTCGGCGAACGCCGTCGCCTCGTCGAGGACGAGGATCGGCGTGTCGGCAAGCAACGCCCGAGCGATGCTGACCCGTTGCGCCTCGCCGCCGGAGAAGTGCGCATCGTCACCGACCACGGAGTCATATCCCTGGGGCAGCTCGAGGATCCGCTCGTGAATGTTGGCCGCCTCTGCCGCCGCATACAGATCTTCGTTGGTGGCGTCGGGGCGGCCGAGCCGGATGTTGTCGGCGACGCTGATGCCGAGCAACTGCACATCCTGCAGGACGAACCCGACGTGCCGGTACAGGACGGCGGGGTCGATCTCGCGAACGTCAGCCCCGCCGACGCGCACCGCACCACCGGCGACGTCATGGAACCGCGGCACCAGTGTCGCCAAGGTGGACTTTCCGCTGCCGGAGGGTCCGACCAATGCCGTGATTGTGCCCGGCTTCAGGGTGAGTGAGACGTCGTGCAGCACTGAGTTCTCACCGTCGTAGGAGAAGCTCACCGAGTCGAACTCGACCGAGTTTCCCTGCGGTACTTGTGGATTGAGGACGACCGGCAACGCCTTCGTCTGCAGAAGCCGTTGCAGGCGTCCCGCGGAGGCCTGTGCCTGCTGGCGAATGTGGGTCGAGTACCCGACGGTCAGCACCGCGGCGGGGATCGTCACGGCGACCAGCGTGGCGCCCAGTACATCGATGGGAGTCACCCAACCGCTGCGGACGAACCAGTAGCCGCCTGCCAGGTTGGCAAGCAGCAGCACGGGTGTCTCGATGAAAATCGACGACGCCGCCTTGACGCGCACCATAGGGCCCATCCAGTTGGCGAAGCTGTCGTTGAACTCGTCTGCGGCGTCGGCGAATCGCTTGTGAGCCTTGCCGGCTTCACCGAAGGTCTTGACCACCGACACGCCCGCGATGAACTCGACGATGGTGGCGCTGATCCGCTCGACGCCACGGTTCAATCGCTCCATCTGCGCCCGCGCGCCGCGGCCCAGCCAGGCATACACGCCGATGTACAGCGGCACGGTGGCCAATGCGAGCAGCCCCAGCCGCCAGTCGAGATAGAAGCAGTACACCAACCCGAAAAACGGGGTGGCGAGTGCGCCGGCGTTCTCCACGGCCGAATGCGCGACGAGGTAATGCAATTCGCCGACGTCGTTTTGGACGGCCTTGCGCACCTCACCCGACGATGTGGTGTTGAACCAGCCCAGCGGCAGCCGGCCAAGGGTGTCGACGATGCGCCTGCGCAGCGACCGCTGCAGGTCGACGTCGGCGAAATGGGTGATCGTCAGCGCCGCAGCACTTGCCACGGTGCGGACAAACAGCGCTCCGATCACGACGGCGACGATCGTCCATACCCGCGTCGCGTTGACCGGCCCGTCTGCGAGCAACTCCCGGCCCAGCTCCACGATGCCGACGAACGGCACGACCGTGGCCGCCGACGCGATCCACTGGATGCGCTTCGCCTTGGCCGTGCGGCCCCGAACCGGGGCAAGCAGCTGCTGAAGCGCTAGCGCGTCGAATTGCGCACCACGCTTACCGCCGCCTTGCGGCGTCGATGCCGACGAGTCGGGTTCGACATCTTCGGTCACGGACTGCACAGCCGTCATCAGCTCTCCAGCGGTATAGGTAAGGTTTACCTAACCCTAGCGGGTGTGCGCCAGAAGGTGGAAGCTAGCGCAGTGTGGTGATCGCCAACGGCTCGTTGCTGCCGGTCACCCGGATGTCGACAGTGCGAATCTGCGACGCCGGAATGCTGGTGGCTGCTGACAGCCCCGACGCCTCGTCCCCGGCGGGCTTCCACGATCCGACCGCCGTCTGCACCCCGTCGTGTGTCGTGACGACGATGTCGTAGCTGTCGACGTTGCGCGACCAGTCCTTGGTGTACTGGCAGGCCCAGTTCAGCTCGGTGCCCCACTTTTTCTCGGTCACGGCGAGCTTCGCGGTGAGACCGCCACGCGGTGTCGGCTGCATCTCCTGCATCGCCACGGTCTCCACCGCCACCGTGCTTCGCGAGAAGACCGTCGCCCCCACGACACCGCCCGCGATCAACAGCGCGGCGGCCGACGCGACCGCAGCGGTGACGAAGGTGCGCCGAGATCGCTGCTGCCGCTTGGCCGCCGCCTGCGCGAGTGACACCACCTCGTTGCCGCCCTCGGCCGGCGCCGCGCCTCCCAGGTCGGTCAGCGCGACCGCTTCCTCGCGGCTGAGCGCGTTGAGAATGCCGGGCATGCCTGCGAGTTCGGTGAGCTCGGTGGCGCGTGCGGGGTTGGCTGCCAGATAGCTTTCGTACATCCGCCGTTCCTCGAGGTTCAGCGCACCGAGGACATAGGCGGCATCCCACTCGGCAAGGTCGTCGCTGTTCGGCTTGAAGTCAGTCACTGGACAACCCCCCTTTCCTGCAACGCAATTCGCAACGCACGAAGTGCGTAATGAAGCCTGGACTTGACGGTGCCTGCCGGGATCCCCTCCTGCTGCGCGATATCGGCGACGGTTTGGCCGAGATAGTAGGCGCGCACGATCGCGGTGCGATGGTCCGGGCTCAGCGACAGCAATGCGTCCGACAGGATCCACTTGTCGAAAGCCGGCCCGATCGCGTCCGGCGACGGCCGGTCCGGCAGGTACTCCGTCTGTAGTTCGCGGGTGTAGCGGGCGCTGCGCCGGTCGTCGATCACCAGGTTGCGCGCCACGGTGAACAGCCATGCGCGCACGTTGTCCGTCGGCTGCGTCAAGACGTCGGGCTTGCGCCACAGCCGCAGCAGCGACTCCTGCACCACATCCTCTGCGAACGGCATATCGCCTCGGGTCAGCCGCAACACGTAGCGCAACAGCGAGTCGCTGTGGGCGTCGTGAATCCCACGTAGCAACGCGGCCTGCTCAGCATCACCGGGCCGACCCGGCAGTGGCCCCGGCTCAGTCATGATTCATGCACCGCACATCCTTCTTCCGACGCCCTTCGCTGAACTCAACGCAGCACCACAGACAATCGTTCAACAGCCTGACGTCAAATATGGGCTTATGTCACGCGAAATTCACTGGTGCACGCGTCCACCTGATGCTCGGCGGGGCCTAGTCGAGCAGCGTGCGCACCACCGCGTCGGCCAGTAACCGGCCGCGGTCGGTGAGTACCAGCCGGTCGGATTCCATCACCACCAGGCCGTCGGCGACCACCGTCTCGGCCCGCAGGCGCTCCGCCTCGCTCAACACCGGCACTGGCAGACCCGAACGCAACCGCATCCGCAGCATCACGTCTTCGGTGTGCATCGTCGGTGCATCGAGGCTCTCGAAATCGGCGACCGGCAACCGCCCGTCGGCCAGCGCCTGCGCATAAGCGTTGGGGTGCTTGATATTCCACCATCGGGTCGCGTCGACATAGGCGTGCGCCCCAGGTCCCGCGCCCCACCACTCGCCGCCGTTCCAGTAACCGATATTGTGTCGGCACTCGCCGCCGGGCCGGCTCCAGTTCGACACCTCGTACCAGTCGAAGCCGGCCGCCGACAGGCGCGCGTCGAGCAGTTCGTAGCGACGCGCGTTCACATCGTCGTCGGGGGCCGCGATCTCCCCACGCCGCACCCGGCGCGCCAGCGCGGTGCCGTCCTCCACCACCAGCGCGTAACCGGACACGTGGTCAACGCCGGCATCGATCGCGGCGTCCACCGAGCGGCGCAGATCGTCGTCGGACTCCCCCGGCGTGCCGTAGATCAGGTCGAGGTTGACGTGGTCGAACCCAGCGCCGCGGGCCTCCCGCGCGGCGTCGAGCGCCCGGCCGGGTGAATGCACACGGTCGAGCACCGCCAACACGTGCGGGGCGACGGACTGCATGCCCAGCGAGATCCTGGTGAACCCGGCCGTTCTCAGTTCCCCGAACAAGCGAGGCGATGTCGACTCGGGGTTGGCCTCCGTGGTGACCTCGGCGTCCGCGGCGAGAGTGAAGTGCGCCCGCAGTGCGTCGAGCACCCCTGCGAGGCCGGTGCCGCCCAGCAGCGTCGGGGTTCCGCCGCCGACGAAAACGGTGTCGACCAGCGGTGACCCCAGCCGGTCGGCGGCCAATGCCAGCTCGGTGCGCAGGGCGGCGAGCCAGCCCTCGGGGTTCGCGCCGCCCAGTTCGGTGGGCGTGTAGGTGTTGAAGTCGCAATAGCCGCAGCGGGTAGCGCAGAACGGCACGTGGATATAGATGCCAAACGGTCGACCCGGCGTGGTCGCCAGGCCGGGCAGCTCTTCGGGTGCCGCGTGGACCGTCATACAGCCAGTCTCCCAGAGCGGGTTTTGCTCACGCTGAGCGCAAATCTCGCCCGGTTAGGGCACTGTCCGGGTTCCGTGGCACAATTGACGACGTGATTGCCGCCCGCATCTTCCCCCAGCGTGTCGCGTTGGTGGCTCGGCGGCACGTCGACTTCAAGCGCGTTTGTACCTGTTGTTGTCTGCCTTGATGGCCTGATCTACGACCCAGCCCACCCCGACTTTCAGCTGGCCGCCGGATCTGCGCCGCCGGACAGCCACCGGTGAACAGCGCGTCCGACCGCCGGCTCCCACGAAGGAGCCACACCTCAATGACGGAAACCCCCACGAAACGACCGCCCAAGCGCAGGGGCGAGGGCCAGTGGAAGCTCGGCTATCGCGAGCCTCTCAATCCCAACGAGCAGGTCAAGAAGGACGACAACCCGCTCAACGTGCGCGCCCGCATCGAGAACATCTACGCCGTCAATGGCTTCGACAGCATCGACAAGCAGGATCTGCGCGGCCGGATGCGGTGGTGGGGCCTCTACACCCAGCGTGAGCAGGGCTATGACGGCACCTGGACCGGCGACGAGAACATCGACGTGCTCGAGGCCAAGTACTTCATGCTCCGCGTCCGCTGCGACGGCGGCGCCCTGTCGACGGCGGCGCTGCGCACGCTTGGCGAGATCTCGACGGAGTTCGCCAGGGATACCGCCGACATCTCCGACCGGGAGAACGTGCAGTACCACTGGATCCAGATCGAGGACATGCCGGAGATCTGGAAGCGCCTGGCCGCGGTCGGCCTGCAGACCACCGAGGCCTGCGGCGACTGCCCGCGCGTGGTGCTCGGTTCGCCGTTGGCCGGCGACTCGCTCGACGAGGTCCTCGATGCCACGCCCGCGATCGACGAGATCGTGC
>NZ_DASSCY010000237.1:0-18428 GCF_035697385.1 Mycobacterium sp. | reverse complement strand
GACCGGTTGCCGACCAACATGCACCTGCAGTTCCTGCGCGGCGGCGAAGCCGGTGATCCCGTCGACTACACGGTGACTCGGGTCTTCGACGGCCGCACCGCGGCCGCCCGCCGCGTCGACTCCCACCAGGACGGTCGGCTGATGACCACGGCGACGGTGTCGTTCGCAACCGAGCTGCCAGGCCCCGAACACGGCAGGCTTTCGTCGATGCCGCATGACCCCGACTCACTGCCGCCCACCGGGCCCGCCGGCCCAGCACCATCGATGCCGTTGGATGAGATCGACATCAGGATCGCCGATGACACGTGTGGCGGCGAGTTCGTGCGGCGGTTGTGGTGGCGGGCAACGGTTGCACTTCCCGACGATGCACTGGTGCACACCCTGGTCGCCGCGTACGTCACCGACGTCTACATGATCGACCCTGCGCTGCAGGTGCATGGGCATTCGATGAAGGCCCGCAGTCATCGCAGCGGCACAACCGATTCGTCGATCTGGTTTCACCGGCCGATCCGCGCAGATCAGTGGAACCTGCTGGAGTCGAGATCACCGGCTGCGGCACGGGGACGCGGGGTCGTCACCGCCAGCCTGATCCGCGCCGACGGCGTCATCGCGGCCACGATGGTGCAGGAGGGCCTTATGGCAGAGCGGGAACCGCGGTCGAGCTAACCGTACGCTGTCGATGCTCGCGAATCCGCTTGCGCAGCAGCGTCGCCAGGTAGGTGACCACGACACCGACCACGAGCGACGCGACGACACCCAGCAGCGGGTGGACGCCGTCGAACAACTCGATCACCTGATAGTGGGTCAGATAGGTGTACAGCGACGCCTCGGCGAGGACGCCGGCAACGACCGTCAACGCGGCCGGACAACGAATCGCAGGCAGCCAGATCAGCAACACGAGGCCTGCCAGCACCAGCACCTCGCGCAGGGTGCTGTCGAAGTAGCCGTACAGGCCTACCGCCAGCACTGCCGTGACGAGGATGCGCTGCCAGACTGTCGACGCTTTCGCCGCGGCCCAGCCGGCCGCGAAGAACCAGAACGCAAGCATCGTGAACCACGCGTCACGGCCGAGGTTCAGCTGCAGTATGTCGTAGCGCAACGCCATCCCAACCGCGAGAACGACAGCGGCGAACGTGAACGGGTACCGCCGTTCGCACCGATCGACTGCCGGTATCAAGAACAGCGCCGCGAGCGCGACCAGCGTCCATACCAACACCTCGACGAACCACAAACGTCCGGCCGTCATACTGTCGTGCGGGCCGAGGAACTTGTTGGCCAGCAACAGATTTGTGGCGTGATAGTCGTCGGTGATCACAAGGGCGATGGCAACCCAGATCACCGATGGCACCGCGATCCACGCAATGGTGTTGCGCAGTCGGCGAACCCGTTCTGTGCGTGACACCGGGGTGAGGCAGAACCGCGCAAAGTTGTAACCCGCGACGCCCAGCAGAATGTGCGCACCGCCCCACAGCCTGAACAACTCCGCGTGTGAGCCGACGATCAGGACGATGGCCAACGCGCGCAACGCGACGCTGGTTTCCAGCGTCGCTCCCGACCACGGCCGCCGCCGGCGCGGCGGCTTCGAGACCTTTTCCAGTTGCCGCAGAGGCAGCCGGTGCCAGTCGGTCGGAAGAGTGCTAAGCGCACGCTCCAGCCGGATCGACATCGTCACATAGGACAGCGAATTACCGCCAAGATCAGTGAAGCTGGCCTCGGGGTCGACGCTGGCAGGATCGAGGTGCAACACGTCCGCGACCACCCCGCGAAGGTCGATCGCGCCGACTTCCGTCGCATCGGCGTCGCGCGCTAGCGCGCGCACCGTCTGGTAGTCCGGCTTGCCCGTTGACAACATCGGCAACTCGGTGACGGTGACTGCCCGCACCGCTCCCGCCGGCACACCCGCCGCGTCGGCAGCGATACGTTGAACCTCATCCACGTCGTGTCCGCCGGTGGCGGCGACCACGAGGCGGTCATCGTCATCGGTGCAGAACGCTCTGATCCCGCGATCTCGCAAGGTGGACTCGAGGCGCTGCAGGTCGATTCGCAGGCCGTACATCTTGGCGAAGCGGCTGCTGCGGCCGATGATCTCGTAGAGCCCGTCCGGCCCGCGCCGAGCGATGTCTCCGGTGTGCAGCGTGTCGACCGTCTTGCCGAGCGCCAGATCATCGGGTCCATGCGCGTAGCCCATCATGACGTTGGGCCCTCGGTAGACCAGCTCGCCGACCCCCTCCTCGGTCCACCCGTCAGCCGGTTCGAGCGTGAGCGAACCGCCGGGTATCGGCCGGCCGATCGTGCTCGGGTGTGACGCCGCGAGTTCCGGTGGTAGGTAAGCCATCCGGGCCGTCGCCTCCGTGGCGCCGTACATCACGAACAAGTCCCAACCCTTGCGCTGTCCAAGCTGGGCGAAGCGACGGACCCGCTCGGGAGGCATTCGGCCCCCGGCCTGTGTGACATAGCGAAGGCTGGGCAGCTCCATGGTGTCGAAGCCGACCCGCTCGAGCAGTTCGAAGGTGTACGGCACACCCGCGAACGCGGTCCCGCGGTGTCGCCGGAACAGCTCCCAGAACTCATCGTCGGTCACCGAGTGGTCCGTGAGGATGATGCCTGCCCCGCACAGCAGGTGGCTGTGGATCACCGACAGTCCGTAGCAGTACGACATCGGCAAGGTGGTTGCGGCGCGGTCGGTTTCGCGGATGCTCAGATAGTCGACGATCGCGGCGGCGTTGGCGACGAGGTTGGTGTGCGACAACCGCACGAGTTTCGGGCTGCCGGTGCTGCCCGACGTCGACAGCAACAACGCGAGCTCGTCGTGGAGGTGGTTGGCGCCGCCGGGACGATGATGGACACCGTCGGCGTCGACTACCACGCCGGGTCGGTAAGTCTGTTCCATCGTCGTGTGATCGCGGCCGGCCGGCACGGGAAGCACCACGTGTCCGCCGGCGATCGCGCCCAGGTAGTGCGTCAATGTCGTTAGGTCGCTGCGGGTTTCGACAAGGACCAGGCGGCGCTCGGCACCGATCTTTTTCGCCGCATCGTTGACACGGTCGGCGAGGTCGCGGTAGGTCAGCACTTCGGTTTCGGTCAGCACCGCCGCCCGTTCGCCGTGGCTGCGGAGATGGTCGACAACTGCGCTCATTCGAGCACCGCTCCGGTACCGACCACCTCGATGCGCACCTTGGCATCGATGGGCGGTGGGTTGAGGCTGTGCTGGCGTACGACCAGCGGGGCGGCCTCACCTGCCGGGTCGATGGTCAACAGAATGTCGTGCCCGAGGAACTCGGTGGCGATCACCGTTCCCACGCCGACGACTCCTTCACTGTCCGAAACCATCGTCGCGACAAGCTGTTCAGGACGAAGTATCAGCGTGGCGGCACCGTCGACCGCGGGCTGCTGAACCGGTATCCGCCCGAGCGCGGTGTCGGCGATCCCGGCCGCCACGGTGCACGGAAGCGAGATGCAGTCGCCGAGGAACTCGGCGGTGAAGCGGTCGCGAGGCTGGCGGTACACCTGCTGAGGGCTGCCCACTTGGGTGAACCGCCCGTCGCGCATGACCGCCACCTGGTCCGCGATTGACAGCGCCTCTTCCTGGTCGTGGGTGACGAGCAGCGTCGTGACGCCGGAGTTGGCAAGTAGTTGCGAGACGGCCTTGCGGGTGGAAGCCCGCAGTCCAGTGTCGAGCGCGCTGAACGGTTCGTCGAGCAACATCAGCACCGGCTGTCGCGCGAGGGCGCGGGCGAGCGCGACGCGCTGCTGCTGACCTCCGGACAGCTGATGCGGCCGGCGTGACGCGTATGAGCCGTCGAGAGAGACGGTTTCGAGCAGCTCGCTGACGCGGGCGCGTACCTGCGCGCTGCGGGCGGAGCCGCTCAGTCCGTATGCGATGTTCTGGCCGACCGTCAGGTGAGGGAACAGTGCGCCGTCCTGCGCGACATAGCCGACACTGCGACGATGCGGTGCGACGGCGCTTTCCGGGCTGGCCACTTGCCGGCCCGCGATCGTGATCGTCCCGGCGTCGGGGTTCTCGAATCCGGCGATGAGGCGCAACAGCGTGGTCTTGCCGCAGCCCGATGATCCGACGACCGCCGTCGTGCTGCCGGGTTTTAACTCCAGGTCGATGTGATCCAGGACGGTGTTGCCGTTGAACGACTTTGCGAGTTCGCGGGTTTGCAGGGTGTTGTCGGCGTCGGGGTTTGTAGTCACAGCGCAGCCGCCTTGGTCGACTGCCGGAGCAGGATCAGTGTCACAGGGATTGCCAGCAGCACCAAGACCAATGCGTACGGTGCGGCGGCCGCGTAGTCGAGTTCGCTGGAGTAGGACCAGAACAGCATTGACAGCGTCCGGGTTCCGGTCGGTGCGAGCAGCAACGTGGCGGTCAATTCCGTTGCTACAGCGACGAATACCAGCGACGCGCCAGCGGCTGCAGCGGGGGCTGTCAAGCGTAGCGTGACGCGCAGGAAGGTGGCCGTAGGCGACCGGCCCAGTGATCGGGACGCCTCCTCGAGGCTGATCGGGACCTGGGCAAGGCCTGCGCGTACGTTGACCAACGCGCGTGGCATGAACAGCAGGACGTAGGCGCACACGATCAGTGCCACGCTTTGATACAGCGGCGGAGCGACGCGAATGGTGACTGTGACGAGAGCGAGTGCCGTAACTATGCCCGGCAGGGAGCTGGTCACGTAGTTGGCGCCTTCCACCATGCGGGCCAGGAAGCCGCTGGACCTGACCGCGACCCACGCGACGGGGAACGCCAGCACCGTCGTGAGGACCGCCGCCATGGTGGCCAGTCCGATGGTCTGGGCGAGCGCGGTGCCAATGTCGTCGAGCACCCATACCTCGGCGCCGCCGATCCACAACCAGCGCAGAATCGTCCACACCGGCACGCCGAGGGCGAGCACCGCCAACACGGCCAGCGCCGCTTGAGCCGCTATATTTTTGCGTCCCAGGCGGATTGGGGTAGCTGCTCGCGGCGCACCCGCGCCGATCCTGGCGAATCGTGCGTGACCGCGCGCCGACGCCTCGGACACGAGCAGCACCAGGCAGAGCAATACGAGCACGCCGGCCAGCATGCTGCCTGCGGCACCGTCGAAGGTGGCCTGGAACTGCTGGAAGATGGCGACGGTGAAGGTGTCGAAGCGCACCATCGCGAACGCGCCGAACTCGGCGAGCAGGTGCACACCGATCAGCAGCCCGCCGCCGAGAATCGCGAGCCGCAGCTGTGGCAGCACCACGCGGAAGAACACGCCCGCCGAATCGGATCCGAGTGCGCGGGCCGACTCCTCGACGGCCGGGTCGAGCCGGCGCAGCGTCGCGGCCGCGGGCAGGTACATGAAAGGAAAGTAGGACAGCGTGGTGATCAAGACTCCCGCCCACAACCCGTGCATCGACGGTATTACGCCAACCCACGCGTAGCTGTTGACGAACGCTGGAACGGCAAGCGGCGCAACGAACAACGGACGCCAGAACGCCCGTCCGGGCAGATCGGTACGCTCCACCAGCCACGCGACGCCGACTCCGATGACCACACACAGCGGGACGGTGACGACAACCAGTGCGACGGTGTTGAACAGCAGCTCGCCGACGCGAGGCCGGACGATCAGTTCATAGGCGCGCGTCCACCCGATCGAAACCGCCGACCACGCCACATAGCCCAGCGGAATGAAGGTGGCGGCAACCAGGATCGCGACCGTGGCAGTCACCAACGGGCCGGGCCGGGCGGTCGGGGCTGACCGCGAAACCGGCGCCGCGGCGGTTGGAACCGGGGGAGCGACCACCTATAACAAGCCAGCCTTCGTCATCAGATCGGTTACCTGCTGGGCCTGCAGCGTCGACGGATCGACCGCCGGTGCCTGCAGGTCGGCGAGCGGGAGAAGCGCCGGGTTCGCGGGGACCCCGCTGGCGACCGGGTACTCGAACGACGTGCCTTTCTCCAGCACCTCTTGGCCGGCCTTGCCGGTGATGAACCGAATGAACTGTTGCGCTTGCTCTTTCTTCTTGCTCGACTCGAGGACCCCGCCGCCGGAGAGGCTGACGAACGCGCCTGGATCCTGGTTGCGGAAGTAGTGCAGAGCCGTATTGCCGCTCATCTCTTTGGTTTTCGACTGATCGCGGAACCAGTAGTAGTGGTAGATCACGCCGCCGTCGACCTCGCCGGCGTTGACGGCCTTCAAGGTGGCGATGTTGTCGCTGTAGATCTTCGCGTTGGTCTTCATACCGGCCAGCCACTGCGCGGTCGCAGGCTCACCCTTCAACTGCAGCAGCGCCGCGACGATGGCCTGAAAGTCCGCCTTGGTCGGCGGTGCGCCCCAGCGGCCCTTCCATTCGGGAAGCTGTAGGTCCAGAAGGGATTTGGGCAGCTGGTCGGGCTGCAGCCTGGTCTTGTTGTAGACGAACACGGTGGTGCGCGCGGCGACGCCGGTCCACTTGCCGCTGGCCGGACGGTATTGTGCCGGAACCTGATTGATGGTTTCGGCGTCAAGGTCGGCGAACAGTCCAGCGCGCTCGACAGCGGCCATGGCGGGGGAGTTCTCGGTGAGGAACACATCGGCTGGAGAGGCCGCGCCTTCTGCGACCAATTGATTGCCGAGCTCGGTGTCGCCGCCCTGGCGGTAGGTCACCTTTATGCCGGTTTCCTTGGTGAACGCGTCGATCCACTCTTTGGTCAGCGACTCGTGCTGGGCGTTGTAGATGAGCAGCTCGTCGCTGTCGTCGGAGCTGGAGCAGGCGGTAGCACCGAGCACGACGGCCAGCGTGGACAAGACTGCGGCGATCCGGCTCCAACGTGGACGCATCAAGGAGATCCCTTCCCGTTCTTTCCCTGCCGCGTCGCGGCCTGCTATTAGCTGAGGTTTACCTAAAGAAACATACCCTCCGTGCAGGCCTAACCTGTTGCTGTGCCGGAAACCGGAAACCATTCCGTTGCCGTCGCTCTGTTGGCGCATCTGCGCCGGGCCCGCGACCACATCGACCGGAACTATCGCGATCCGCTGGACCTGGATCGGCTCGCGCGGGTGGCCGGGGTGTCGAACTACCATTTCGCGCGGTCGTTCGAGGCCACCTACGGCGAGACGCCGATCCGGTACCTGACCCGGCGGCGCATCGAGCGGGCGCAGGATCTGTTGCGGGCGGCGAACCTGACGGTGACCGAGGTGTGCATGGCGGTCGGGTTCGCCAGCCTCGGCTCGTTCTCCAGCAGGTTCACCCAGCTCGTCGGCGAGAGCCCGACCGCGTACTGCGACCGGTGGGCGGCGCGCGGCGGCCCGCACGTGCCGGGTTGCTTTCTGTTCATGCGGGGCGTGCTCGACCACGCCGAAACTGCGGGCGACCCGGTTGCGCAATTTGGGAGAAGCGACGGCGAGGGGCGCGACGTTAGCGTTGCGCCATGATCACCTGCGTCTCGCTCGTCACCGTTTACTGCCTCAACCAGGACGAAACTCGCGACTTCTACGTCGACGTGCTCGGCTTCGAGCCGGGAACCGACATCACGATGGGCGAAGGCTTCCGCTGGGTCACGGTCAAGCACCCGAGCCAACCGGAACTCGAGGTCACCCTGATGACGCCGGGGCCGCCGCTGGATACCGAGGCCGCCGCTGGATACCGAGGCCGCCGACTTTGTCCGGCGCCAACTCGAGAAGGGCGGCATGGGCGGGCTCGGCCTGTCGGTCGACGACTGCCACAAGACCTTCGCCTAATTCTGGCCGTTCATGCCAGTTGGTAGCTCTTACGGACTTGTGACGGCGCACCAACGTCGGTCAATCTCGGGTTGATCTTGTCGCGCTGTGGGTACGTTTGGCCTCAGGTCAGGGGATTAAGAACCCATGGCAATGATTTGAGGAACAAGTCCAATGAAGATCTCACCAGCTGCCGTACGCCGTGGATTGGGCGGCGCGTTTGCTACTTGTGCGCTCGGCGGTGTCGCCGCGGCGACCATCGCTATTCCGTCGGCCGCCGCGCAACCCGGCTGCACCGCGAGTTCGTTCTCCCATACGGCCAGCGGTGTGCTCGCCTCCGCGGGTGCGTGGCTCGATGCGCATCCAGACGCGAACAACGTGCTGACCGCCGCGGGTATGCAGGGTGCAGGCGCCGAGCAGTCGGTGCGCGACTACTTCACCTCCCGCCCGCAGGAATACGCGGAACTCAAGGGCATCGCGCAACCGCTGATCGATCTGCAGCGCAACTGCAACACGGCGATCCAGCCGATGCAGATCGCGGCGCTGTACCAGGCGCTTTCGAGCGGGTCATAGCGGGATTTGCGCCGATTTCTGCGTGAGGGCTGTGATCTACCAAGACACACAGCCCTCATGCAGAACTCGCGAAATGTTTACATGCGGCCGTAACGGCTTCTGACGAAGCTGTAGACGCCGAATGCCGCGATGCCGAGTGCGGCGACAATGAGAACGAACTTGCCGAACGGCGCCTGACCCAGTGCCTTGACCGCCGCGTCGAGACCAGTGGCCTTCGACGGATCGGCTTGCAGTGTCGCGACGATCACCAATATGCCCGCACCGGCGAGCACGAGACCCTTGGCCGCGTAGCCGGCGATGCCGGTCGCAATGACTCCGGTTCCGCCCGCGACGCGTAAATCCTTCAAGAATTTTTTGGAGACGCCCTTGTAGACGTGGTAACCGCCCACTCCGACAAGGCCTAGTCCAATCGCGATCAGGACGGCTTTTCCCCATCCGGACTGCATCATCTGCGCGCTCAGGCCGGCGTTCTGCTGGCTGCTCTGCTGACCGCTTCCCATCGCGAATCGGGCGGCGGACAACGCGATCGCGAAGTTCACGATCGCGAGTCCGATGGATTTGGCGCGCTTCCAGGCGGGGGTGTCGTCGAGTCGGGGTCCAGAGCCCTCGCCCGGCTTGGACCCGACGATCGCTTCGGCGATTCGCCACAGGCCAAGGGCCACCAGCCCGACCGCGATGGCCCACATGATGAACGCCCCGCCGGTCTGGCGGGCCAGTGTGGTCAATGCGCCTGATTGGTCGGCGCTGCCGCCCGAACCCAGTGCGATCCGAAAAATGATGTAGGCCACAACCAGATGCAAAACGCCGCTGACCGCGAACCCGGCGCGGGCGGTGTACTCGAATGCATCGCTGTCGGTTGCCCTGTCGGCGACTCCTTGCAACGACTTGTCGGTCATCACTCCATGTACCCGGTTTTTGACGACTACGAACCGCCCGTGGCGCAGTTGTGGATGAAGTCGTGACTGGGGACAACAACCGGAGGCGTCGGGGTCCTCGCCGGCGCCGTGTCAGTGCCGGGACCCAGTGTGGCGCCATGACTACGTTGACGCGTGCCGAGATCGGCGCGCTTGGTGAGCAACTCGCCGTCGATCACCTCGAGTCGCTAGGACTGCGAGTGCTGGTCCGCAATTGGCGGTGCCGATATGGCGAGCTGGATGTGATCGCCGCGGACGATACGAAGCGCATCGTCGTGTTTGTCGAGGTGAAGACCCGCACCAGCGACCGATTCGGCGGCGTCGCGCAGGCGGTGACACCGGACAAGGTGCGGCGCCTACGCCGGCTGGCAGGCGTCTGGCTGGCCGGGCAGAACGGCAGCTGGGCGCAGGTGCGCATCGATGTCATCGGTGTGCGCATCGGCCGCCGGCGCACCCCCGAAGTAACTCATCTGCAAGGCGTCTGCTGATGACACTGGGCAGGGCATTCTCCGTAGCAGTACGCGCGCTGGACGGCGAGATCGTCGAGATCGAGGCCGACATCACCTCGGGTCTGCCGGGTGTGCACCTTGTCGGGCTACCCGACGCCGCGCTGCAGGAGTCGCGCGACCGGGTCCGCGCGGCGATCACCAACTGCGGCAACGAATGGCCCATGGCAAGGCTGACGCTTGCGCTCTCACCGGCCACCTTGCCCAAGATGGGCAGTGTTTACGACCTCGCCCTCGCGGCTGCCGTGTTGTCGGCGCACGGAAAAAAGGACTGGGAACGGCTCGAAAAGACCGTGCTGCTAGGCGAATTAGCGCTCGACGGCCGGGTGCGCCCCGTCAAGGGCGTGCTGCCGGCCGTGCTGGCCGCCAAGCGAGAAGGATGGCCGGCCGTTGTTGTGCCGGTCGACAACCTCGCCGAGGCCAGCCTCGTCGATGGCATCGACGTATGGGGCGCGCGGACGTTAGGGCAACTGCAATCCTGGCTTGCCGGCAAGGCGCGCCTTGCCGACCGTATCGATGCGCCACAGTCGACGCCCGAGACATCGGGCGACCTCGCCGACGTGATCGGTCAATCGCATGCGCGCTACGCGGTCGAGGTGGCAGCTGCCGGTGCACACAACCTGATGCTGACCGGGCCGCCGGGTGTAGGCAAAACCATGTTGGCTCAACGCCTTCCGGGGTTGTTGCCGCCATTGTCGTATGCCGAGTCGCTGGAGGTGACAGCGATTCATTCGGTGGCCGGCCTGCTGTCGGTCGACACGCCGCTGATCACCCGGCCGCCCTTTGTCGCACCGCATCCCACCGCGAGCGTGGCGGCGTTGGTCGGCGGCGGCTCGGGGCTGGCGCGGCCGGGCGCCGTCAGCCGCGCGCACAGGGGCGTGCTTTTTCTCGACGAATGCGCGGAGCTGCGCTCGAGCGCATTGGAGGCGTTACGAACTCCCTTGGAGGACGGCGAGATTCGGCTTGCACGTCGTGACGGCGTCGCGCGCTATCCGGCGCGGTTCCAATTGGTGCTGGCCGCCAACCCGTGTCCCTGCGCGCCCGCTGATCCCCGGGATTGCACCTGCGCATCGAGCGAAAAGCGCCGATATCTCGGCAAGTTGTCCGGTCCGCTCATCGACAGGGTGGACCTGCGGGTTCAGATGCATGCGGTGCGGGCAGGCGCATTCGCTCCACAAGAGGGCGAGTCCAGCTCCCAGGTCCGTGACCGGGTTGCCGCGGCACGGGCGGCAGCGGCGGAGCGCTGGCGGCCGCACGGCATTCGCACCAACGCAGAGGTCGGCGGTGCACTGCTGCGGCGCAAGTTTCGGCTCGACGCCAAAGTGATGGAGCCGTTGCGCACAGCGCTCGATCGCGGGCAGCTCAGCATCCGCGGCCTGGACCGGACACTGCGCGTCGCGTGGACCCTTGCCGATCTAGGCGGTCGGTCCTCGCCGGTACTGGCAGACGTGACCGCGGCGCTGAGCTTTCGGCAGGCGGGCGGTGTCCGATGACAGACGACGTCGCTCGGGCGTGGGCATACCTGTCGCGGGTCGCCGAGCCGCCGTGCCCGGAGTTGGCGGAATTGGTGGCCACGGTCGGACCTATCGAGGCGGCCGATTGCGTGATGCGCGGCAAGCTCGGCGGGCGGCTCGCGCTTGACACCGAAGCCAGACGTCAGAGTAATTGTGCCGCAAAAGATCTCGAGGTCTTGTCTCGCTTGGGTGGGCGGCTGGTGACGGCGGAGGACGACGAATGGCCACTGTTGGCATTCGCCGCGTTCGGCGGGGTGGCTGTCAGGCAACGCCCGCGAGGCCATCCGCCGATGGTGCTCTGGGTAGTGGGGCCGGCCGACCTCCAGGATGTCGCCGATCGTGCCGCGGCGATCGTCGGCACCCGAGCCAGCACTGCCTACGGCGAGTACGTCGCCGGCGACCTGGCTGATGGTTTGGCGGGCAGGGATGTCGCAGTGGTGTCGGGCGGGGCGTACGGCATCGACGGGGCCGCCCACCGGGCCGCGCTTGCCGCCGACGGGCTGACCGTCGCGGTGCTGGCCGGTGGTATCGACGTGCCGTACCCGGCTGGGCACGCGGGTTTGTTGCACCGCATCCGCGAGGAAGGGTTGGTGGTCAGCGAATACCCGCCCGGCGTGCGACCCGCCCGGCACCGGTTCCTGACGCGCAACCGGTTGGTCGCCGCACTGGCGGGAGCCACCGTCGTCGTCGAGGCCGGAGCGCGCAGCGGCGCCGCGAACACCGCAGCATGGGCCAGGGCGTTGGGCCGCACGGTCTGCGCGGTGCCGGGGCCGGTCACCTCATCGGCCTCGGTCGGATGCCACGCGTTGTTGCGCGGCGAGGCCAACCTCGTCACCCGAGCAGAGGATGTCGTCGAGCTGGTCGGCCGGGCAGGCGAACTCGCGGCCGATGAGGAGCGGCCGGTCTCACCGCTGGACGGGCTGGGCGACACCGAGCAGCGGGTGTACGACGCGCTTCCGGCCCGCGGTGCCCGCACCCCAGATGAGATTGCGGTGGCGTCCGGTTTGCCAGCCACGCAGGTGCTGGGTCCGCTGGCGGTGCTCGAACTCTCCGGGCTGGTGGTGTGTCAGGACGGCCGGTGGAAGTTGGCCCTCCGGTAAGTTAGCTGTCATGCATAACGCGCTGAGCAGGGCCGTCGGCCGCATCGCGGTCGTTGTGCTGCTCACCGTGGGGCTCTCGGTCACGGGCTTTCGGGCCGCGGAGGCCGAGGGAGAGGCGGTTGTCGTTCCGCCGGACGGCTACGGCTTCAGCGTGGGCGCGCCGATGACCTGGATGAGCGATATCGAGGCCGACGGCGAGCTCGACGCCGCTGCAAAAACCGGAGCGACATGGCTGCGGGTCCTCATCGACTGGCATCTGGTCGAGCCGATGCCGGGCGCATTCAACTGGGGTTACGTCGACCACTGGATCAACGGTGCGCTGGCCCGGGGCATGAAGGTGCTGGGGCTGATCGCCTACACCCCCGACTGGGCGCGTGCGCCGGGCAGCTACTTCAGCGCCCCGCCGGTGGACCCCGCGGTGTTCGCCAGTTTCTCCGCGAAGGTGGTGCAGCGGTACGGCGACCGCGTGGCGGACTGGGAGATCTGGAACGAGCCGAACCTGCCGCTGTTCTTCGGCTTCGTCGATAACCGGGCGCAGAGGTACACCGAACTGCTGAAGGTCGCCTATCCCGCGATCAAGGCGGTGCAGCCGCACAGCACCGTCATCGCCGCGGGGCTGAGCCCCGCTTTCACGCCGGACGGCCCCCCGGATTTCGTCAACGGGATGTACGCGGCGGGCGCCAAGGGGTACTTCGACGCCGCGGCCATGCATCCCTATGTGTTCCCCGACGGACTGGCCGCCGATCCGCTGAACGGATGGCACGACGTCGAGATGGTTCGCCGGATCATGGTGTACCACGGGGACGGTGACAAGAAGATCTGGATGACCGAGTTGGGTGCGCCGACGAGTGACCCGTCGGCCGAAGGGGTCAGCCAGGAGGAACAGGCCCGTCAGATCACTGACGTGTTGTGGAAAGCGGCACAGACGGGATACAGCGGCCCGGCGTTCATCTTCTGCATCCGCGATGTCAACTCAGCGCTGCGTGGCAACCGCGACGACAACTTCGGTGCACTGCTGACGTCGGACTGGCAGCCCAAGGTGGCGGCAGGGGTGCTGGCCAGGTAGACCGCCATCCGACGGCGGTATCGCATATAGTTGTAAAAGTACAACCATAAGTTGAGCTAATTTCTTTGGAGGAACAGTGGCAGGACGTCCCGTGCACACGTTCGAAGTGGTGCGCACCGAGCAATTGACGCCGCACATGATCCGAGTTGTGCTGGGCGGCAGCGGCAATGGGACGGGATTCGACACGTTCACGCCCAACGACTTCACCGACGCCTACGTCAAGATCGTGTTTGTCGACGACGGTATCGACGTGGCGGCCCTTCCGCGGCCTCTGACGCTGGACAGCTTCAAGGCCTTGCCGGTCGAGCAACAGCCGACGGTGCGCACCTACACCGTCCGTCGCGTCGACGTCGAGCGCCGCGAAATCACCGTCGACTTCGTCGTGCACGGCGACCAAGGGGTGGCCGGGCCATGGGCGGCCGCGGCGACGCCCGGTCAACCGGCCTATCTGATGGGGCCCAGCGGCGCCTATTCACCCGACCCTGCCGCAGACTGGCACTTGTTCGCCGGCGACGAAGCGGGCCTTCCCGCGATCGGCGCAGCCTTGGAAGCCTTGCCCGACAACGCGATTGGCAAGGCCTTCATCGAAATCGGCGGACCCGACGACGAAGTCGCGCTGACAAAGCCGCCCGGCGTCGAATTGCGATGGGTCTACCGCGGCGGCCGCGCCGACCTCGTGCCCGACGATCAGGCCGGCGACCACTCGCCACTCATCGCGGCGGTGAAGGAGGCCGAGTGGCTGCCCGGCCAAGTGCAGGTCTTCATCCACGGTGAAGCCCAGGCCGTCATGCACAACCTGCGGCCCTACATCCGCAAGGAACGCGGCGTCAACGCCAAATGGGCATCGTCGATCTCGGGCTACTGGCGGCGTGGCCGCACCGAGGAGACCTTCCGGCAGTGGAAGCGTGAACTCGCCGAAGCGGAGGAAAAGGCCACCGCCTGACCGGTGGCTGGCACGCTAACCCCATGGCGTTCGCGGATTACCAGCTCGAGATCTACCTTCAGGGCCTGTCGGGCACCGTGCCGTCGTTGCCGATGTCCTTCGCCGAACTCGAGGCGAAGGCCGAGGCCGCGATGTCGCCGTCGATGTGGTCCTACGTCGCAGGCGGCGCCGGTGACGAACGCACCCAGCGGGTCAACGTCACGGCCTTCGAGCGGTGGGGGCTGATGCCACGAATGTTCATCGGCGCCAACGACCGTGACTTATCGATGCAACTGTGCGGCCTCAATCTGCCGTCGCCGATCCTGATGGCGCCGGTCGGTGTGATCGGCCTGTGCGCGCAGGACGGGCACGGCGATCTGGCGACGGCTCGCGCCGCCGCACGCACCGGTGTGCCGATGATCGCGTCAACGATGTCGGTCGATCCGCTCGAGCATGTCGCCGCTGAACTCGGTGACACGCCAGGGTTTTTCCAGCTCTACACCCCGACCGATCGCGACGTGGCGGCCAGCCTCGTGCATCGCGCCGAGGCCGCCGGATTCAAGGGCATCGTCGTCACGCTGGACACCTGGATTCCGGGGTGGCGGCCGCGGGACCTGACGACGTCCAACTTTCCGTTCCTGCGCGGGCTCTGCCTGGCCAACTACACCAGCGATCCGGTGTTCTGCGAGAGCCTGCAACAATCGCCCGAGGAGAATCCGCAGGCGGCGGTGATGCGCTGGGTGCAGATCTTCGGGAACCCGCTCACGTGGGACGACCTTCCTTGGTTGCGCTCGCTGACGAACCTGCCGCTGATCGTCAAGGGCATCTGCCACCCCGACGACGCGCGGCGCGCCAAAGACGGCGGCGTGGACGCCATCTACTGCTCCAACCACGGCGGCCGTCAGGCCAACGGCGGCGTGCCTGCCATCGAATGCCTGCCAGGGGTCGTCGACGCCGCCGATGGTCTTCCCGTGCTGTTCGACTCCGGGATTCGCAGCGGCGTCGACATCATCAAGGCGCTGGCGCTCGGTGCCACCGCGGTCGTTATCGGGAGGCCATATGTCTACGGCCTAGCCCTCGGTGGTGTCGACGGCATCGTGCACGTGCTGCGCTCTCTGCTCGCCGAGGCCGACGTCACCATGGCCGTCGATGGGTATCGCTCGCTGAAGGAGTTGACGCCGGAGACGCTGCGGCGCGTCAACTGAGTCAGGGTGTTGGCGTCTGGGACGGTAGGGGAGTGGACGCGATCTTCGGCGAGTTCGACGAGTACCTGGCGTTGGAACGCGGCCGGTCCGACCACACCCGCCGCGCCTACCTCGGCGATTTGCGGTCGCTGTTCGACTTTCTCGAGCAGCGGGTGCCCGGCGCCGCGTTGTCCAGTCTGAGCCTGCCGGTGCTGCGATCCTGGCTGGCGGCGCAGGCATCGGCGGGTGCTGCTCGAACGACGCTGGCCCGGCGCACCTCGGCCGTCAAGACATTCACGGCGTGGGCGACACGACGCGGACTGATGCAGAGCGATCCGGCCACCAGGCTGCAGGTGCCGAAGGCCCGCCGGACACTGCCGGCGGTACTGCGACAGGATCAGGCGCTCGACGCCATGTCTGCTGCGAAATCCGGTGCACAACAAGGAGATCCACTGGCATTGCGCGATCAACTGATTGTTGAGCTGTTGTACGCCACCGGCATTCGGGTCAGTGAGCTGTGTGGTCTCGACATCGACGACGTCGATACACCGCGCAGGGTGCTGCGGGTATTGGGCAAAGGCAACAAGCAGCGCACGGTGCCGTTCGGCGAGCCTGCGCAGGCTGCGTTGGCGGCATGGTTGTCCGACGGCCGTCCCGCGCTGGCGACCGCGGACTCGGGCCCGGCGCTGTTGCTCGGTGCTCGCGGTCGCCGCATCGACCCGCGGCAAGCGCGCACCGTCGTGCACCAGACGATCGCGGCGGTCGACGGTGCGCCCGACATCGGCCCGCACGGCCTGCGGCACAGCGCCGCTACGCATCTGCTCGAGGGCGGCGCGGATCTACGCGTCGTGCAGGAACTGCTCGGCCACTCGACGCTGGCGACCACACAGCTCTACACACATGTCACGGTCGCGCGGCTGCGTGCGGTGCACGACCAGGCCCACCCCCGCGCCTAGCGAAGCAACGCAATGACCTTCGCAATGTCGGGCATCGCCGACTCTCGCCCGATCCACTCGTCGAACACCGTCCAGTAGCTCACCCCGAACCGCTGTTGACGCTCGACCAAGGTCTCCGCCATCTGCTCGTGCGTGCCGAGCAGAACGAACGGTGAATCCAGCACAAACTGCGGTGAGATTCCGCCGAAGGCCGCAGCCAGCTCGGCTGCTGACGATTCGGGATCGTCGGTGTGCACCACGAACTGAATCAGCGCATTGAGCTCGATGGCGTCGAACCTGCCGCCTGCCGCGTCACGCACGACGGCGATCCGGTTGTCCAAACCGGCTGCATCGAAGTGGGTGAGCTCCACTTTGGTCGCGTCGCGGTTGTGGCTGAAGCCGGCCAGCCCGGCGATGTCGGCGACCCGGCCGGCCAGCTGCAGCACCCGGGTTCCGTTGCCGCCGATGAGCAGCGGGACGGAAACACCTGGCGCGGCGACGAGTTCACCCGCGTCGGCATGAACCCGGTAATGCTCGCCGCGGACCTCGACCGGTTCGCCGGCCAGCAGCGGCCGAATCACGTCGACCGCCTCGATGAGCCGGTCAACCCGCGCCCCGCCGGAGTCGAACCGAAGCCCCGCGGCGTCGTATTCGGATTTCATGTGGCCGGCACCGAGGCCCAGCTCAAATCGGCCTGCGGAGATCGCGGCGACGGTCGCGGTCTCGCGGGCGGTGTCGATGGGATGGCGTAAGTCGTTGTTCAACACCAGCGTTCCGACGTGCAGGCGGTCGGTGGCAGCCGCGGCGGCCGTGGCGCCGGCGAACGGTGACACGGATGCGACCAGATGATCGGGGATGGTCAGCACGTCAAAACCAGCGTCCTGCACCGACATTGCGAATGCGCAGAATTCCGTGCCCCGTGGCAGCGCGGTGTGCAGGCCGAACCGAAGTGGGCGTGAGCGGTGAGCGTCGGTGGTCATGGGTTCGACGGTAGGCGGATGTCATTCGCGACGAGCGACCCCTCTTGTACAGGTATCGGCGGCGTGCTGCGTGCAAACACGGTCATCCCCGACTTACGTGTGGGCCCACGCGAAAGTGGGGTCAGCCGTACAGCGGTTTCAGCCGGATGGGCGTGGTTGCCAACAGCCCCAGCGGATCGACGTAGTCAGCACGAGACGCCGGCCCCCACATCGCGCCCCAGTGCAGACAAGCCGCGGCCGCGCAGCCGGCATGACCGGCCATCAGGTGACCGAGGGCCGCGCCGGCGTCGATAAGCTGCCCGACCCGCACCGACGGCCGCACCGGTTCATAGCTGGTCCGCAGCCCGCCGGGGTGCGCGATCGACACCAGCGGACGGCCGGCCAGCTCACCGGCGAACACGACTGTGCCCGACGCGGCGGCGTACACCCGTTGGCCGGGCGTCCCCGCCAGGTCGACGCCGCGATGCCCGCGATTCCAGTTCGGCGACGGCGCGTCGAACACGCGTGTTACCGCAGGTCGCGGCCGCAGCGGCCAATCCAGCCGCCCTTCCTCGGCCCGAACCGGCGCGGCGCACAGCACGGCGATGGCCACCACCGCCACGACCCTGCGCATACGACCAGCTCACAACGAGGCTCTGCGGTTTGCCATATCGCGCAACCAGACTGTGGATGGCCAGGTCACTGTGGAAAAAGCACCCCCTTTGACCGTGTAAACTCCTAACCGCAGCTCGCCCGAGCGGGCTGACTTCGCGTGTCTGCACCACGACCCGGTTCCTCAAGGTCGTACCCGGATGCCGGCGGTCCCGTTTACGAACGGGTCCGGCAACCCGCAGTCACCAGGGCTTGGCACCACCGGTGCCGGGCGTCAACCGACAACTGAAGGACCTGGCCACCATGGCTGTCGTAACTATGAAGCAGCTGCTTGACAGCGGCACCCACTTCGGGCATCAGACCCGTCGCTGGAATCCCAAGATGAAGCGGTTCATCTTCACCGACCGCAACGGCATCTACATCATCGACCTGCAGCAGACGCTGACCTACATCGACAAGGCGTACGAGTTCGTCAA
>NZ_DASSCY010000236.1:0-10256 GCF_035697385.1 Mycobacterium sp. | reverse complement strand
GTCGCGGTCGCCATCGCCGTCAGCAGCGTGATCGGCTCGAAGATGCTCTGAGTGTTGTGCTTGATGCGTGGCCCCACCGCGAGCCCGTCGGCGAAGAACACCGAATCCAGCTTGCCGCGTTCGGCGATTCGCGCAAGATTCTGGAAGTGTTTGACGTCGCGGATGTTCCGCGCGTCCGTGCGCGGATGACGCCACGCGGCCTCGTGGTGGCCGACTCCCATGAGGAACGCGTTGAGATGAAGTTGCCGTGACATCTGCACCTGTCTAGTTCGTTGTGCGCCAGCGCGACAGTCGGCGCTCGATGGATTCGAGGATGGCGTTGAAGATGAGGCCGACGAGTGCGATTGCGACGATCCCCGCGTACATGTTGGGAATCTGGAAGTTCAACTGCGCGGCGGTGATCATGTAGCCGAGTCCGGCCTTGCTGCCGACCATTTCGGCGGCGATCAGCACCAGGATGGACGATGCGGCGGCCATCCTCAGCCCGGTGAAGATGGACGGCACGGCTGCGGGCAGGATCACCTTCTGGAACAGCCGCAGCGGGGGAAGGCCAAGCGATTGCGCCGACTTGATCAGCAGCGGATCGACGGTGCGCACCCCGGTGATGGTGTTCAGCAGGATCGGGAAGCTCGACGCGTAAATGACCAGCGCGACCTTGGACGTCTCGCCGATCCCCAGGATGAGGATGAACACCGGAAGCAACGCCAACGCCGCGGTGTTGCGGAACAGCTCGAGAATCGGGTTGAGGAACTCGGCGACGGGTCGATACCAGGCAATCGCGATACCGAGCGGAATCGTGGCGACGACGGCGATCGCAAAGCCGCTGAGCGCCCGCGTGAGGCTGGCCGAAACATGTTCCCACAGTTGACCGTTGCCGATCAGAGTGACGAAGGTGTCGGCAACATCGGTGAACGGTGGCAGGAAGACCCTGTCGACCAATCCGAGGCGCGGCGCGACCTCCCACACCGCGAGGAACGCGATGATCGCGACCGCCGGCTTGAGGATCCGCCAGGCTACTGCGCGAACTCGCCGGCTGATGACCGGAGGTGGCGGCTGCGCCTCGAAGGCCGTGGATACGGTATCGACGAGCGGGGGCGCTGCGATGATGGCGCTAGACATGGTGAACCTCCTCGCTGGTGGCGACGTCGGCGAGTTCTTGTGAGCGAGCCCGCTCCACCTCGTCGTGCAGCAGCGACCAGATGTGGTGACGCTGAGCGCGGAAGCCCGCGTCGGACCGGATGTCCTGTGCGCTTCGGTCGATCTCGACGTCGACGATCTTTTTGATCCGACCCGGCCGCGAGGTGAGCACCGCGACGCGCTGGCCGAGGTAGATGGCCTCGTCGATACCGTGGGTGATGAACAGGATGGTCTTGCCGGTCGCCTTCCAGATCCGCAGCAGCTCGTCTTGCAGCGACTCCCTGGTCTGCGCGTCCAGCGCAGCGAACGGCTCGTCCATCAGCAGCACCTCGGGATCGAAGGCGAGGCTGCGGGCAATGGCGACACGCTGTTTCATGCCGCCGGACAGCTCGTTCGGAAACCGGTCGGCGAAGCTCTGCAGACCGACCAGCTCCAGGTACTGCTCTGCCCGTTCACGGCGCACCGCGGCAGGCAGGCCCTTGGCCTCCAGGCCGAACTCGATGTTCTTGCGCGCAGTCCGCCAGGGCAGCAAGGCGTATTGCTGGAAGACGATCCCGCGGTCAAGGCCGGGGCCGGTGATGGGTTTGCCGTCCAACAGGATTCGGCCCGACGACGGTGTACTCAGCCCGCCGAGCAGGTCCAGCAGCGTCGACTTACCGCAGCCGCTTGGACCGACCAAGACCAGGAATTCGCCCGCGGCAAGGTCGATGCTGATGTCTTCGATCGCGGTGAAGCTCGATTTCTGCCCCCGGATGGGGAAACGCTTGGTCACGTTCTCCAGCTGGAGCTTGGGCGTGGCGCTCATTTGCTCGCCAGCAGTTGTCCGTCGGGCCCGCTGCCTTCGGGGTAGGTGCCGTTGGCGTAGGGGTTGAACTCGTTGGTGTACAAGTCTTTCGCGTTCAGCTCGCCGTCCTTGAGTTCACCGGCGCGTACCAACCAGTCGATCCAGGTCTGCAGCTCGCGCTCGGCGATGACGCCACCCGCCACGGGGATACCGGGGCTGCGCCAGTATTCGATGGTCTTGGTGTCCTCGTTGCGGCCGCGCTTGTTGATGATGTCGCTGAACCGGGCCACGACCTCATCACGCGGCGTCACCTGCGACCACCGAATGGCGCGCGCCGTGCCCTGCACGAAGTCCTTTACCGCTTCCGGATTCTTGGCGATGAAATCGTCACGCATCACATAGGTTCCGTAGCTGAACGCACCGAACAGCGACTTGTCGGTGAACAGCGGCCGGATGCCGCCCCGTTCGAGCGCGCTCTCTCGATGGATGCTCTGCAGTGACGCGACGTCGATCTGGCCGGCACGCAGCGCCTGTTCGGTGTTCACCGGAGGAACGACAGTCAGAGCGACGGTCTTGATCTCCTCGGGTGACA
The DNA here is from genome assembly GCF_035697385.1 of Mycobacterium sp. Classification (GTDB taxonomy): domain Bacteria; phylum Actinomycetota; class Actinomycetes; order Mycobacteriales; family Mycobacteriaceae; genus Mycobacterium. The sequence goes on along the minus strand of NZ_DASSCY010000236.1, from coordinate 7,743 downwards.
ACCCTTGCTGGGCAAGCCACTCCCGCACGATGAACTCGTGGTGAGCACCCAGCGTGTTCATGCCGACTTTCTTGCCGATCAGGTCGCGGGCGGATTTGATCGGGCTGTTCTCCAGCACGTAGTAGCCGGTGTATTCGCCTTCATCGGCGCCGTACGAACTGATCACGGAAGTGATCGGCGCACCGGCGGCATTGAGCTTGACCACCGCCCCGTTGAACGCGGAACCGAACTCGATGTCGCCTGTCGCCGTCGACTGGATGTCCTGCGGGCCGCTGGTGGTGTCGCCTACCCAGTCCAGCTTGACCTTCTCGAAGTAGCCGAGGTCTTCGGCTAGCTCTGGCGGGTAAACCTCGCCGCTCCAGCCCTGATACCGCAGCACCGTCTTGCCGTCGGCCGATTGGGCCGCTCCGTCGGAGGAGCCACAAGCCGTCAGGGACAACGCAATCGTGATGGCGGCGGCGAGCGCCGACCTTCGAAGTGCACGTGGCGATTTCAGTTGTCGCGCCATGAGTTGGGCCCCTTGCGATATGTCTCGTTGGTATCGGCCATCGTGGCAGCGAATCGGCGTCCGCTGAACCTTTAACATCGCTGGGAGTCGAACTGGGCCGCATTAAAGTACCGGCGAGCCAAACCCTCGCCCGCGATGACGTCGTGCGCCACGCTGAGTGAGATTCGTTGCCGTAGTGAGGGGTTGGTTTTGACCGAGACACTCGACCTGACAGCTGACGTGCTCGTGGTCGGTGGCGGTCCCGCCGCCACCTGGGCGGCGTTGACGGCCGCGCGGGAAGGTGCCGATGTGGTGTTGGCGGACAAGGGGTACTGCGGCACCAGCGGCGCGACGGCGTCGGCAGGCACGGGTGTCTGGTACGTCGCTCCGGACCCGGTGCAGCGGGAGGCCGCGATCGCGAGCCGCGAGAAGCTCGGCGGCTACCTCGCCGATCGGCGCTGGGCGGTACGGGTGCTCGACGAGACCTACGATCGGCTGAACGAGCTCGCGGTGACGGCGCGCTTCCCGTTTCCCGTCGGTCCCGATGGGAAACAGTTGCGAAACGGTTTGCAGGGCCCGGAGTACATGCGCCGCATGCGGATACTCGTGCGCCGCGCGGGTGTTCGGATACTCGACCACAGTCCCGTTACGGAACTGCTTGTCGACGCCGCGGGCGCCGTCGCCGGCGCGGTGGGATACCGGCGGCAGGAGCAGATCCAATACCGGGTCAAGGCCGGTGCCGTCGTGCTCGCTACGGGCGGCTGCGCGTTTCAGTCGAAGGCGCTCGGCTGCGATGTGAACACAGGCGACGGTGCACTGTTCGCGGTCGAGGCAGGTGCGGAGCTGTCCGGCATGGAGTTCTCCAATGCCTACGGCATCGCGCCGGAGGGCACGTCGGTCACCAAGACTGCGTTCTACCACTTCGCCACGTTCTATCGCGCCGATGGCAGCGTGCTCGAGGGTGCCAGTGGCCAGCAACGGTCGCCGATCGCGCGGGAGTTACTGCGCGGCAAGGTGTTCTGCCGGCTCGACCGTGCCGATGCCGAGGCGCAGACGGCGATGCGCCGGGCTCAGCCGAATTTCTTCCTGACCTTCGACCGCATGGGAGTGAATCCCTTCACCGAGAAGTTCCCCGTCACGCTGTTGGCCGAAGGGACGGTGCGCGGCACGGGCGGTATTCGCATCGCCGGCGATGACTGCTCGACGACCGTGGTCGGCCTGTATGCGGCCGGAGACGCCGCCACCCGCGAATTGATCTGCGGCGGATTCACCGGTGGGGGCAGTCACAATGCCGCATGGGCGATCTCGTCGGGCACGTGGGCCGGTCGCGGCGCGGCGCGTCACGCCCAGTCGATCGGCTCCGGGGCGTCCGGCCGTCGAGTGTCGGCGATCGGCGACGCGGGCGCCCGGCCCACGCGCACCGGCTCGTTCGACGATCACCGCGCCGTGGTGGCCGCGGTGCAGCGAGAGGTTCTTCCGTACGACAAGAACTATCTGCGTCGTGGCGACATCCTCGCGGCGTCTCTCGTTGCGCTGGATGGTATTTGGACCGACGTGCGGCAGTCCCTCCGAGGCGAGGGCGAGGAGTTGGTGCGCAGCAGGCAGGCGGCGGCGATGACCGCCCATGCGCGGTGGATGTATCACACCGCGCTTGCTCGTAACGAGACGCGGGGGATGGCGAAGCGGCTCGACTTTCCGGATCAGGATCCCGCCCAGCAATACCGGTTGACCACAGGCGGGCTCGACGACATCTGGGTGCGGCCCGAACACCCGGTCCTGGCCGGAGTCGCGTCGTGATCGAGCTGGTGTCCGCCGAGCGGTGCATCGGCTGCGACAAATGCGTTGAGGTGTGCCCCACGAACGTGTTCGACCGCGGCGTTGACGGCGTCCCGGTGATCAGTCGGCACGACGACTGCCAGACGTGCTTTCAGTGCGAGGCGAACTGTCCTGCCGACGCGTTGTTCGTCTCTCCGTTCACCGCTCCGCAATTGCCGCTCGACGAGCGGACGCTCGTGGGGTGCGGGCTGCTCGGCAGCTACCGGGAGCGGATCGGATGGGGCAAGGGACGCACGCCGGGGTCGAAGTTCGCGATCGGCCCGTCACTGGAACCGGCCGGCCGGCCACTCACCAGCTGAAGGTCAACCGACCTTGTAGGTGGCGATCGCCTTCGCCAGGGCTTCGTGATGACGTCGACATCGCAGTTGACGAGGGTCTTGCCCCGCCGCAAGACGCGGCCGATCGCTATCAGGTCGGTCGCGCGGGCCGGTGCCAGAAACTGCATCGACGTCGACGTGGTACACCCCGCAGCGAGTCGGGGACGTTGGCGCCCGCCCAGGCGGCTGCCCGGCACACAGTAAGCCGGCTCTCTGCAGCAGGGGCGAGTTCTAGCAAACAGAACGTAGGGAAACACCTGATTCCTCTTTGCCGATTCGGGCGCAGACTCGGCGATGTAGGCGGACCCGTCTCGGGGGCGGGCCACCTCACCGTCAAGAGGAATATCGGGATATCAAACGATCCGAATCCTTGTCGTGGCAGGAACAGCCATCGCGGTGGCTCGAGCGACAAGTGCAGCAACTCTTGACGTGAACGAGAGGGCAGGGATCGGTATGTTGAAACGATTGCTGATGATCACAGGCGTCGCGGCCTCGATCAGCGTTGGCAGCTATCTAGGTATGGGTGCCGCGTCGGCCCAGCCTGTGTGTGGAGTGCCCGGGACCCCGCCGTGTGCGCCAATGCTCACTCCCGAGCAGCAGTGCGCGCTGATCGCGTGGCGGACCTGGACGCCGTGCAACTGGGTCGGTCTGGAGGTTCCGGTCGGTACACCGGGCAGCGCCTGACGCTCCATATTTCGTCGCCGAGCGCGGCTTTGACGCGTCTACGTCTAGCCGACCTTGTAGGTGGCGATCGCCTTCGCCACGGCCTCGCCGTCGGGCGTGACGATGTCGACATCGCAGTTGACGAGTGTCTTGCCGCGCCGCATCACCCGGCCGATCGCTATCAGGTCGGTCGCGCGGGCCGGCGCCAGAAACTGCATCGACATCGACGTTGTCACGCCGCGCAGCGAGTCGGGGACATCGGCGCCCGCCCAGGCGGCCGCCATCACCGCGACGTCGGCCAGCGCGGCGATCGCGCCGCCGTGCACCATGTCGCCGATCGTCACGTTCGACGGATCCCACGGCAGCCGCAGTCGCACCTCGTCGGCCTCGAGGACGTCCGCGACGATGCCGAGCTTGGCGACGAACGGCGACTGCGGGATGAATTGCGCAATGACCTCTGCGCCGGTTTGAGGCTGCGTGGAAGTTGACATGCCTCCAGTATCTGGAGCAGATCAATTACCTCCGGGGTAAGCGCGAGCTGGGCCCACGCGCTAGCTGGGGAACACAGAATCGCATCAATATGCCGCCCAGCGTGCGATTCTGCGTCTGCTCGCGGTAGGAAGCCCGTTGACAGGGCAGGCCTGAGCTGGTTTCATATCGGGTTATGACGATAAATCTGGTCATTTCTACCAGCTTTACGAGGATGCCATGACTGCGGCCACCGAACTCAACCAGGCCGGCCGCTACGAGCTGAGTCATCTGCGGTCGCTGGAGGCCGAGGCCATCCACATCATTCGCGAGGTCGCCGCGGAGTTCGAGCGGCCCGTGCTGCTGTTCTCCGGCGGCAAGGACTCGATCGTCATGCTCCATCTCGCGCTCAAGGCGTTCAAGCCCGGTAAGTTGCCGTTTCCCGTGATGCACGTCGACACCGGGCACAACTTCGACGAGGTGCTGCAGACCCGCGACGAGCTGGTAGAAGAGGCAGGCGTCCGGCTGATCGTCGCCAAGGTGCAGGACGACATCGACGCGGGGCGCGTGGTCGAGACGATCCCGTCGCGCAACCCCCTGCAGACCGTCACGCTGCTGCGTGCCATCCGCGAGAACAAGTTCGACGCCGCATTCGGCGGTGCGCGCCGCGACGAGGAGAAGGCGCGGGCCAAGGAGCGGGTGTTCTCCTTCCGCGACGAGTTCGGCCAGTGGGACCCCAAAGCGCAGCGCCCCGAGCTGTGGAACCTGTACAACGGCCGCCACCACAAGGGTGAGCACATCCGCGTGTTCCCGCTGTCGAACTGGACCGAGTTCGACATCTGGTCCTACATCGGCGCCGAGAAGATCAAGCTGCCGTCGATCTACTACGCGCATCAGCGCCAGGTGTTTCTGCGCGACGGGATGCTGCTCGCCGTGCACAAGTACCTGCAGCCGCGCAAGGACGAAGAGGTCGTCGAAAAGACCGTGCGGTTCCGCACCGTCGGCGACGTCACCTGCACCGGTTGCGTCGAGTCGCTGGCCGGCACGGTGTCCGAGGTGATCGCCGAGACCGCGGTGTCGCGACTGACCGAACGCGGCGCAACCCGCGCAGACGACCGGATCTCCGAAGCCGGAATGGAAGACCGCAAGCGAGAGGGCTATTTCTGATGACCACCCTGCTGCGTCTGGCCACCGCCGGATCCGTCGATGACGGCAAGTCCACGCTCATCGGGCGACTGCTCTTCGACTCCAAGGCCGTCATGGAAGACCAATTGGCCTCCGTCGAGCGCACCTCCAAGGAACGTGGACACGACTACACCGACCTGGCTCTGGTCACCGACGGGCTACGCGCCGAGCGTGAACAGGGCATCACTATCGATGTCGCGTACCGCTACTTCGCAACGCCCAAGCGCAAATTCATCATCGCCGACACGCCGGGTCACATTCAGTACACCCGCAACATGGTCACTGGTACCTCGACGGCCCAGCTGGCGATCGTGCTGGTCGACGCGCGCCACGGGCTGCTCGAACAGTCACGCAGGCACGCGTTCCTGGCGTCGCTGCTCGGCATCCGGCACATCGTGCTTGCCGTCAACAAGATGGACCTGATCGGCTGGGACAAAGAGCAGTTCGAGAAGATCCGCGACGACTTCCACGAATTCGCCGCTCGGCTCGACTTCCACGACGTGACGACCATCCCGTTGTCAGCGCTCAAGGGCGACAATGTGGTAACCAAATCGGAGAACACCCCCTGGTACGACGGGCCTTCGCTGCTGTCGCACCTCGAAGAGGTGTACATCGCGGGCGACCGCAACCTCGTCGATGTCCGGTTCCCCGTTCAGTACGTGATCCGCCCGCAGTCGCTCGACCATCACGACCACCGCAGCTACGCCGGGACCGTGGCCAGCGGCGTCATGCGGCCGGGCGACGAGGTCGTCGTGCTCCCCAGCGGGTTGACAAGCCGCATCACCGAGATCGAGGGCCCGAGCGGGCCTGTCCAGGAAGCATTTCCGCCGATGGCGGTGGCGATCAGCCTGACCGACGACATCGATATTTCGCGCGGCGACACGATCGCCCGGCCTAACAATCAGCCACGGGTGGCACAGGAATTCGACGCCACGGTGTGCTGGATGGCCGACGAGTCATCACTGGAGCCGGGCCGCGAATACCTGGTCAAACACACGACACGCACCACGCGGGTGAAGGTCACTGCACTGGACTACCGGCTCGACGTCAACACGCTTCACCGCGACAAGACCGCTACCGCGCTCAAACTCAATGAACTGGGCCGTATCTCGCTGCGCACCCAGGTGCCGCTGCTGCTCGACGAATACAGCCGCAACGCGGCCACGGGTTCGTTCATCCTGATCGACCCGAACACCAACGGCACTGTCGCGGCCGGCATGATCCTGCCGTACGTCACCGCTCGCACGTCGAGCCCCAATACGGTGCGCCACGAGTCGCTGTGCAAGGCGGAGGACCGGCTTTCGAAGGGCCGGACGGTGTGGTTCACCGGGCTGTCCGGATCGGGAAAGTCGTCAGTGGCGATGCTCGTCGAGCAGAAGCTCATCGAAAAGGGCATTCCCGCTTATGTTCTCGACGGTGACAACCTGCGTCACGGCCTGAACGCGGACCTCGGGTTCTCCATGGACGATCGCGCCGAGAACCAGCGCAGGCTGGCCCACGTCGCGGCCATTCTCGCTGACTCCGGCCAGGTGGTGCTGGTGCCCGCGATCAGCCCGTTGGAAGAACATCGTGCATTGGCGCGGAGGGTGACCACCGACGCCGGACTCGACTTCTTCGAGGTGTTCTGCGATACGCCGCTGGACGACTGCGAACGACGTGATCCGAAGGGGTTGTACGCCAAGGCGCGCGCCGGTGAGATCACCCATTTCACCGGCATCGACAGCCCGTACCAGCGGCCGAAGAATCCCGACATACGGCTGACGCCGGACCGCTCGACCGAGGAACTCGCCGATTTGGTCATCGAGCTGCTGGAAGGCCGCCAGTGACCGACCACGGCCTGACCGCCCGGCTGGCCACGGCGGCGGGCAAGCTGCTGCTCGACGTTCGCGCCGAGCTGGCCGACGCCAGCGAGGCCGAACGGAAAGCCGCAGGCGACAAGCGGTCTCATGACTTCCTGATGGAAGCGCTTGCCGCAGAACGACCTGCGGATGCCGTGCTGTCGGAGGAGGGCGCTGACAACCCCATCCGGCTGACTGCGGACCGGGTGTGGATCGTCGACCCGCTCGACGGCACCCGCGAGTTCTCCGAGCTGGGTCGCGAAGACTGGGCGGTGCACGTCGCGCTCTGGCAATCGGGTGAACTGATCGCCGGCGCTGTCGCCCTTCCTGCGCAAGGCATTACGCTCTCCACTCCCGCGGTCACACCGCCTCCAGCCACCCCGGATACGCCGCGCATCGTGGTGTCGCGCACGCGTCCACCGGCCATCGCGCTGGCCGTGCGCGACGCGTTGAACGGCACGCTTGTCGAAATGGGTTCGGCCGGAGCCAAAGTCGCGTCTGTCGTGCAGGGTCTGTCCGATATCTACGTGCACGCCGGCGGTCAGTACGAGTGGGATTCCGCGGCGCCCGTCGCGGTCGCTCGCGCGGCCGGGCTTCACACTTCACGCATCGACGGGTCACCACTCATCTACAACCAGCCGGACCCGCTGCTACCGGATCTGGTGGTCTGCCGCCCCGAGTTCGCCGAGGCGGTGCTCGCCGTCACCGGCGGTTAGTCGCCGCGTCGAGCCTGTAGTTACCGAGGCCTCCACTCGCAAAACGTCTCGCCAACAACAGGCTCACGGCCATTCGCCAACCGCACGAGGGCGCGTGTACGCTCCCATTCGATGCAGATGAAAACGATTGTCAATAGGCTTGCGGCCGACTGGCTGGCATTCGTATCGGAAGATATTGACGGAATGCCCATCGGGACAGTCGAACTCAGCGTGCCGCTGGTTGGCGGGGTTAT
>NZ_DASSCY010000235.1:0-13687 GCF_035697385.1 Mycobacterium sp. | reverse complement strand
AAGCGCTGCACCACCTTGCGAGTTACGGGTAAGCGCTCTGCAGCCCGTCGCAACCCTTCAGCCCGGCTGGCGGCCAGGATCGCCGGGCGCACGACCCGGCTGAACAGGTCGGCCATGATCACGCCTCCATGTGGGGGTAGTTGTGATCGGTCGGCGGCACAAACGTCTCCTTGATCGATCGGGCCGAGGTCCAGCGCAGCAGGTTCAGCGGCGAACCGGCCTTGTCGTTGGTGCCCGACGCCCGCGAACCGCCGAAGGGCTGCTGTCCCACCACCGCGCCGGTGGGCTTGTCGTTGACGTAGAAGTTGCCGGCCGTATGCCGCAGTCGCTGCTGGGCGCGCAGCACCGCCGCGCGATCGTCGGCGATCACCGCGCCGGTCAAGGCGTACTTGGCGCCGGTATCGACGACGTCGAGGAGCCGCTCGTAGTCGTCATCGGGATACACGTGCACCGACAGGATCGGGCCGAAGTACTCGGTGCAGAACGACTCGTCGCTCGGATCGTCGGACAGCAGCACCGTCGGCCGGACGAAATACCCTTCGCTGTCGTCATATTCGCCACCCGCCGCAATAGTGACCCCTGCCGCGGACTTGGCCCGCTCGATGGCCTTGACGTTCTTGGCGAATGACCGCTCGTCGATCAGGGCGCCGCCGTAGTTGGACAGGTCGGTGACATCGCCGTACCGCAGCGCGTCGGTCGCCGCGAGGAAGTCGTCGCCCATCTTCTGCCACACCGAGCGCGGAATGAACGCCCGTGACGCCGCCGAGCATTTCTGCCCCTGGTAGTCGAATGCGCCGCGAATCAGCGCTGTCCGCAACACATCCGGATGAGCGCTGGAATGCGCCAGCACGAAATCCTTGCCGCCGGTCTCCCCGACCAGTCGCGGATAACCGTTGTAGCGGTCGATGTTGTTGCCGACCTCGCGCCACAGGTGCTGGAACGTCGCCGTCGATCCGGTGAAGTGGATACCGGCCAGGCGCGGATCGGCAAGCGCCACATCGGAAACCGCCTTGCCGTCGCCGCCGAGCAGGTTGATCACACCGGGCGGCAGACCCGCCGCCTCCAGCAGCTGCATGGTCAGGTACGCGGCGAAGGCCTGGGTCGGCGACGGCTTCCACACGACCGTGTTGCCCATCAGCGCCGGTGCGGTCGGCAGGTTGCCTGCGATCGCGGTGAAGTTGAACGGGGTGATCGCGTAGACGAAGCCCTCGAGCGCCCGGTAGTCGGTGCGGTTCCACACGCCGCGGCTGCTGATCGGCTGCTGCGCGAGGATCTGGCGGGCGAACGCGACGTTGAAGCGCCAGAAGTCGATGAGTTCACACGGGGCATCGATCTCGGCCTGGTAGGCGCTCTTCGACTGGCCGAGCATGGTGGCCGCCGCGATCTTCTCCCGCCACGGACCGGCAAGCAGGTCGGCCGCACGCAGGAACACTGCCGCGCGCTCGTCGAACGGCGTGGCTTCCCATTCGGCCTTGGCGGCCATCGCGGCGTCGATAGCGGCGGTGGCGTCTGTGTGGGTGGCGTTCGTCAGCGTGCCCAGCCGCGCTGCATGGTGGTGCGGCTGGACCACGTCGATGCGTTCGCCGTCGCCCATGCGGTGGGACCCGCCGATGACGTGCGGCAGGTCGATGGGTTCCTGAGCTAGCGCCCGTAGCTGTTCAGTGAGCCGGGTGCGTTCACCCGAACCAGGTGCGTATTCGTGAATCGGCTCGTTGGCCGGCAGGGGTACGTCGGTGATGGCGTCCATGCAGCAAGGATCCCCTGAATGCGACGCGCAACACATGGCTGATCCGACAACACCCTCAGGCCTCTATAGTCGAATCGGACAAAGGAGGGGTGCCATGGCGGAGCAATCCTCCGGGCTGGGTCTCGGACAGCTGCTACTGGCCCTCGACCGCACGATGGTCACGCTGGTCGAGGCGCCGCGCGGCCTGGACATGCCGGTGGGTTCGGTGGCGCTGGTCGACGCTGACGACGTGCGGCTGGGTCTGGCGGTCGGCCCTGGATCGGCCGACCTGTTCTTCCTGCTGGGAGTGTCCGACGCCGATGCCGTGCGCTGGATCGGCGAGCAGGCCGGCAAAGTGCCGGCCGCAATCTTCGTCAAGGAGCCAACCGACGAAGCCGTCCGGCGGGCCGTCGCGCTGGGCACCGCGGTGGTGGCCGTCGAACCGCGGGCGCGGTGGGAACTGCTGTACAAGCTCGTCAACCACGCCTTCGAGCATCACGGCGATCGCGGCGACCCGCTGTACGACTCCGGCACCGACCTGTTCGGCCTTGCTCAGTCGATCGCCGACCGCACCCGCGGCATGATCAGCATCGAAGACGCGGAGTCCCACATGCTGGCCTACTCGGCCTCCAGCGATGAGGCCGACGAGCTGCGCCGGCTGACCATCCTTGGCCGCGCCGGCCCGCCAGAACACCTGGAGTGGATCGGACAGTGGGGCATCTTCGACGCGCTGCGCGCCAGCGGCGAGGTCGTCCGCGTCGCCGAGCGCCCCGAATTGGGCCTGCGGCCGCGGTTGGCGGTCGGCATCCACCTGCCTGCGACCGACGCTCGCCGACGGCCGGGTTTCGCCGGGACGATCTGGTTGCAGCAGGGGTCGGCGCCGCTGGCCGACGACGTCGAGGACGTCATGCGCGGCGGGGCGGTGCTCGCGGCCCGCATCATGTCGCGGCTGGCGGCCGCACCATCGACGCACACGGTTCGGGTACAGGAGCTGCTTGGACTGGGCGGGGAGGATGTTGATATCGCGGTGATCGCGCGCGAGCTGGGCATTGTGGCCGACGGCCGCGCAGCGCTGATCGGGTTTCGCGGCGTGGCCACTACAGTGCCTGCTGACGTTATCGCTTTGAGCGCAAGCGCCTTTCGCGCCGATGCGCAGGTCGCGTCGACCGGCGAGCGGGTGTATGTACTCCTACCGAAGACCGGTGTGCCGTCATCGGTGACGTCGTGGGTGCGCGGCGTGGTGGCGGCGCTCCGCCGCGAGCTTGGGCTGACGCTGCGGGCCGTCATCGCGGCGCCGCTGGCCGGACTGGCGGGTGTCGCATCGGCGCGCGCCGAGGTGGACCGCGTGTTCGACAGCGCCGAGCGCCACCCCGGCGCCATCGGGCAGGTGTCGTCCCTCGACGAAGCGCGCACCACCGTGCTGCTGGACGCGATCGTCGCGCAGGTGGCCGGCCAGCCGCGGCTCGTCGACCCGCGGGTGCGACAGCTGCGCGAGCAGGATCCGATGCTCGCCGACACGCTGCAGGCGTACCTGGACGGGTTCGGCGACATCGGCGCCGTGGCGCAGCGCTTGCACGTTCACCCGAATACGGTGCGCTATCGCGTGCGCCGGATCGAGAAGCTTCTATCGACGTCGTTGGACGACCCGGACGATCGGCTCGTCCTTGCGCTGGGATTGCGTGCGACCGCGGATTAGGCCCCGAGTGGGAACTTATTGCACGCATTTCGCGCTGGCGCGTGCCATAACTGGCCACTCGACGGTGTATCCAGCTGTCAACCGGTCGATGGACACCGGAATTCAACCGTCAGGGGGTTTCGCAGTCGCACCGGACAGGCGCAGCATCAAGTCATGACCACTGCAGCGCGGGTCCGCGAGACGGACAACCCGTACTTAACCGGCAATTTCGCTCCTGTGCGCGAGGAGATCACGGCGATCGATCTTGACGTCACGGGATCCATTCCCGAGTACCTCGACGGCCGCTATTTGCGCATTGGGCCCAACCCGATGGGCGACCCTGACCCCGCGAAATACCACTGGTTCCTCGGTACCGGAATGGCTCACGGCCTCCGTCTGCGCGACGGCAAGGCGCTTTGGTACCGCAACAGGTATGTGCGATCCGCCGACGTCGCTCGCAGGCTTGGGGAGACATGGCCAGGCGGCGCACACTCCGGCGGTGTCGACTTCGCCGCCAACACCAACATCATCGGCCACGCGGGTCGCACGTACGCAATCGCGGAGTCCGGTGTTCGGCCCTACGAGCTGACGGATGAACTCGAGACCGTGGGCCCCTCCGATTTCTGCGGCACGTTGTTCGGCGGGTACACCGCACATCCCAAGCGCGATCCCGCAACCGGCGAGCTGCACGCGGTGTCCTATAACCCCATGCGCGGCAACATTGTTCAGTACACGGTCACCGGGGTCGACGGCAAGGTCCGCCGTACGGTGAACATCCGGTTGAAAGCTCAGACGATGATGCACGATTTCTCGCTGACCGAAAAGTACGTCGTGCTGTACGACTTGCCGGTCGCCCTGGACTTGAGCGGGGTGCTACACGGCCGGCCCGCCAAGGCCGTCGCCGGAATGCTGACGCGCATCGCTGAACGCCACGCCGCACCGGATTTCGTGGTGCGCGCCATCATGCGTGGGTCGGAACGCTCGGGTCCACCGTCAGGGGGCATGCCCTATCGATGGGCGCCGGAACGGCAGGCTCGCGTCGGGGTGATGCCACGCGAAGGCACGGCCTCCGACATCAGATGGTTCGAGGTCAAGCCGTGCTACGTGTTCCATCCGTTGAACGCCTATGACGATGGCGACCGAATAGTGCTCGACGTTGTGCGTCACTCGTCGGTGTTCACTACGGGCACTCGCCTGTTCCCCGAGGACCAGTCATTGGATCGATGGACCGTTGATCTCACCTCTGCCAAGGTCATCGAAGAACGTCTTGACGACACTCCCCAGGAATTCCCGCGCGTCGACGAACGACTGGTCGGCCGGCGCCACCGGTATGGCTATTCCGTCGGGTACTCCCGCGAGTCGGATGGATACTCCCGGCAAGACGCCATCCTGAAACATGACCTCTCCACACATAGCTCCCAGTCCGTTGCGTTCGGGCCCGGCCGCGAGCCCGGCGAGTTCGTCTTCGTCCCGTCGACTGCGGATGCCGCGGAGGACGACGGCGTGGCGATGGGGTTCGTGTACGACCGGTCGGCCGACCGCAGCGACCTGGTGCTGCTCGATGGGCAGACACTGGAAACCGTCGCGACCGTGCACCTTCCGGCACGGGTGCCACACGGCTTTCACGGCAACTGGGTGCCGACCGAGGGTTTGGGCCCCCAGTGAAAGTAGGGGACATCGCCCCATGAGCGGGGGGCGAAGCGGTGAGTGGCACTGGCTGTGGGATGCCTACGTCTTAGGCATGTGCGCCGCAGCCGCCGCGGGGGTCGTGATGCTCGACGACCGCGTCCCGAGCAACGTGCCAGTGGCGCTCGCAGCGTTGTTTGGCATCGTCGTGTGCGTATCGGCGTTCGGCAGTCGCGTCAGCCGCGGGGGCGAATTCGATTGGCGAACACTGCTGTTTCTCGCGACGGTGATCGGGCTGTGGATCGTCGCGATGTCGGCGTCGGCGGTTGCGGTTGCTGCGGTGCCCGCGATCTATCCCCTCGTGTTCGCCTCGTTACCCCTGCCCACCGCGCTCGTTGTTACGACTGTGGTGAACTTCGCGCCTCTAAGCCTCGCGCTGTTGATTTATGGGTTCCGGTGGCCCCATCTGCCTTTGGCGGTTGCCTTTACGCTCGTCGGGCTGATCGCTGCACCCGTCATCGGGATTACGATCATGACGTCGATGAAGCAGCGCAGGAAACTGGCCGAACTTGTCGCGGAGCTTGCGGCGACCCGGGCCCAGAGTGCGCGCCTGTCACGCGAGGCCGGCACGGCCGCCGAACGGGAAAGGCTGGCACGCGAAATCCACGACACATTGGCCCAGGGTTTCACCAGCATCGTTGCGCTCGCGCAAGCCGTCGAGCCCGAGTTGGAGACCGACACGGCCGCCGCGAAGCGGCACGTCGAACTCATCCGCACAACGGCCAGGGAGAACCTGGCCGAGGCGCGGGCGATGGTGGCCGAACTGACTCCCACAGCGCTGCATGAGGGTTCACTCTCCGCGGCTATCCAACGCCAGTGCGACAGGCTGTCGGACGAAACCGGAATCGCCGTGACGATGCGCGCGGACGACGGTCTTCCAGCGCTGGGTATGGCGGCCGACGTCGTGCTGCTGCGCGCCACGCAGGAGGCGTTCTCCAATATTCGCAAGCATGCGCAGGCAGATACTGTGACCGTTGAACTGTCCGCCCACGACCATGGCGTGCGACTGGCGGTGGCAGACAACGGCATTGGCCTGCCCGATGCGATCACACAAGGTTTCGGCCTGCGCGGGATGCGGGCACGTGCGGCGCAGGTAGGCGGAACGATGTCACTGTCACCGACGGCCGGCGGCGGGACGACGGTGACCCTGCAGGTTCCGGCATGACCACCGTCCTGCTGGTCGACGACCATCCTGTCGTCCGCGAAGGACTGCGCGGCATGATCGACGCCGAACCAGACCTCACCGTCGTGGGCGAGGCGGGTTCTGGCGCCGAGGCCGTCGTCATGGCCGAATCCCTGTGTCCCGACGTGATTCTCATGGACCTGCGGATGCCCGATGTGGACGGCGTGGCAGCGACCGAACGAATCCTGGCGGTGTTACCGCGGACGCGGATCGTGGTCGTCACGACCTATGAATCCGACGCCGACATCCTGCGTGCCGTCGAGGCGGGCGCTGCGGGCTATCTACTCAAGGATGCGTCGCGCTCTGAGCTGGCCGAAGCGGTGCGCGATGCCGCCCGCGGCAAGACCGTGCTGGCGCCGACGGTGGCGGATCGGCTGGTTCGCTTTGTGCGACAACCCGGTTCGGCGACGCTGTCCGCCCGTGAAGTAGAAGTCCTCGGCCACGTCGCAAAGGGCAGGTCTAACGCGGAAATCGGACGTGAGCTGCACATCGGCGAGGCTACGGTGAAAACTCACCTGCTGCGGGCGTTCAACAAGCTCGGCGTCTCAGACCGCACGGCAGCGGTGACGACGGCGATGTCGCTCGGATTACTGCGCGAGCAGACGTAAAAGCACCCAAAACCTCGGCGTGTCGAGGCCTTTTGCGTTCCTCTCGAAAATGGGCGATATGCCCTGGGTGGACGTCTGCGCTGTGGCAGGGCATCGCGAGAGTAGGGAATATGACGGAATCCGCGTCGGATCCCGTCATATTCCCTACTCTCGGCGCGATTTTCGCTGCTGCTCGCGCTAAGACGTAAGTCGTTGCACAGCAGCGGCTATCCGCTCGTCGGTCGCGGTGAGCGCGACGCGCACGTGTCGTGAGCCGCGTGGGCCGTAGAACTCTCCTGGCGCCACAAGGATTCCGCGTTGCGCAAACCATGCGACGGTGTCGCGGCACGGTTCGCCGCGGGTGGCCCAGATGTAGAGCCCGGCCTCGGAGTGATCGACGGTCAACCCGGCCGACTGCAGTGCCGGCAGCAGGGAGGCGCGTCGTCGCTCATACCTCTGGCGCTGCTCGCGTTCGTGCGCATCGTCGTCAAGCGCGGCGACCATGGCGGCCTGCACCGGCGTCGGCACCATCATCCCGGCGTGCTTGCGCACCGCCAGCAGCTCGGCGATTACCGCCGGATCACCGGCGACGAAGCCGGCGCGGTAACCGGCCAGCGACGATGTCTTCGACAGCGAATGAATGGCCAGCAGGCCGGTGTGGTCGCCGTCGCAGACCTCTGGATGCAGTACCGAGTACGGCTGGGCGTCCCACCCGAGACCCAGGTAGCACTCGTCGGAGGCGACCAGCGCGCCGCGTTCGCGGGCCCAGCCCACCACCTTGCGGAGGTGCTCAACACCGAGCACCTTGCCGGTCGGATTGCTCGGCGAATTCAGGTACACCAGCGGCGGCGACTGCGGGCCGAGTTGAGTGAGCGAATCAGCGAGCACCACCTGGGCGCCCGCCAACTGCGCGCCGACCTCGTATGTCGGATAGGCCAGCTCGGGCACGACGACCGCGTCCTCGCCACCCAGCCCGAGCAGGGTCGGCAGCCACGCGATGAGTTCCTTGGTGCCGATCACGGGAAGCACTGCGTCGTCGGGCAATCCGGTGATGCCATATCGGCGGCGTAATGCAGCAGCCGCCGACGCCCGCAGCGCAGGGGTACCCGCGGTGGTGGGATAGCCCGACGATGCGCTGGCCGCGGTGAGTGCGTCGCGGATCAGCGGCGCGACCGGGTCGACCGGTGTACCGACCGACAGGTCGACGATGCCGTCGGGGTGTGAACGGGCGAGCGCCGTGACGTCGGCCAGGGTGTCCCAAGGGAACACCGGCAACGACGCCGACACCCGCCTACGAAGGTGCGGGCGGGCCGTTTAGGACTCCTCGCCTTGCGGCGGGAGATCCTTGACCGCCTGCGGATCGTTCTCCGTCAACCCCACCTTGGACGCGCCGCCCGGCGAGCCCAGTTCGGCGAAGAAGTCGGCGTTGATCTGCGTGTATCCGCTCCACTGGTCGGGCACATCGTCCTCGTAGTAGATGGCCTCGACCGGGCATACCGGCTCGCACGCGCCGCAGTCGACGCATTCGTCCGGATGGATGTACAGCATGCGTGCGCCCTCGTAGATGCAATCGACAGGGCACTCCTCGATACATGCCTTGTCTTTGATGTCGACGCAGGGTTCGGCAATCGTGTACGTCACAGGTTGCTCCTCGATCTCCTGTCCGGGGCTGCCAGGCTGGGTCGAGCCCGCTGAAAAGTCGTTGCCAGTATCCGAAACCGGTACTTGGACGTCTGTCTCAGTGTGCCCTAACTTTTACACCGCCCGGTTAAGGGTGGCGCGTGGTTACTGATACTAGACGTTGCACATACAGCACGCCTAGGGACACACCCATCTGACTTGCCCTTCTCGCTGCTCCGAGCTGTATGTGACGCCGCCCACATGTGCGTTCGACTGTGATGACTTGCGAGACGGGCGAAATGGCTCCTGCGAAGGAAGACCGCTGCCGCGCCGCGCGTTCCTCCAGATAGCAACTGCTTAGCTTGACTAAGCCTGACAAAGGAGTCGTAAATGAAGAAGTTAGCGCTCGGACTCGCCACGGCCGGCACGCTGTTCGCGATGACGATCGGACTCGCCAGCCCCGCCTTGGCCGCGCCGCGTGACAGCGCCCCGAATTACGACGCCGTGTACGTGACGGAGGGCGGCACCGCGTCGTACCAACCCGTCGACTGCTCGGTGCACGTCAACTCGGGCGGCACAGACGTCAACGTGAACTGGTGCTGACCTGACGAATCGCGCGGCCTATGCGCAAGGTTGCAGTGCAACCAGTTGCATAGGTCGCGCGATTCGCCGTAGGCTGCCTGCGTGGCACTTCCTCACGCGATCCTGGTCGCGCTGTGCGAGCAGTCCGGATCCGGATACGAACTCGCGCGCCGGTTCGACCGGTCCATCGGTTACTTCTGGGCCGCGACGCATCAGCAGATCTACCGCACGCTGCGGGCGATGGAGGACGACGGCTGGGTGCACGTCGCACCGGTCGTGCAGCAAGGCCGGCCTGACAAGAAGGTGTACACGGTCTCCGATGCCGGCCGCGATGAGCTGGCCCGCTGGATTGCCGAACCGCTGTCCGGCCGCGGAAGTTCGGTGGCCGACAACCGCACCCGCGACCTCGCCGTGAAGGTGCGCGGCGCCGCCCACGGCGACGTCGATGTGCTACGCGCGCAGGTCGCCGCATTGCGCGCCGAACGCGCCGAATTGCTTGACGCCTACCGCGGATTCGAGAAACGCCAGTTTCCCGAACCTGGTGCGCTGACCGGTAGTGCGCTGCATCAGTACCTGGTGCTGCGCGGCGGCATCCGCGCGGAGGAAAGCGCCGTCGACTGGCTCGACGAAGTGGCGGCGGCGTTAAAGGTGGCCCAGCGATGAGCGCTCGCGCGAAGAGCAGAACCACAATGAGCTATCCAAACCTGCTGTCGCCGTTGGACCTCGGCTTCACCACGCTGCGCAACCGCGTGGTGATGGGTTCGATGCATACCGGCCTCGAGGACCGGGCCCGCGACACCGACCGGCTCGCAGCGTATTTCGCCGACCGTGCCCGCGGCGGCGTCGGGCTCATCATCACCGGCGGATACGCCCCGAACCGGACCGGTTGGCTGCTGCCGTTCGCCGCGCAGATGACCTCGTCGTCGGATGCTCGACGGCACCGTCGCATCACCGGCGCCGTGCACGACGCTGACGGGAAGATCCTGCTGCAGATCCTGCACGCCGGACGCTATGCGTACCACCCGTTTTCGGTGAGCGCGTCGGCCATCAAAGCGCCGATCAACCCGTTCCGCCCGCGGGCATTGCGGGATGTCGACGGCACCATCGACGACTTCGCGCGCTGCGCTGTGCTCGCCCGCGAAGCCGGGTACGACGGCGTGGAGATCATGGGCAGCGAAGGCTATCTGCTCAATCAGTTCCTGGCGCCGCGCACCAACAAGCGCATCGACGCGTGGGGAGGCACACCGGAGAAGCGCCGTCGCATGCCGGTCGAGATCGTGCGTCGTACCCGCGCCGCCGTCGGCGACGACTTCATCATCTGCTACCGGATGTCGATGGCGGACTACGTCGAGGACGGCCAAAGCTGGGACGAAATCGTCGCACTCGCAACGGAAGTCGAGGCCGCAGGCGCCACGCTCATCAACTCCGGCATCGGCTGGCACGAGGCGCGAGTGCCCACGATCGTCACGTCGGTGCCCAACAGCGCGTTCGTCGACATCAGCAACGCGGTGGCCGAACACGTGAACATTCCGGTGGTGGCGTCCAACCGGATCAACATGCCGCAGACCGCCGAACAGATCCTCGCCGACGGCCATGTGCAGTTGATCTCGATGGCGCGCCCACTGCTGTCGGACCCGGACTGGGTGCGCAAGGCCGCCGCGGACGCAGCCGACGAAATCAACACGTGCATCGCCTGCAACCAGGCGTGCCTGGATCACGCGTTCGTCCACAAGACGGTGTCGTGCCTGCTGAATCCGCGGGCAGGCCATGAGACGAGGCTGGTGCTTGGACCGACGCGTCGCACCAAGCGGATCGCGGTGGTCGGCGCAGGGCCGGCCGGACTGGCCGCAGCGGTCACCGCGGCGCAGCGGGGACACGACGTGACGCTGTTCGAGGCCGGCGATGGCATCGGCGGTCAATTCGATTTGGCGCGAAGGATTCCCGGCAAAGAGGAATTCAGCGAAACGATCCGCTATTACACGACGATGCTGGACAAACACGGCGTCGACGTCCGGCTTCGGACCCGCGCCGATGTCGACGAGCTTGCCGGATTCCACGAAGTGGTGCTGGCGACCGGGGTGGCTCCGCGGATTCCCGACATCCCTGGCGTCGACCATCCGATGGTCCTTTCGTACGCGGAAGCCATCGCCGGCAAGCCGGTCGGCAAGGCCGTCGCCGTCGTCGGCGCCGGAGGAATCGGGTTCGATGTCAGCGAGTTCCTGGTCACCGACCAATCACCGACGCTGAACCTGAAGGAATGGAAAGCTGAGTGGGGCGCCGCCGATCCTCAGGAGGCGCGGGGTGCGCTGACGACACCGATCCCGGCGCCGGCCGCGCGCGAGGTGTATCTGCTGCAGCGCACGAAGGGACCCCAGGGTAAGCGGCTCGGCAAGACGTCGGGATGGGTGCATCGCGCGTCACTGAAGGCCAAAGGCGTGCAGCAGCTTTCC
Source organism: Mycobacterium sp. (assembly GCF_035697385.1). GTDB lineage: Bacteria > Actinomycetota > Actinomycetes > Mycobacteriales > Mycobacteriaceae > Mycobacterium. The sequence goes on along the minus strand of NZ_DASSCY010000235.1, from coordinate 2,178 downwards.
GGCGTGAACTACGAACGCATCGACGACGACGGCTTGCACATCAGCTTCGGCTCCGATCGGTCAGACCCGCGGGTACTCGCGGTCGACAATGTCGTGATCTGCGCCGGCCAGGAGTCTGTCCGTGATCTGGAAGAGGGCCTGCGCCGCAACGGCGTCGAGCCGCACGTGATCGGAGGCGCGGCGGTGGCCGTCGAGCTCGATGCCAAGCGTGCGATCAAGCAGGGCACCGAACTCGCCGCCCGCCTGTAGCTCTCCCCGCGAGCCACTGTGTCGTAATGGCCGTGCTGCCGATCGTCTTACTGATAGGGATGCAAAGGACATCCCGGACGAGGAGGTACATGGATGCCATCGACTATCAAGCCCAGCCTGATGGTCTGTTACGGACTCGGCGGCGGATGCCAGGGATCCAGGAGGCGTGCGGCATGAAGTATGTGCTGTTGTTCGTCGACACCGAAGAATTCGAGAGCGAACTCGCGGCCATGGACCCGTCCGAACGAGAGCGGGCCTACGGCAGGGTCAACGAATGGTTCGCCACCTACGCGGACAAGCTGCGGGGCAGTGGCAAGCTGAAATCTCCCGAGACCGCGACGACGGTGCGGCTCGACGGCGATGAACCGGTGATCATCGACGGGCCGTTTGTCGAAGGCAAAGAGGTCGTGAGCGGGTATGCCGAGATCGAGGTCGCCGATTTGGACGAGGCACTGCAAATGGTCAAGGCCTGGCCGGCCTGCCCGATCGTCGAGATCCGTCCCCTGGAGTCATGAGTCCATTGACTGATGCGGTGCATGCCCAGTTGGCCCGCGTGGTGCGCGAACACGCGAGCCAACTGGCCGCGTCTTTGATGCATGTGACAGGCGATTTCGCCACCGCAGAAGATCTGGTTCAGGATGCCGTGCTGGCCGCGCTGCGGCACTGGCCGGTGGAAGGGATACCGCAGCGGCCGGACTCCTGGCTGTTCACGGTCGCCCGACGCCGCGGCCTGGACGCACGGCGGCGCGATCACAACTACGTCGCCAAATTGGCGCAACTGCAGTGGCCGGTTCAGCCTGAGCCTGACGAGCGGCTGCGGCTGATCTTCACATGCTGCCACCCGGCACTACCCCGCGAGGCGCAGATCGCGCTGACGCTGCGGGTGGTGTGCGGCATGACAACAGCCCAGATCGCGCGAGCGTTCCTAGTGCAGGAAACGACTATGGCGCAACGGATTACCCGCGCCAAACGTAAGATCACCGATGCGGGCATTCCGTACCGGATCCCTGCCGATGACGAGCTGGGTTCCCGCCTGGCCGAGGTCTTGGCGGTGATCTACCTGCTGTTCAACGAGGGCTACCTGTGTACTGCCGAGCGGGCGCAGTCGCGCGATCTCGTCGAGGACGCCGAGTGGCTTGCGTCTCTGCTGCACGAGCTGATGCCGACCGAGCCGGAGGTGGGTGGCCTGCTCGCGTTGATCCGGCTGCACCGCGCCCGCGCAGCGGCCCGCTTCGATCGCGATGGTCATTTGGTGCTGTTGCAGGACCAGGACAGGACCCTGTGGGACGGCGAGGCGATCGCGCAGGCGACTCAATTGCTTACCCGCGCCACCAAATACCGTCGTCCCGGCCCGTACCAGCTGCAAGCCGCGATCGTCGCCTGCCATGCCGAAGCCAAACGCTGGCAGGACACCGACTGGGAACAGATCGTGCTGCTCTACGACATGCTGCTTCACCTCGCACCGTCACCTGTCACGCGCCTCCATCGCGCCATCGCGCTGCGGTACAGGTCGGGAGCGCATGCAGCCATGATCGAACTGGATGCGCTCGCCGGCGTGCTGGACCGCTATCACCTCTACCACGCGACGCGCGCCGAGCTGCAGCGCGAACTCGGTGATCCAGACCAGGCCAGGGCCGCCGACGGCCACGCACTCGAGTTGACCGCCAACCCCGCCGAACGAGCCGTGCTACAAGAGCGCATCGCATGGACCTGAACCCGGGCTGTCGTTTTCGGCGAGCCGCCAATCGTCTTATTGATAGGAGCCGCATTCGACGACGCAAAGCAAGTCCGCGGCACTGCCCGTACTGAGAGGAGACCGCCGACAACCATGTCCGACATAACCCAGCTGCATCGCGCGCTCATCGCGCGCGTCCTCGACGGCAACGGGAAGGCGCCGACCGGGTTGCGCCGAGCCGAGTTCGACAATGC
>NZ_DASSCY010000234.1:0-3293 GCF_035697385.1 Mycobacterium sp. | reverse complement strand
TTCGGTGTCGTTGATCGACGATCGCGGAGGCGCGTCGGTCGCCCAAACGCGCCGGAAATCCCGAGGAAGTTATCGTCACCGCGGCCTCCAGTACTCGGCAACGTCGAGAACCGTGACGGACTAGCTAGCCGTCGGCTCCGTCATTGCCGTCATTCGTGCTGCCGTCGCCCCCGTCGCCGCCCGTACCGCCGGGTGAGCCGCCGTTGCCGCCATCGCCACCGGTGCCACTGCCGGAACTGGAGGTTCCGTTGCCGCCGTTGCCGCCGTTGCCGCCGGTCCCGCCGGGGCTGCCTCCGTTGCCTCCATTGCCTCCGTTGGCGTCACCTGAGGTGGTCGTAGCGTTGCCACCCGCGCCGCCGGCACCTCCGACCGATCCGCCGCCGCCCTCGCCTCCGGCGCCGCCAGTGGCCGTGCCGCTGACACCTGTGGTCGCGTTTCCTCCTGCGCCGCCGGCTCCCCCGTTGTTGCCCAGCCCGGTCGCGTCGCCGCCATTGCCGCCCGCGCCGCCGGTCGTCGGACCGTTGCTGTCGGCGTTGCCGCCGGCACCGCCCGCGCCGGCGGTGCCAGCCAGCCCGTTGCTGCCGCCGTCGCCACCGGTTCCGCCGACCGCGCTGTCACCTCCGATCGCGATACCTCCCCCGCCGCCGGTGCCGCCGTTACCGAATCCGATTGCGTTGCCGCCATTGCCTCCCGTGCCGGCGACCACCTCGCCGCCGATAATGCTCCCCGCAACCCCGCCCGACCCGCCGTCGCCGCCGTTGCCAAGCAAGAGTCCGCCATTGCCGCCGTTGCCGCCAGTACCGCCCGGTCTAGTCGCAGTACCCTCCGAGCCTGCGCCGCCTCGGCCGCCGTTGCCGATCAGTCCCGCGTTGCCGCCGTTGCCGGGTGCGTGCGTCAGCGTGCCGTTGCCGCCGTTGCCGCCATCTCCGAACAGCAAGCCGCCGCGGCCACCATCTTGGCCAAGGGCGCCGTCAGCGCCGTTTCCGATCAACAGTCCGCCGTTTTGCCCCGGGTAGTACCCGTCTCCGATCAGCAGCCCACCCGGTCCAATCAGGCCGAGGAAGTTATTGGGCGGAAACGGGAAAGGCGGGTCTCCCAACCATGGGTCGCTGGCCGCGCTCGTTGCACTGGTCGCGGCGAACGTTGCAGGCGCGAACTTGCCCAACTTGCTTGATGCCTGCGGGATGGAGCCCGCGAGCGTGGTCGGCGCGAAGAAGAAACTCGCGTTCGACACGACGGCGTCGCCACTGTCACCGCCCGACGAAGTTGGGGTCGCGACACCGGCGCGAGCCACTGGACCCGAAGCCCTGCTGCTGCCAACATCCAGGCTGCCGCTCGGTCCGATCACCACAACGGGTGACCCGCCGGTCGCCCCGTACAAGCTGTTGGGTGTGGCGATCGCGGCCAGCGACAACGCCGGCGCAGCCACGTTCGCCGCGTGCGGAACCGTCTGTGCGGCCGGAGTGGCTTGAGGGCTGTCGACGATACCCGTGGCCGCTGTAGCGAGCACGCCGGCGGCGATGGCGGCGGTGATGGTCTTTTGCTTGGCAGGTGCCACAGCGTGTCCTTCCCCGGGAGAATCCTTGCATCCAGCTAATTGTTGGAACTTGATGTGGCAATGAGTTTGCATCACAGCTCAGGGATCCGCAGCAAATCGGTCGACCCCTGGATCAGATTTCATCTATTTGTCCGATCCGGCCGTCCGCTTCCGGCCTATGCGCTGTCTAGCGCGCATCTCTAGCTCCATGAACATTGGCCAGCTCGACGCCGGGTTGACCCTTAGTCCGAGGTGTCATTCGCAGCGCGCGAACACAGCAGAACGAGAGTGGGCAGCCGCCGAACGCCTGCTACCCGACTTGATCTTGTGACCGGCAAAGATGCGTAGCGCTCCGCAGGGCTACGCTTTTAGGTCCGTCGGTTGCCGACGCAGCGGTTGGGCGGCATCTGCGTCCGGCGTGGGCCGGGACGCGGACACCTGTTCACGTCAATCCGAAGTCGTGTCGGCGGCCCGGCCGAGGTGGCGGGAAAATAACCGAGCCGAACTGTCGCGCTCGTATTCGGGCACCGGATAGTGCCTACCCGAGTAGGCGTGCAATGTCTTCTCCTTCGAGGCGAAGGCGTCAAACAATGCGATCCCGGATGTGCGGTCGAATTCCTCGTCGTTCCACGGAATCTGGTACTCGACCGGGACGGTGATCGTTCCCGCCGCCTCGATCAGAGCGTCGTCGACGAAAACCCCACCGAAGCCCAAGGCAGCAATCCGGGATTCGACCGCCGACCCGTTACGACACCCAAAGAGACGCCGCCGTAGCCGATCGGCGCTTCGAGACAAATCTCCGGCAGCGCCTGCAGGGCGTCCAGGGTCGCCTGCCATTCCGGCACCGCACGCTCCGCCGGCGACACCTACGTCAATCGCCTGACCGTGCACGCGAGTGGGAGCACCCACATGGTTACAGCGTTCATGGGTCTCACCTCCTCGCGTGATGTCACGGTCTCGCGCACGCTATCAACCTGAACTGAATCCGGTCCAACCAATTAGCAGACACACCTGCATGGGAACCATGCAAGGTCGCGCCAGTTCCTCAGGTCACGGCCACCCCGGCAGTCAATGCCTCTCTCCCCTGCCACATCTCGACCGATGCCTGCTGCATATCGGGAGGCGTGCAGCGCCGAAATCGTCAGCGCTCGTAGCGATGCTGCTGGCGCAGGCGCGCTGCAAAACTGTCGCTGTCGTCCACGTTCGGGTCGTCTGGGTCGTCCTCCGTATAACGATGAAACAACGTGTTCGCGCCAACTTTGGTGGCGTACAACGCGATGAGGACGCTGAGGACGGTGAGGCCCAGCCCCCACCACAACATCCACGCCGGTTGCTGTGGTTCGGCGGCAAGATAGATGACGAGAAATATCGGGCCCACGCCTAAGCACGTGAGCGACTGCAGCTGGAGCTTGAGGTAGCGCATGAAAGTCGACATCTAGAGGCTCCCCTTCTGAATACGAAAGTTTGCACAAACCGCAACTACGTGTCCCATCGGTGCACTGAGAAGTGACAGCCGCGTCGCGGGCCCGTGACGAACATTGTCGTCGAACGATAAGCCAGGTACATGAGGCGTTTACCCCTATGTTTGTCGCGGTTGTTGTCAACCAACACGGATGTGAACGGAAAAGTGACCTTACCGTTGGCCTGGATCGATTGACCGGCCGCCGATCCCCCGCTTACCGTGACCTTCGTGGTGCGTTGTCGCGTTGACCGGAGGGGTTCCCATTGTTGGGCTTGGCTGACGGTGGGTTCAGGA